>CAYYWP010000027.1:0-22984 GCA_964475125.1 uncultured Binatia bacterium (SeqCode) | reverse complement strand
GAACTTGTCGACGAAACCCTCGAAGCGCTCGACGCCGTCGGCGAGGATCGTGAAGAAGCGTTGCATGATCTGCGACCATTCCTCGGGGTCGAGCTGCTCGGCGAGCTCCATCGAGCCCTTCACGTCGGCGAACAGCACCGTGACCTGCTTGCGCTCGCCTTCGAGCGCGGCGCGCGAGGTGAGAATCCGCTCGGCGAGGTGTTTGGGCGTGTAGGAGAGCGGGATGGGAGCTGCCGGCGCCTGGACCGCGAGCGACGACCTCGCCACGCCGGACGACCCTCCGAGCTCGGCCCGGCACTTGCGGCAGAACTTGGCGTTCGGCCGATTGCCGGCGCCGCAGGCCGGGCAGGCGGACTCCAGCGCCGAACCGCACTCTTCACAGAAGAGCGAATCGGCCAGATTCTCGGTCTGGCACGCCGGGCATTTCATCGCTTCGCTTCAGCTCCGCCGACGCCGACCCGCCCCTCGCCTCGCCACCGTATGACTGGGCACAGGGCCACGAACCAGGTGTCCCACACTGCTCGCATCAACGTCGGCGCGCGCGTCGCGTGAGGCGGCTGAAGAGCGGTCCATCGCCATTCCCGAAGACACTCCGCAGGCCTGCTGGGAGCTGTCAAGCGCTGCCTGCACCGGCACGCCGCCGGTCGCGACGAGCGCGCAGCAGATCACGCCTTTCGGAGAAGGCCGCTCAGACTATGGCAACGGGCAGGGGCACAAACCGGGGCAGGCGACGGCGACCCCGGCACAGTTAGCAAAGCAGGCGTTGCTATAGGTGACGCCGTCGAACCCGCAAACCGGAATGAAGACGTTCGGGCACATACAGGGCGTCGGCTCGGGAGTGTCGGTCGGCGTCGGCGTGGCCGTCGACGTCGGCGCGCCAACGTCGTCGCACGGCATGTGCGCGGCCTGTCTCACCAAGGCGGCGAACTGGCGCTGGGTGATCAGCTCGGCGGCGCGGAGCCGGCGCGCGGCATGCGCCACACAGCGCACGTGCTGCCCGTGGCTGCGCGCAGGACAGGGGCACAATTGCTCGACGCTGCAGCCGTTGTCGTCGACGATGGCTTGCGGCATCGTCGCGGGGCAGAGGTCGCCGCTATCGACCACGCCATCGCCGTCGGAATCGGCCGGTTCGAGGAACGTCAGCTCGAGCTCGATCAGCTCTCCGACTTCGTCCCCGTGCGCGTCAAACAGCGCCGCCGCGTTGATCGACCGGTACGCAACGCCGATGGGCAGAAACTCGCCGATGTCCTCGGCCGTAAGGCGCTGCGCGGTGGTGGTGTGTACCGTTCCGAGGTCCGGAATCGTGAGCTCGTAGAAGACGTCGAAGAAGCTCTCGGCTGGAAAAGGGGCGGGCGGCATGAGCGGCACCACCATTCCCGGCGCCGGCTGGGACGGCTGCTTCTGCAGACTGCTCGGCCCCAGCACCGGTCCGACGCCTTGCAGCCGCAACTCGAGCATCTCCGTTTCGATGATGTCGCCCGCGCCTTGCATCGGCACCGTGTCGATCTTCGCCGGCGCCTGCACGCGGACACGCGCGCTGGCCGGTAGCTGATGCGCCACCCCGCATTCCTGCGTGCGCAGACACGCGTTGGCGCGGAAGAGCTGGCCGCCGGCGGCGGTGCACGCGCCTTTGCCGCCGACAAACGGCAGCGTGCAGAAGGCCCCCTTCGCAGAGCAACAGTCCTGCAACGGCCCGCCACCTGCCACCTGCGGGCTGGCGACCAACAGGGCCGCCATCACGGCGATCCGGAATCCGTAGCCGATCATGAAAGCCTCCTTGGGCGAGCTACACATGCCCGAAAGCCTCGCGACCACTCCGCTTCGCTCGTCATCACCTGCATGGACGCAGCTGCACGGGTTTGTCAACGGGTGCCGCACACGCCCGGCAGGCCTTCGCCACCGCGTCGAAATGGACCCGGCCATCGCCGTCCAGATCGTCGCGCAGGCTGAGGCGCCACCTCGTGCCTACCCGACCTCAGCAGCCGTTCAGGGCCCGGCCGACGGCGAGGATCAGCTCATTGACGGCCACCTGGGCGTTGCGATCGGCGTCGAGCAGCACACAGATTTCGAGCTCCGTTTCGCCGAGCGCTATGCCGACGCCGCGGACGAGCTCGCTGATCACGACGACGCCGTCGCCGTCGCAGTCGCCCCGACAGGTGAGCTCGCCGAGGCGCGGCACGCGCAGGATGGTCGCCGATCGACTGAGCGGTGGACCGAGCTTGCCGGGGATGGTCACCGAGATCAGCTGTTCTCCCGGTGGCAGCGCATCGGCGGCCACGTCGATCTCCGCGCCCGTGCCGAGCACACCGGCGGCGTCGGAGCGCCAGACGAAGTCCGCGTTTTCGAACACGTCACCGTCCACGTCGAGATAGTCGGCGCGCAAGGCGAGCATGGTACCGGGCAGAACCCGCTCGCCGTCGGTGACCCCGGAGAGAATCAACGACGCTTCCTTGCGCGCCACCTCGAACGGCTCTGACTCCGCCATCGCCGTCTGCAGGCCGTCGCTGGCCAGCACGCGCACGCGCGCGGCGCTGGCGCCGGCGAGCTGTCGCGCCTCGATCGCGAGCTCGCTGTCGGGCAGGTCGACCCCGATCGTCTGCCAGGTCGCGCCGTTGTCGGCGCTGTACTGCACCAGAAAGACCAGCGGATCGCCGTCGGCATCGCTCGCCGTCCAGGCGATCTCGAGCTGCTCGGCTGCCGCCACCGACTCGCCCCCCAGAGGCGCGTCGATGGCGACGCTCGGCGGGCTGGCGCTGGCGACCCGCTCGGCCAACGTCAGCCCGCCGCGCTTCAGCACGACGCGGTGCGTGCCGGGCACGAAGGGAATCGTCTCGTGGAAGGTCTCCAGGCCGGCCTCGGCCGGCAGCTCCTCGGCCGCGAACGAGCGCGCCAATAACGTCGCCCCGCCGGCGTCGAGCAGCATCAGCTCATACGGGCCCGCCGGCGACGCCGGTTCGGGGTCGTCGAGACTGAGGCGGTACAGCGGATCCAGCACGGCCGCCTGGCCGTTGGCGATCGAGCCGCTGGCCAACAGATACTCGCTCGGCTCCTGCTGCAGCGCGTCGCTGAAGAAGCCGAGCGGTTGGCCTCGATCAAGGCTGTTGTGCAGGTAGCGATACACATACGCCGACACCCAATTGTTGAAGTCGGGCGGGTCACTGTAGTCGTCGCAGTAGGTCATCCAGTCCCACGCGGTGCGGGGCAGCACGGTGAATCGGCGGGTGTGGAAGCCTTCGTCGCCGGTCTGCCCGTCGGCGCGCGGCACCCCTGAGCACAAATCCGGCGGCTTGCCGCAAGGCAAGTGGCAGAGGAGCCAGGAGTGCGCGATCTCCTGCGCCGTGGTCGGCCAGTCGCCCTCCGCGCTCACCGCACAGCCGCTGCCGCCGAGCCCCTGACCGAAGCCCTGATTCAGCACGCCGGCCTGCTCGACCAGCGTCAGGTTCTGGCGATAGACGTTGCCCCGCCAACCTCGTCCGCCGAGCTTGCACGCCAGGTCGCGCAGGATGCGGCCGGTGTCGGTGCTCGGGCCCCAGCCGCGCGAGCTGTACTCGGCCGGCACACTGGACACGATGATGCCGGCCCCCGGATCGCTCCCGCACCCCTCGCGCACCGGGTAGGTCTTGTGCAGCGAGTCGCACAGGGTCCGCGGCCCGGCGGCGGCGCTCGGCTGCAGGTTGGTGTCGACGTCGCGGGCCAGCAACACGCGCACGGCGAGCTGCCCTGAGGCGCGGAACGGGATGTCGGCGACCGTCAGCCGATTCGCCGCGTCGTTGCAGCCGGTGCATTCGCGCGGCCCGAGGAGATCCGTGGGGTTCACGCGCAGCTCGAGGGAATCGATCTGCCCCGCCTCGGTCAACGACAGGGGCAGGACGAAGTACCAGCCTTTGGTGAAGTCGGCGCGCTTGCGCTCGACCGTGCGCTGAATGTCGAGCAGTCCGCCGCCGGTGAGAACGGTGTCCGTCGGATCGATCGAGATCGGGTCGGCGATCAATCGCACCTCCGTCCCGCCGCGTCGGACGCGCAGCTCGGCCGGAACGCCGCGCAGCAACGCCGGCACGTCGCCGATGCCGGGGTAGGCGCGCACGGCGGTGAGCTTGCCCGCCACCAGCGGCACGCCGGCGCCATAAAGCAGCGGGCGGAACAGCGAGGGATCGGATCCCTCGAGTGGCACGGCGCGGACCTGTAACGCGTCCTGGATGGTCTGCGTGATCTCGAGCGCAAGAGCGTACAAGTTCAGATCCGGCGGCGGCGACTCGAACATCACCTGCAACGAGGTCTCCCCCCGATTCGACGGACACGCCGCGTCGAGCGCGCGAACGGTGATATCGGTGGCCCCGTCGAACAGGGTGACGTCGCGGACGGCGAAGGTGAAGCGCGTCGGATCGGTCGCATCCTGTCGGACGTACGGCCCCAGATCGAGGGCGAAGCTGCCGCCCGCCCCGACTACTTCGGCGCGCACGCTGGTGAGCGTCCCCGACCGCTCCTCGATTGCGCCGCGGAGCTCGGGCAGGTTCGCGCTATTGAAGACCTGCCCGTCGAAGGGGGCGAAAATACTCACCAGCGGGGGATCGCTCTCACCCCCCGGGGGACACGGGGCACCGCCATCGAGCTCGATGATCAAGTCATCGATCACCTCGAGCGCATTGCGGGCGCCCGGCGTATCGCCGTCGAAGAGCAGCTCGGCGCGCGCGATGGAGAAGTCGGACGGGCGCACCTCGATGAGCTGATCGATCCGGGTCGGGCCATCGGCAAACACCGCGCCCGTCGTCGACCCCGACCGCGTACCGGTCGCGTCGAAGGCGGTGAGCACCGGGCGCACGCCGCTGCTGCGTTGGTCGAGGCCGACGCGCAGGGCAAGGCGCTTCACCCGCACGCCGGTGAAGCGGATGTGCAACGGCCCGCTGTTGAACTCCTGCTCGCCGCCGCTGTTGGCGTTGATGAGTGCCAGGCTGGGTGAGCTGGTGCCGGCGCCTGGCAGTGCCACCCAGCGGCCGGCCGGGAAACTCACGCCCGTCGCCGGCAGGTACTGGTCGCGAATCACATCCGAAAGCGGGCGCGGCACACTGCCGTCGGGCAGGTGCTCGAAATCGATCTTGCACACCATGACGCCGAAGCGGCCGGGGCGACAGAAGGCCGCGGCGAGGGACGGTGGAGTGGCGGTGCGTGTCACGGTCGGCGTGGCCGTGTCGAAGGGGGTGGCGGTGCCGGTCGGCGCGGTGGTCGCGCACATGACGGTGTTGCTGTAATCGGAGAACGAATCGGTGGCGTGCCGGTGACCGCGCACGCGGTACGACCGCGTGACCCCAGCGTCGACCGGCCCTTCCACGTACGTGGTTTGGTTCGCCGGCACGGTGGCGATCTCGGCGAAGGTCGCGCCGTCCATCGCGCGCTCGAGGTGGAATTCCGTCTCGTTGGACGAGGTATCCACCCACTCGAGTGTGATCACCCAGCCGATGGTGCCCAGCTCCGCTCGGCAGCTCAGGTCGGACGGGGCATTGGGCGGTCGAATCGTCGGCGTCGCGCTCGGCGTTGGTGTCTCACTCGCGGTGTGCGTCGGCGTAGCGCTGGCCGATGCCGAGGCTGTCGGCGTCGGTGTCGCCGTCGGTGTTGGCGTGGTGGTGTGGGTGGGCGTCGGCGTCGCGGTTGGCGTGTGACTCGCCGTGCCGGAGGGAGTCACCGTCGCGGTCGCTGTCGCGGTGAGAGTCCGCGTCGCCGTCTGCGTCGCCGATCCCGTGCGCGTCACGCTGGGCGTGCGCGTCGGGGAGAGCGTGCGCGTCGCCGTCGCCGTGCGCGTCGCGGTCGCCAGCGCCGTCGCACTGGCGGTGCGCGTGACACTCGCGGTGGCGGTTACGGTGCGGGGCGGCGTCGCGCTGCGCGTCGCCGTCGCGGTGCCGGTCGTGGTCCGGGTCGCGGTCTGGCTGGCGGTGCGGGTCGGCGTGCGGGTGCGCGTCACCGTGGGGGTGAACGGCGTGCCGTTGATGGCGAGGGCAAAGGCCCCGCTGGCCGTGCCGAAGCCGTCGAGCGCGACGAGGACTTGCTGGCCGCTGGCCAGCGGCAGGGTCACACGCGACTGCGAATTGACGTTGGGCTCGATGTCGTCGTTGCACGCCAGCTCCATGGCGTTGCACGAGCCGGCGCGGACCGAGAGCAGCGTATCGAAGCTCGACCCGCTGGTGTCGATGACATACGTGCCGGCGGTCGGGGCGGTGTAGAGGAACGTCGCATCCGGCGCGTTGGCGCCGCCATCGCCACAGCTCGCGCCGGCGGCGAGAAAGGAACCACAGGTGGTGGCGCCGCTGAGCGCGACGGAGGCTGGGCTGCCGAGGTCGCGCGGGTCGCCGGTGCCCGACTGCGGGCAGTTGCCGTTGATGCGCAAGACGACACCGCCGCCCTCGCTGCCGAAGCCGTCGACCGTGATCACCACCATCTCGCCGGCGGCGAGGGCCAGCGTCACGCGCGACTGCGCGGTGACGCCGGGCTCGAGGTCGTCGTTGCAGGCGAGCTCCACCTCGGCAGCGCTGCGCACGTAGAGCACGGTGTCGAAGCCGGAGCCGATCGTATCGATCCGATAGGTCCCGGCGCGCGGCGCGAAGTACTGGAACTCAACCTCCGGCGCCCCGGCGCCGCCGCAGGTGCCCGAATCGCTGCTCACTCCGCTCGTCTGCGCCAGCAACGTCGCCGAGAACACGTCGGTCAGTTGTTGGCAGCTTTGTCCGGCGGCGCCGGGCCGCGGTGCGGCGGTGCTCATCGCGAGTCCGATCGCGACGATCGCGCCATGCATCCGCTGGCGGGAAATCGTGCTGCTCCTTCCGGCGCGACCGCGAAGCTCGCTCCGCCTTCTCGCCGAACGCCCCGCTCAGGGCGGCGTGACTGTGAACCTATATCCCGCCTACCACCGCCAGCGGCGTCGAACAATCGAAAAGATCCGCTCGCGGTTCGTCCGCTACGCGGGGTAGCGCCGTTCCACCTCGCCGCGCAGCCACGGAGCGGCCGCCGCGGCGGCCTGCCACACGGCGTCTTCTTCGGCGGGCCGAGCGGCCCGCGGCGGGCGCGTATTCGCCTTGTGGATCACGGCCGAGAGCTCGCCGTGACGCCGCAGCAGATCGGCGCGGTCGGCGTCGCGGTCGAGCACGCCGAGCGTCTCGGCGACGGCGAGAAACCGCGCGGGGTCGTGTAACTCCTCGGCGGTCACGTCGACGACGGTGGCGCCGGCCGCGCCGAGCAATTCGGCGTACGCCCGCTGGCGGCGCTCCATCTCGAGCGCGTACCAGTAGCAGAGCTGGTAGTCGCTCGCCGCCCACCAGCCGGGAAACGGCAGCACTCCAGGATCGCCGGGATGGAGGTGAATCTTGAGGCCGAGCTTGGTGCGGGCCGGAATGACGCCCCGCGTCAGCCAACTGGCCGCGATCAGCCGCGGGGGCCGGCGCAGCAGCACGACGCGCGGCACGATCTCGAGCGCCAGGAGCGCCTCGACAAAGCCCTTGCCGAACAGATGACTGATCTCGGCGTAACGCGGCGTGGCGACGGCGGCAATGGCCGGCAGCTTGTACTCGAGCCAGAACTGCCGGGCCAGCGCCGGCGCGTGCTGCACCTGGCGCAGGAAGTAGCCGAAGTGCGGCCCGGGCTCGTGCAAGCTGGTGGTCTGCGGGCAGGCGGCGAGCAGGCGCGCCAGGTAGGTCGTCCCCGTGCGCCCGGCCGTCACCGCGAACACCAGCACCTTGTCGCGCGCGGCCGCGAGCGCTGCCGCACCGGCCGCGGGGCGGTGGAAGCGCGCGATGCGTCGTATCCGCCGGCGTTGGTTGAGCAGAAAGACGCGTTCGCGCGTGGCGCTGCTGAGCCGCGCCCAGCGCCCCGCCCCCGACCACCCTGCGTTCCCTGACCGGCGCTCCTCGGGCTCGCGCATGCGCTGGAACTCATCGTCAGGCGCGGCGCCGGAGTCAAGCACCGGCGGCTGGCACGGGTCCGCATCGGTCTCACCGGCCGACTTCGCCGTCGACGACGAGCTCGACGTCTGACGTCTATGGCGACGGCGCCCGGCAGAGGTGCGCGGCACCCGCGGCCCCTCAGCGAGGGGAGTCGTCAAAGCCGAGGTGAAAGACCGCCGAGCCCGGTAGCACCACCTGCGGAACCGCCATGCCGATGACGTATCCGGCTCGCGGTGCGATGATCTCGACCCGCTGGTCGGAGATCGGATCGGTGACGCTGCCGAGCACCTGCCCCTCCTCGACGTGATCGCCGAGCTGGCAGGTGGCGAGGAAGATTCCCCCACTGCCCGCCGGGGCGCGAATCCATCGCGTCCGGCGGTACACGCGCGACTCCGGAGGCGAGGCCTCGCGTTCGCGCATGCCGAGGTGACTCATCACGTGGCGGACGCCCTCGACGCCGCGGGCGATCTCCGCTTCCTGGAAGCGCGACGGCTCGCCGGCCTCGTAGATGATCGCCGGCACGCCCGCGTCGAGCGCGGCGCGTCGCAGGCTGCCCTTCGGGCCGGGCCCATGGAGCACCACGCCAGTGCCAAAGCTGCGCGCCAGGGCGAAGGCGCGCGCATCCTCGAGATCGGTGCGGATCTGCGGCAGGTTGGTCCGATAGAGGGAGCCGGTGTGCAGGTCGACCAGCGCATCGCAGCGGCGGATCACCTGCTCGAACATGACGTGGGCGATCCGCGCCGCGGTGCTGCCCTGAGGATTACCCGGGAAGGACCGGTTGAGGTCGCGCCGATCGGGCAGGTAGCGCGAGCCGCTGCGGAAACCCGCCGCGTTGACGATGGGGAGGACGATCAGCGTGCCGGCGAGCTGCGCTGGATCGGTGGCGGTGAAGACGCGGCGCGCGATCTCCACCCCGTTCAGCTCGTCGCCGTGGACGCCGGCGGTGATGCACAGCGTCGGACCGAGCTTGGCCCCCCGCACGACGACGACCAAGGTGTCTAGGAAGCTCTTGGCGAACGACGGTAGGAGCAGGAATGTCAGCTTCTGCCTTTCGCCCGGTTGCACGCTGCGGCCGAGGATCGACAACGGTCCCCAGGCGCCGGGCGATCCCGTGGCCGACGCGTCGCCGCCGGCAGTCGAGGCGGCGCTGGCAATGGCGAGGATCACCGCCGCCGCGCCGAGCGTCTCCTTCCACCTCGTGCAGCGTGCCCCTGCTCCTTGCCCGCGGCGGGGCTTCATCCGCCGTGCGGCCCGTGCGGCTCGTCGCAGCGGTGGATGACGGGCGGCGGCGCGGCGGGGTCGACGACCTGGATGTTGGCCATCATGCCCTGGTCGGCGTGTTGCACGATGTGACAGTGGTAGACGAACTCGCCGACGATCACCGGATTGTCGAAGGGGATGATGACGGTCACCGAGCTCGGATGGTCCTCGTCGGGCGCTGCCGGCAGGTCGACGGTGTCCTGATAACCGACAAACGGCTGCTCCACGCCGTTGATCGCCGTGACCTGGAAGTCGAGCTGATGGATGTGGAACACGTGCCGCTCCTGCGCCGTGTTTTGGATCGTCCACTCCTCGAACTCGCCGAGGAAGACCACCGTATCGACGCAGTCGTGGTTGTACGGCTTGCCGTCGATGAAGAACTCGTTGGGATTCGCCGTGTCGGAGAAGACGATGGTGCGCCGGCGATCGATCGGGTGATCGCGCAGATCCGGCACGATGGGGAAGGTCGACGGAATCGGGATCGGCGTCACCGGCTCGCCGCTCGAGCGCACGCTGGCCAGGCGCTGCGCCGGGTAGCTGTCCCCGTCCGGCCCGGTGTTGAACGCCGCGGCGCGCAAGGCGTAGTTGCCCGGCCGCGTCGGCCCGTACACCAGCACCTCGAGCCGCTTGCCAGGTGGCAACACCAGCGTGTCGGTCTGCAGCGCCTGGTTCTGCAGGTTGCCGTCCTGGGCGATGACGTAGAACGGCTGCCCGTCGAACTCGATCTGGTAATAGATGTTGGCGCCGATGTTGCCGATGCGCCAGAACTCGAGCTGGCCGGGCTGCATGTCGAGGCGCGGCTGAAAGAGCCCGTTGATGGTGCGTTTGGTCGGGCCGGAGGGGTCGGGATCGGGGACCGGTTGGCCGTCCTCGGTCTTCAGGTCCTTGAGCAGCATGACGCGCTCGGGAATGTCGGCCAGCTGCGGGAACGGCGCCAGGATGTCGCCGACGATCAGGCCGCCGGACAGACCGCCGGCGATCTCGGTATTCACCAGCGGGTGAAAGTGCGGATGGTACCAGAACAGGCCCTGTGGATGATCGGACGGGATCGGCATGTCGTACTGGAAGGTGAAGCCGGACTCGATGTCGAGGAAGACGTTGTCGCCGGCGCCCAACGGCGAGACCTGCAAGCCGTGGTAGTGGACGTTGGTCGACAGCAGCCCCGAGTTCTTCAGCACCAGGCGGACGACGTCGCCGGGCTGCACGCGCAGCACCGGCGGCATATAGAGTCCGTTGTAGAGAGCCGGAAAGACCACCTCTTCCCCGGCCACGCTCACCTGTGCCGGCGCGACGGTCAGCGTGCCGGCCAGCACGCCATCCTGGCTGACCATCTCCGGCGGGTTGCTGAACGGCACCGGCGGGGCGCCGCCACCGCCGCCGCACCCGAGGCCGACCAATAGGGATGCCGCCGCTGCTCCGATCGCTCTCATTCCCTCTCCCCCGGATCACGCGTGTCGCACGTCCTCATTGGACTGCCCGCTCGGCGCTCAGTCCACCTGGTGCGGCGTGGATACGCGGCGCTTTCTATGACCGGTCGCCACGCGCGGTGCAAGGCATTTCGCCGCCGCGCCCGGCGCCGGGGCGGGCACCTGCGGGCACGCTCACGCGTGGTCCTCGTGTCCAGGCTGAACCAGCCGGGACCGGGTGTGGCACAAGCACTCTCCGCTCATCCTGAGCCCATCGGAGGATGAGCGCGGCACACCTGCTGCTCGATGGCGCCGAAGATCGAGCCGCCGGCGGCGTCGCGCATCTCGATGCGCACCCGATCGCCGAAGCGCAAGAAGGGCGTGCGCGAGGCGAGGCCGGCGCGTTGCTCGTCGGCGCGCTTCTCCAGCAGGCAGCAATAGCCGCGGCTGGCGTCGTCGTTCGACACGGTGCCGCTGCCGATGATGGTCCCGGCACCCAGTGGTCGGGTCCTGGCCGCGTGGCTGATGAGGGCGGGAAAGTCGAACTGCATGCCCTCGCCGGCCTCTGGCGCGCCGAGCAGGGTACCGTTGACGTAGGCGTGCAGCGGTCGAGCGACTTTCCCGTCGCGCCAGGCCGCGCCGAGCTCGCCGGGGGTCACGGCCACCGGCGAAAAGGCACTCGGCGGTTTGCCGTGGAGGAAGCCGAAGCCCTTCGCCAACTCGGCCGGGATCAAGCCGCGCAGCGAGACGTCGTTGACCAGCATGAGCAGCGCGATGTGCTGCGCGGCGGCGCGCCGATCGACCCCCATCGGCACGTCGTCGGTCACCACCGCGACCTCGGCTTCGAGGTCGATCCCCCAGGCTTCGTCGGCGGCGGCGATCGGATCGCGCGGACCGAGCAACGGATCGGACACCCCCTGATACATGAGCGGGTCGCTGAGCAGCTCGGTCGCCAGCTCGCCACCGCGGGCCTGGCGGATACGCCGCGCGTGGCTCAGGTAGGCGCTGCCGTCGAGCCACTGGTAGGCGCGCGGCAGCGGCGCCGCGAGCTGGTGCGGGTCGAGCGCAAAGCCGTCCAGGTGGCCCGCGTTCAAGCGCGCCGAAACCGCCTCCAGCTCGGGCCGCACCGCGGACCAGCGCTCGACGGCCGCCTGCAACGTCGGCGCGATCTCGGCGACGCGCACCGCGCGCCGCAGCGCCGCGTCGACCACGATCAGCGTCCCATCGCGGCCGCCGCTCTTCAACGAGCCGAGCTTCATGATCGCAACCCTCTAGCAGGATCCTGGAAAACCCGCCGCTCACCCTTCGACGGGCTCAGGGTGAGCGGAAAAGTACAATGAAATCGGGGCGGGGCGCCGCTCTCCTGAACCTGTCGAAGGATGAGCGCGGCCTTTTTCAGCGCACTGCCATTCTCGATGCGAAGAAAATCCCTTACCACGAAGGACACGAAGACCACGACGGTCAACGCGCAGGGGCGCGGCGAAGAGACTGCCCTCAGGTCGACCGATCGGGAGTTATGCTGCCGCCCTCCACGCGGGCCGGGAACCCCGTGCTCTTCGTGCTCTTGGTGTTCTTCGTGGTTTGAATACCGTTTCGGATTGAGGCTGCGCCGCCCCCCTTAGCAGGGGAACCATAAGGAGGGAGGAGTCGGCGGCCGGTCAGCGCGCGGACATCCGCGCCGTGGTGAGCGGCGTAGGGCAACCGGAGGCCTGGCCGCCGGCCGCCGGCGCGTGCCAGGATCGCGCCGCGAAGGAGGGCCAGATGCAGGCGGAGTTTCGCACCATCATCGAACCGTTTCGGATCAAGAGCGTGGAGCCGATTCGCTTCACCAGCCGCGCCGAGCGGGCCGATAAGCTGGGCGCTGCCGGCTACAACGTGTTCCGCCTGCATGCCGACGACGTGCTGATCGACCTGCTGACCGATTCGGGCACCGGCGCGATGTCGTCGGCGCAGTGGGCGGGCATGATGCGGGGCGACGAATCGTACGCGGGGTCGCGGTCCTTTTTTCGCTTCGAGGCGGCGGTCAAGACGCTGACCGGGTTCGCGCACGTCATCCCGACGCATCAGGGCCGCGCGGCCGAGCGCATCCTCTTCGCCGAGACCGTCGACCCCGGCGACGTGGTGCCGAACAACACGCACTTCGACACCACCCGCGCCAACGTCGAGCACAGCGATGGCGAGGCGCGCGATCTGGTGATCCCCGAGGGCCGAGAGCCCGCCGCCATCCATCCCTTCAAGGGCAACATGGACATCGAGGCGCTCGAGCGCACGCTGGAGTCCGCCGCCCGCGTGCCGCTCGCCATGGTCACGGTCACCAACAACGCCGGCGGCGGCCAGCCGGTCTCGATGGCGAACCTGCGCGCCGTGCGCGCCTGTTGCGATCGCCACGGGGTGCCGCTGTTCCTCGACGCCTGCCGCTTCGCCGAGAACGCCTGGTTCATCAAGCAGCGCGAAAGCGGCTACGCGCAGCGCACGCCGGGCGAGATCGCACGCGAGATGTTCGGGCTCGCCGACGGCGCGACCTTCAGCGCCAAGAAGGATGGGCTGGCGAACATCGGCGGATTCCTGGCCATGAACGACGACCGGCTCGCCGACCGCTGCCGCGCCAACCTCGTCCTCACCGAAGGCTTTCCCACCTACGGCGGGTTGGCCGGCTACGATCTGGAAGCGATCGCCGTCGGCCTCGGCGAGGTGCTGGACGAAGAATATCTGCGCTACCGTATCCGCAGCGTCGAGTACCTGTGGGAAAAGTGCCGCGCCGCGGGCGTGCCCTGCGTCTCACCGCCCGGCGGCCACGCCGTGTTCGTTGACGCCAAGGCGCTCCTGCCCCACCTGCCGGCATCCGCCTACCCCGCCTGGTCGCTGACCAACGAGCTGTATCTCGCCGGTGGCGTGCGCGGCGTCGAGATCGGCTCGGTGATGTTCGGGCGGCCGCAGGCGGACGGCAGCGAGCAGCCCGCGGCGATGGAGCTGGTGCGCCTGGCGATCCCGCGCCGCGTCTACACGCAGTCGCACATCGACTACGTCGCCGAAGTCGTGGCCAGCATCGCGCCGCGCGCCGGGGCGCTGCGCGGCTACCGCATCGTCGAGCAGGGCCCGCGGCTGCGCCATTTCACCGCCCGCCTCGCCCCGCTGTGACGCTGGCCGGGCCGGTGGCCGTGCGGCGATTGCCGCCGGGCCGCGCCGCTGGTACAGCGGCGCACGGAAGTCAGCGGGGCGATGTCGACGCAGCCCGGCGCGGCGCGGGTCCGCCGGGGTCTCATGCGGCGCGCGCGCGCCGCGGCAGCGCCGTCGTCGAGCCAGTTGGCGCCGCGGCGCGATCCGGTGGCCGGAGATGGCTGAGACCACGGCGCTGGTGTTGCTGTCGTACAACGAGCGCGCCGCGCTCGAACGCCTGCTGCCGCGGCTGCCGCTGGCGTCCTTCACGCGCGTCTTCGCCGTCGACGCCGGTTCGAGCGACGGCACTCTCGAGTGCTACCGCGCCGGCGCCATTGCGGTGTATCTGCAAACGGCGCCCGGCCGCGGCCGCGCCTTTCAGCTCGCCCAGGAGGTGGCCGGCACCGATCGCCTCGTCTTCTTCAGCACCGACGGCAATGAGGATCCCGCCGACTTGCCGCAGATGCTGCGTTATCTCGACGAAGGCTACGACCTGGTCATCGCCGGGCGCTTCGTGCGGCGCGGCGCGGCCAGCGACGACAGCGACGATCCGCTGCGCCTGCGCAAGCTCGGCAACCTCGTCTACAGCCTGATCGTGCGCCTGTGCTGGCGCTCGGGCGTATGGGATTCGATCAACGGCTACCGCGCCATGCGCCTCGAGGCGATGCGGCGCATGTGCCTCGACGCGCCGCTGCACGAGATCGAGCTGCAGAGCACCATCCGCGCCGCCAAGCTCGGCATGCGCATCAAGGAATTCCCCACCCGCGAGCAGCCGCGCCTGGGCGGCAGCCGCAAAGACAGCGCCGCGACCTGGACGCTCGGCTGGCGCATCGGCGGTTTCCTGCTGCGCGAGATCGCCATCGGCCGGCGCTTTGCCCGCGGTGCCTGAGCACGCGACGGGGCCGCTCGCGCCACTGCGCCGGGCGGGCCAGTGGCCCCAGTGGCCGCTGGCGCTGCTGCTCGGCCTCGCCGGCCTGGCATACGCGCAGTCGCTCGGCGCCTACGGCATGTTGAGCTGGGACGAGGCCGAGTACGCTTCACTGGCGCGCTCGCTGCTGCGCGACGATCGCTACGCCATCTGCGGCCGGCCGCAGGCGCTGCGACCGCCGCTGCTGCCGCTCGCCGGCGCGGCGAGCTTGTGGCTGGCCGGGCGTCAGGACGATCGCATCCTCAAGCGGGCCAGCGTCGCCTGGGCGCTGCTGGCGCTGGCGGTCGTCTACGCCGCCGCCGCGGCCGCCTACGACCGCACCACGGCGCTGATCGCGGCAGCGCTGCTGGCCGCGGCCCCGTGGTTCTGGACCTCGACGGCGCAGTTCCTCAGTGAGATGCCCTTCCTCGCCCTGTTCGCCGGCGCGCTGTTCTGTTGGTCGCTCGCCCTCTATCGCTCGCCGCGTTACTTCTATCTCTCCTGGCTCTGCCTCGGCCTGGCGTTCCTCACCCGCTACACGGCGCTGCTCTTCGGGCCGCTGGCCGTCTGTTTGACGCTGGCGGCACTGGTCACCAACGATCCTGCCGTGCGGCGGCGGATCCTGAGCCGGGACGCCGTCCTCGCACCGCTCCTCGGCGCGCTGGTGGTCGCGCCGTGGCTGATTCGACAGACGGTCGCGTTTGGCGACCCGTTGATCGGCGTGCGGCAGGCATCGCAGCAGTTGCAGATCTATCTGCCGGGTGTCTCGATGCCGTGGTACCAGTATCTGCGCGACCTGCCCGACGTGCTGTCGCTGCCGACCGTGCTGTGCCTGGGGTTCGGTCTCGGCTGGGCGCTGCTCACGCGCGAGCGCTTTGCCGTGCAGTGCGCCATCACGGTCGCCTTCGTCGTCGTCTGGTTCAGCGCCTACCGCTACAAGGAGCCGCGCCTGGTGACCTCGATGCTGCCGGCCGCCACGGTATTGGCCGCGCTCGGCGCCACGCGCGCCCTCGGGCGAGGGCGTGCGGCAGGCTGGGCCCTGGCGACGCTGGTCGCCGCCACGGTGGTCCTCAGCGCGATTTCGGTGCGCCAGACGCTCGCCCACACCGTGACCCTGGGCTATCCGTCGTTTCGCCAGGCGATGGCGGTGCTGCGCGACCGCGCCACGCCCGGCGCCCTGGTGGTGGGGGCGAGCGGGCCGCAGATCTGCTGGTACGCGGACCGTCCCACGGTCGGCTTTCCCGCGGCAGCGCAATGGCCGGCCGTGCTCGAGCGCGCCGAGTGGGTGGTGATCGTCAACTTCGAGCGCAGCCAGCCCGCCTACGTCAGGGACCTCGCCGAGCGCCTGGCGGCGGATTGGGAGCACGCCGGCGGCCAGCGCGTGCACGACGGCCGCTTCACCACCTTGTTGATCCCCGCCCAGCGCCTGCGCGCCTTGCGCTGACCGGGATCACGTCTCCTGGTGTAGAGCGCCCGCAGCGGACCTTCGGTGGCCCTTCGAACCAACTCGGGCGGGCCGTTCACGTGCGGTGCAGGTACCACTCGATCGTCTGGCGCAGTCCATCGCGCAGCGACGTACGGGCGCGAAATCCGAAGCACTGCTCGGCCCGGCTGGTATCGAGGCAGCGGCGCGGCTGGCCGTCGGGTTTGCTGGCGTCCCAGGCGATCTCGGGCTCGAAATCGAGCAGGCCGGCGATCAGCCGCACCAGCGCGGCGATCGTGATCTCGCTGCCGGCGCCGAGGTTGACGGGCTCGGCGCCGTCGTAATGCTCGGCCGCCAGCACGATGCCCTCGGCGGCGTCGGTGACATAGAGAAACTCGCGCGAGGCCGCGCCCGTCCCCCACACCTCCACGGTCGGCGGCTGACCGCGTTCGGCGGCGCGCTTGGCGGCGACGCACTTGCGGATGAGCGCCGGAATGACGTGCGAGGTCGCCGGGTCGAAGTTGTCCCCCGGCCCGTACAAATTGACCGGCATGAGGTAGATGGCGTCGAAGCCGTACTGTGCCCGGTAGGCCTGCGACTGCACCAGCAACATCTTCTTCGCCAGGCCGTACGGCGCGTTGGTCTCCTCGGGATAGCCGTTCCAGAGGTCCGCCTCCTTGAACGGCACCGGGGTGTGCTTCGGATAGTTGCACACCGTCCCGATGGCGACGAACTTGCGCACCCCGGCGCGCCACGCTTCATGCAGCAGCTGGGTCCCCATCATCAGGTTGTCGTAGAAGAACTCCGCCGGGTGAGCGCGATTGGCGCCGATGCCGCCGGTGCGCGATGCCAGGTGGATGACGACGTCGGGCGGCTGCGCGCCGCCGTCCGCCGCCGCGGCGCAGTCGGCGACCAGGCGGCGCGTCGCGTCCAGCTCGCGCAAGTCGTAGTCGCGGCTGCGCGGTACGATGATCTCCGCCGCACCGCGCTCGCCCAGCTTCGCCACGACCTGGGAGCCGAGAAACCCCGCCCCGCCGGTCACCAGCACCCGCTTGTCGCCCCACCACTGCACGGACGCCACTCTATGCGAGGGGTCTGGGGTAAGAAACCCCGAAAGGTCGGTAGAGGAGGCAGAGGTCAACCCGATTGACGATGACGATGGGGCAGCGCTCGAGCTCCTGCCCGCCGCCTCTGTGCCCTCTGCGTACTCGGCGCCTGCGTTGAGGTTCTCGTCAGATCAAGGTTAACTAGACTGCCGGATTCGCCGCGTGCTAGCTGGGCCGGTCGACGCAGGCGCGGTGCGATGCGCGCCGGTGGCGGATCGCTGGAGGCGAAACGGGGGTACGGATGACACGGCCGCTGAGCTTCGGGCTGCGCATTCCGCCGTGTACGGACGTGCGGCAGGTGGCGGACTGTGCACGCGCGGCGGAGCAGGCCGGCTTCGCTGTGGCGTGGTTTCCCGATTCGCAGTTCATCTGGCGCGACGTCTGGGCGACCATGGCCCTGGCGGCGCCGGCCACCGAGCGCATCGCCCTCGGCACCTGCGTAGTGAACTTCGAGACCCGCCACCCCACGGTCACGGCGGCGGCGGCGGCGACGGTGGAGGAGATCGCCCCGCGGCGCACGATCCTCGGCATCGGCACCGGCGACAGCGCGGTCAAGACGCTCGGCATCGCGCCGACCAAGCTGGCGCGCATGCGGGCGTACATCGACCTCGTGCGCGGCCTGCTGGCCGGCGACGAGCGCTCGTTCGAGTCTCGGCACATGAGCCTGTCCGGCGCCCCGCGCCGCACCGTGCCGATCTACATGGCGGCCACCGGCCCGAAGGCGCTCGCCCTGGCAGGCGAGCTGGCCGACGGCGTGATCCTACTCGCCGGCATGGCCCCCGAGCTGATCGAGAAGGCGATCTCCCACATCGGCGAGGGCGCCAGGCGCCGCGGCCGCGAGCTGGCCGAGATCGACATCTGTCTGGGCACGTTCTGCCACATCACTTCCGACAAGACCGTCGCGGCGCGCATCGTCAAGCCGTACTGCGTCACCTCGGCCCAGATCGGCGGCTCCGAGGCGCTGCGCCTGGTCGGCATCGACGTGCAGGTGCCGGCGGTGGTGGAAGGGGTGTATCCCGACATGGCCCACGCGGTCGACTGGGAGGTCGCGATCGAAGCCGCGGGACGCTGGATCACCGACGAGATGGGACTGCGTTACGCCGAGAAGTTCTGCCTGGTCGGCGACGCGCGCTTCTGCCTCGACAAGATCGAGGCCGCCATTGCCTGCGGCGTGACCAGCTTCTACATCCGCCATTTTTCTTCGTACACGCTGCCGCACGAGGTGCTGAACGCCTTCGCTCGCGAGGTGATTCCGCACTTCCGCCGCGCCGGCGCCGGCGCTCGTGAGTTGGGCGATGCGCGTCGCGATGAGCCGTAGCCGCGGGACCCGTGCCCGCCGGCAGCGCGGCTGAGTGAGCGATGGCGTCGCCGGCGGAGGCCGACGTCCTGATCGTCGGCGCGGGCGCCTCGGGGGCCGTGGTCGCTCTGCGGCTCGCCGAGGCCGGGGTGCGCGTCGTCTGCCTCGAGCAAGGTGACTGGCCGGATGCGCGCACGTTCCGCGGCGGCGAAGTGGACTGGGAGCTGACCGGGCTCAAGCAGTTTGCCTGGGATCCCAACGTTCGCGCCGCCGCCGCCGACTATCCCATCGACGTCTCCGATTCCGCCATCGACCCGCTGATGGTGAACGCGGTCGGCGGCAGCACGATCGGCTACGCCGCGCAGTGGCCGCGCATGGCCCCGTCCGACTTTCGCGTCCGCACCCTCGATGGCGTGGCCGACGACTGGCCGCTCGACTACGCCGAGCTCGAGCCGTTCTACGACCGCGTCGACCGCGACTTCGGCGTCTCCGGCCTGGGCGGCGACCCCGCCTACCCGCCGTCGGCGGCACCGCCGCTGCCACCGCTGCCGCTCGGCGCCATGGGACGGCGCGTGGCCCGGGCGCACAACCAGCTCGGCTGGCACTGGTGGCCGGGCATGAACGCCATCGCCTCGCGCGACTACGGGCCGCTCAAGGCCTGCGTGCGCCGCGGCACCTGCGTGTGGGGCTGCCGCGACGGCGCCAAGGCCACCACCGACCTGACGCATTGGCCGCGCGCGCTCGCGCACGGCGCCCGCCTCGTCACCGGGGCGCGCGTGCGGCGCATCACCGTCGACGCGACGGGGCTCGCCAGCGGGGCGGAATACTTCGATGCCGACGGACGCCAGTGTTTCCAGCCCGCCGCGGTCGTCATCCTGGCGGCCAACGGCATCGGCACGCCGCGCCTGCTGCTGCTCTCCGCCTGCAATCGCTACCCGCACGGGCTGGCCAACTCATCGGGGCTGGTCGGCAAGCGCCTCATGCTGCACCCGTTCGCCACCGTGACCGGGCTCTTCGCCGAGCGCTTCGAGAGCTGGCAGGGACAGTGGGGCCAGAGCATCCAGTCGATGCAGTTCTACGAGACCGATGCGCGACGCGGCTTCGTGCGCGGCGCCAAGTGGGGCCTGCAGCCAACCGGTGGACCGCTGGCGGCGGCCCTGCCCTGGTATGGCGAGCCGGAGTTCGGCGCCGCCCTGCACGCACGGGTGCGGGCGCGGCTCGGCCACTCGGTGATGTGGGGCGTGATCGGCGAGGACCTCCCCGAGCAGGGCAACGCCGTGACGCTCGATCGCACGCTCGTCGATGCGCACGGCATCCCCGCTCCGAAGGTCACCTACCGCACGTCGGAAAACTCAGACCGCCTGCTCGCCTTTCACACCGCGCGGGCGCGCGAGTCGCTGGAGGCGGCCGGAGCGTATGAGACGATCGTCGCGCCGCTGCTGCGCGGCACCGGCTGGCACCTACTGGGCACGGCGCGCATGGGGGACGATCCCGCCACCTCGGTCGTCGACCGCTTCGGCCGCGCCCACGACGTCGCCAACCTTTACATAGTCGACGGCAGCATCTTCCCGACATCGGGCGGCGTCAACCCGACGCCGACCATCGCCGCACTGGCCTTGCGCACCGCCGAGCACCTGCTGGCCGAGCGCTATCATCAAGTGGTGCCGCGGTGACGGACGAGCGCCAGATCTTGCGCGCCCTGGCCGACGTCCTCGCCCCGGCCGCGCACGGCATGCCGGCGGCGAGCGCGGTCGACGTCGCCGGCGAGGGCCTGGATCGCGTCCTCGCCGCCCGCCCCGATTTGCGCCAGCCGCTGGCGCGCCTGCTCGCCGCGGCGCGCGGGCGCGATCCCGCCGAGGTCGTGGCCCAGCTGCGCGCCGACGACCCGGCCGGCTTCAACGTCCTCACCGTCGCCGTCACCGCGGCGTACTACATGAGTCCGCGCGTGCGCAGCGCGCTCGACTATCCGGGCCAGCACGCCCGGCCGATCGAGGCGGGCGAGTCCTTCGCCGCGCTCGATCGCGATCTGGTCGAAATGGTAATCCGGCGCGGCCCGATCTACCGGCGCACGCCGTAGGCAAAGGAGCGACCCGTGGCGCACTTCGGTCAGCAACCGATCAAGGCGGAAGTCCTCACCGGCCCCTTCGACCCCGGCGGCCAGCCCGAGACGCGCAGCGGCCAACCGCTCGAGCTCGGCTTCTTCGCCTGGAACATCCAGGGCGGCGCGACGGCGTCGAAGGCCGTGCTGTCGGCGCCGGAGCGACTGCAGACGTACTGGCAGTGGCCGATCGCCTCGCATCTCGTCAAGGAAGCCGAACGGATCGGCTTCGACTACCAGGTGCCGTTCGCGCGCTGGATCGGCCAGGGCGGCGAGACGCAGTGGAACGACGCCCTGCTCGAGTCGCTCACCTCCGCCGCGGCGCTCGCTTCGATCACCCAGCGGATGGCGCTGTTCTCCACCGCCCACTGCACGTACGACTTCCATCCGCTGCACTTCGCCAAGTTCGGCGCCACGGTCGATCACATCTCCGGCGGGCGCTGGGGTCTGAACCTGGTCGCCGGTTACTCGGCGAAGGAGTTCGCCGCCTTCGGCCATCTCGATCCGCTGCCGCACGACGACGCCTATCGCAAGGCCGACGAGTTCACGACGCTGATGAAGCACCTGTGGACCTCGGAGCGGCCGATCGACTTCGAGGGCCAGTACTACCAGGCCTACGGCGCCTACGTGAACCCGCGGCCCGTGCGCCGGCCGCGCCCGATCCTCATGCAGGCCGGGCAGTCGGACGTCGGCATCGACTTCGCCTGCCGCCACATCGACTGGCTGTTCTGCATCCAGCCCAGTCTCGAGGCCTACCGCGCCCTGGTCGAGCGCCTGCACGCCACGGCGGCGAAGTACGGGCGACGGGTGCGCGTCGCCTCGCAGGTCTACCCGATCATGGCCGAGACCGACGCTGCGGCGCGGGCGATCGCCGATTGGGTCGAAGAAGAGGTCGACCGCGTCGCGACGATGAACTTCATCGAGTCGGCGAAACGACAGAGCGTGTCGCAGACCTTCGGCTGGGGCGAGGCGAAGGAAGGCGCCGACCCGTGGGGCGGCATCGGCCGCGAGCGCTTCCTGCGCATGGCGCTGGGCATCGGCGCGCACCAGATGATCGGCAGCTACGAGACCGTCGCCGAGGAGCTGCGGGCGCTGCACGCGATCGGCGTGGAGAGCGTGCTGATGTCCTTCTTCGAGCCGCTGCGCGCCCTGCACCAGATGGAGGACAACGTCATCCCGATCCTGAGGAAGATGGGTTTGCGCAAGTGAGCGAGGCGCTCGCCGAGACCATCGTGCGCACGCTGGTGCGCACGCCGTCGGTCCAAACCGACGCGTTCGAAGCCGATCCGGCCGTGCAGGCCTACCTGCGCACCGTCGTGGCCGGCGAAGCATCACGGCTCGGGCTGCAGACGGCGGTGGATCCCATCGGCAACGTCGTCATCCACGTCGGCCCGCCAGGCGGGCCGCGCGTGCTGCTCTTCGCCTACGCCATGACGCATCCCGCCAATCGCATGGTCGACGCCTTCGACGCGCGCCTGTTGACCGACGGCGGCGGGCGCCGGCGACTGCGCGGGCGCGGCGCGGCCGAACAGAAAGGCGCCCTGGCGGCGGCGCTGATGGCCTGTGCGGCGCTCAAGCGGCGCGAGCCCGCCCTGCGCGGCCAGCTCGTCCTCTGCGTCTCTCCGGCCGGCGAGACCGGTCGTCACGACGCCGCGCAGGCGTTCCTCGACGGCCTCGGGCGCGGCGGGTTTGCCTGGTGCATCGTCGCCATCGGCCTCGACAACGCCATCTGCGTCGCCAACAAGGGCCGCATCGATGCCACCATCACGGTGCGCGGCACCGCCGGCCACAGCAGCATGCCGTGGCGGGCCACCAACGCCATCGCCGGCGCCGTCGAGGTGTTGCGCCGTCTCGCCGCCATCCGCCCCGCCGGCGAGCATCCCCATCTCGGCCGCGCCACCCTGACGCCGACCGCGATCCGCAGTTGGCCGGAGGCGACGCACACGGTTCCGGACGAGGTCAGGATCGTCATCGACCGCCGCTTGCTGCCCGGCGACGACCCGACCGCCGCGCTCGACGAGGTCCGCACCGCCCTCGGCGGCATGTCGCCGTGGCCCGTCGAGGTGACGCCGGGTCCGTTCATGTACCCCTCCGAGGTCGCCCCAGGCGCGCCGCTGGTGGCCCGCCTCCGCGCCGCCTTCGCCGCCGCCGGCCGTCCGGATCCGCCCCTGGAGTACTCGCATGGCTGTATCGACGCCGGCCTCTTCAACGTGCGCGGCATTCCGGCCGTCATGCTCGGCCCCGGTGAGCCGAGCCAGTGGCACACCGACGACGAGTCGGTGGCACTCGCCGACGTCGCGCTGTGCGCCGTGGTCTACGCCGCCGCCGCGCTGGCCTAGCTGACGTAACAGTCTAGCCGGGGCTTCGCGCGACGTGCCGTAGCCGCGGGTCCTGTGCCCGCCTGCA
>CAYYWP010000026.1:0-31100 GCA_964475125.1 uncultured Binatia bacterium (SeqCode) | reverse complement strand
TCGACATCGCGCCACCATTGCGGCGCCGGGCGCGGAACTCAAGCGGGTCGAGGATGACGGTATGCGGCTACGGGCCGCACCGACCCCTCGATGTTCCTGCTCCAGCCGGCGTGCCGTTTGCATCGTGCGCGCCAGATCGCGGCGGAAACGCGGCCGGCACCGAGCGCATCAAACGCACAACCAACGAGGAGATCAATCGACCATGAAGGCGATCGCCGTCCGGCCGCAGGGCCAAGAGGTGCAGCTCATCGAGCACGAGGCGCCGGTGCTCACCGGTGCCACGCAGGTCAAGCTGCGCATGCTCGACGTCGGCGTCTGCGGCACCGATCGCGAGATCTGCAGCTTCCAGTACGGTACGCCTCCATCCGGCAGCGCCCATCTGGTCATCGGCCACGAATCGCTCGGCGAAGTGATCGAAATCGGCCCCGGCGTGACGCGCCTGCGGCCCGGGGATCTCGTGGTCACCACGGTGCGCCGCCCCTGCCAGCATGCCGACTGTGCCGCCTGCCGCAATGGCCGGCAGGATTTCTGTTACACCGGCGACTTCCACGAGCGCGGCATTGGCGGACTGCACGGCTTCATGACCGAGCTGGCGGTCGACGAGGAGCAGTACATGCACCCTGTGCCGCGCGCCCTGCGCGAGGTGGCGGTGCTGGTCGAGCCCCTCACCATTGCCGAGAAGGCGCTGATTCAAGTCAGCCAGATCCAGGATCGGCTGCCGTGGTTCAACCCCACGATGCCGGGATGCGCCGGGCACATGCGCCGGCGCGCGGTCGTGCTCGGCGCCGGTCCGGTGGGCCTGCTGGGCGCCATGGCGCTGGTCAACGCCGGCTTCGACACCTGGGTGTACTCGCGCGAGCGCGTCCCCAATGCGAAGGCGGATGTGGTGACGCAGATCGGCGCCACCTACATCTCGGCCGAGGAACGGTCGATCGAGCAGCTCGTCGCTGCGGTGGGCAACATCGACCTGATCTACGAGGCCACCGGCGCCTCGGCCATCGCCTTCGAGATGATGAAGGCGCTCGGGGTCAACGGCGTCTTCGTCTTCACCGGCGTCCCCGGCCGCAAGGCGCCGATCACGGTCGACACCGACGCCCTGATGCGCAACCTGGTGCTCAAGAACCAGATCGTCTTCGGCACGGTGAACGCCGGCAACGACGCCTTCCAGGCCTCGATCCGCGACCTGACGCGCTTTTACGAGCGCTGGCCGGATGCGGTGCGGGCCCTGATCACCGGCCGCCACCCGGTCGAACGCTATCGCGATCTCCTGCTCGGCCCCGCCCAAGGCATCAAGAACGTCGTGCGGTTCGCTGCTTGAGCGGCCCGACGGAAAGACCCGCGCTCAGCCTTCGAGGGCTCAGGGCATGTCCTGAGCTAGTCGAAGGGTGAGCGGCACCCGGGCTGCCAGGCCCCACGAACACGCAAAGGAGACAATCATGCGCCCCATGGCAGCGGTTCTCTGTGCCCTATTCATCGCCACCCCCGTGTGCGCCGCATCCCTGGCGGACAAGAAGGCGCTGACGCTCGAGGGGGCCAAGCAGGCCGCCGCCGCCGCGGCCGCCGAGGCCAAGAGCCACAACGAGGGCAGCGTCATCGCCATCGTCGATGATGGCGGCAACCTGCTCTACCTCGAGCGCCTGGACGGTACCTTCGCGGCCGGGTCGAACATCGCCATCGGCAAGGCCCGCACCGCGGCCCTGTTCAAGAAGCCGACCAGCGCCTTCGAGGAAATCATCAAGAACGGGCGGACGGCCATGGTCGCGCTGGTCGACTTCACGCCGCTGCAGGGCGGCGTGCCGATCGAGGTCGGCGGCGTGGTGGTCGGCGCCATCGGCGTCAGCGGTGCCGCCAGCGCGGCGCGCGACGAGGCGGTCGCCAAGGCCGGCGCGGCGGCGGTGAAGTAATCCGCGCCCCGCCCTTCAACGTTCGATCCGACAACACCTACGGGAGGACTTCATGCGCATGCTCCTTGCCCCCATCGCCCTGTGCGTTGCCGCCGCCGCATTGGCGGCCGATCCGCCACCGGTCAGCTATTTCGATGCCGCGCAGGTGCGCGCCGCATTCGACAAGGGCGCGGTGCTGTTCGACGGCAAGGGCACCAATTACATGGTGCACGCCAGCCGCCGCGAACAGCCCGGGCAGGGCGAGGTCCACACCCTCGACACCGACGTCATCTACGTGCTCGACGGCTCCGCCACGTTCGTCACCGGCGGCGCGCTGGTCGAGCCGAAGGAGACGGCGCCGAACGAGATCCGCGGCAGCGCCATCCAGGGCGGCGACACGCGCACCATCTCCAAGGGCGACGTCATCATCGTGCCGCAGGGGACACCGCACTGGTTCAAGGCGGTCAGCGGCCCTGTGCTGTACTACGTCGTCAAGGTGCGTTGACGATGCGCGCGCTCGGCGGGCGTATGACTGCGGCGCTGCGCGCCGCGTTGCGGCCGCAGGTGCCACGCTTCCTTGCCGCCGCCCTGCTGGCGCCGGCGGTGCAGGATCCCGTCGCTGGCCCACCGGCGGCGGTGGTCGATCTCGCCACCCGCGAGGGCGTTGCGCTCGTGCAAGGGCAGTGGCGCTTCCAGGACGCGCGCCTCACCGAGATCGACGCCAAGGGCCCCGGGCCCGACCTCAAGCCGTCCGGCGCGGCCGTGCGCGCCTACGACTACGAGCCCAAGGCCGGCGCGGCGGGTTTCGACGATACGGCCTGGCCGGTGATCGATCCGACCACCCTCGACGCCCGGCGCGGCAACGGCCGCGTCTCGTTCGCCTGGTACCGCATCGCGGTCACCATCCCGGCCCGCGTCGGCGGCTTCGATACCCGCGGCGCCGGCGTCGTGTTTGAGGTCGTCATCGACGATTACGCCGAGGTGTGGGTCAACGGCCAGCTGCCGCTGGTGCTCGGCCAGACCGGCGGCCAGGTGGTGAAGGGGTTCAATGCCCCCAACCGCGTCGTGCTGACGCGCGATGCCGAACCCGGGCAGCGCTTCGAGATCGCCGTCTTCGGCATGAACGGGCCGATTTCGGCGAGCCCGCAGAACTTCATCTGGATCAAGTCGGCGACCCTCGACTTCTATCCGCCCGCGCCGCCGCCGGCGAACGTCGGGCGCATCGAGCGGCGCGACCCGGCCGTCGACGCGATCGTGCCCAAGGATGCCGTCGTCGAGCACCTGGCCAGCGGCTTCCAGTTCATCGAGGGGCCGGTGTGGGTACGCGACCCGGGCTACCTGCTGTTCAGCGACCCCAACAACAACGTCATCTATCGCTGGACGCCCGACCGCAACCTGTCGATCTACCGCACCAAGAGCGGCTACAGCGGCGTCGACATCGGGTCCTACCATCAACCGGGATCGAACGGCCTGACCCTCGACGGCGAGGGGCGCCTGACCATCGACGAGCACGGCCGCCGCCGCGTCGTCCGCCTGGAGCGCAACGGCCAGATCACCGTGCTGGCCGATCGCTACGACGGCAAGCGCCTCAACAGCCCCAACGACCTGGTCTACAAGTCGGACGGCGCGCTCTACTTCAGCGACCCGCCCTTCGGCCTGCCCAAGGTGTACGGCGACCCGGGCAAGGAGCTGCCGTTCAGCGGCGTCTACCGGGTCAAGGATGGCCAGGTGACCCTGCTGAGCACCGATTTGAAAGGGCCCAACGGCCTGGCTTTCTCGCCCGACGAGCGCTTTCTCTACGTCGACAACTGGGACCCGGAGCGGAAGGTGGTCATGCGCTACCCGGTCAAGGAGGATGGGACGCTCGGCCCGGGGGAAGTGTTCTTCAGCATGCAGGACGCGCCCGGCGAGGAGGCGCTCGACGGGCTCAAGGTGGATCAGCTCGGCAACCTGTACGTCTCCGGGCCGGGCGGGGTGTGGATCATCTCGCCCGCCGGCAAGCACCTCGGCACCATCGTCGCGCCCGAGCTGCCGGCGAACTTCGCCTGGGGGGATGCGGACGGTCGCACTCTGTACATGACTGCGCGCACGGGACTGTACCGCATCCGCCTGAACATCCCGGGCGTCCGCCCGTAGGGGTTGCACTCTCCCTCGCGCGCCGCTGGCGGGAGAGGGAAACCAGGTGCGGCCCGGCGGGTGGGACCGCAACCGGTACGGGCGGCCGCGCATCTACTGTCACACGCCATGACGCGAACACACCTGCCCGAGTATCTGATCGAGGGTACCTTGCTCGGCCTGTTCATGGTCTCGGCCTGCGGCTTCACGGTCGTGCTCGAGCACCCCGAGTCGAGCGCACACCAGGCCATCGCCGACCCGCTGCTGCGCCGCATGCTGATGGGCGCCCTGATGGGCCTGACGGCGGTGGTGCTCATCTACTCGCCCTGGGGGCGCCGCTCGGGGGCGCACATGAACCCCTCTCTGACGCTCACCTTCCTGCGCCTGGGCAAGGTCGCCGGTGCCGATGCGGTGGGGTACGTCACGGCCCAGTTCGCCGGCGGCGTGATTGGGGTGCTGCTCGTACAGGGGGCGGTCGGCATGCTGGTCGGGCATCCGGCCGTGCACTACGCGGCCACGGTGCCGGGCATGCGCGGCGCGGCGATCGCGTTCTGCGGCGAGCTGGCGATCTCGTTCGCCATGATGCTCATGGTGCTGTTGACCTCGAACACCGCGGCCCTGGCGCGCTTTACCGGGCTGTTCGCCGGTGCCCTCGTGGCCACCTACATCACCGTCGAGGCGCCGCTGTCCGGGATGAGCATGAACCCGGCGCGCAGCTTCGCCTCGGCGCTGGTCGCCGGCGAATGGCGCGGCATCTGGATCTACTTCGTGGCGCCGCCGCTCGGCATGCTGGCGGCGGCCGAGGTGTACGTGCGCGCCCGTGGCCTGCACCGCGTCTTCTGTGCCAAGCTGCGGCACGGCCGCGCCGCGCGCTGCATCTTTCGCTGCAACTACGAGGCGCTGGGAGAACGCACATGAGCACGCACTACGACGTCATCGTCATCGGCAGCGGCGCCGGCGGCGGCACCTTGACCTGGAAGCTGGCGCCCTCGGGCAAGAAGATCCTCCTGCTCGAGCGCGGCGACTACCTGCCGCGCGAGCAGGACAACTGGCGGCCGCGCGCCGTGCACGTGGAGGAGAAGTACCACACCCACGAGGAGTGGTACGACAAAGACGGGCGCGGTTTTCGACCCGGTACCGGTTATTGGGTTGGCGGCAACACCAAGGTCTACGGCGCCGCCCTGGTGCGCCTGCGCCCGGCCGACTTCGGCGCCGTCGTCCATCACGGCGGCATCTCGCCGGCCTGGCCGCTGCGCTACGACGACTTCGAGCCCTATTACACGCAGGCCGAGCACCTCTATCAGGTGCACGGCCTGCGCGGTGAAGATCCCAGCGACGGGCCGGCGAGCGCGCCCTACTCGCATCCCCCGGTGAGCCACGAGCCGCGCCTGCAGCAGTTGCACGACGATCTGGCCCGCCTCGGCTACCACCCCTTCCATCTGCCGGTCGGCGTCATGCTCGACGAGCAGAATCCGCGCACCAGCAAGTGCATTCGCTGTCCCACCTGCGACAGCTACCCTTGTCTGCTACGCGCCAAGTCGGACGCCGAGGTGCTCTGCGTCGAGCCGGCCCTGACGCATCCCAACGTCACCTTGCTCACCAATGCCTACGTGGTGCGGCTCGAGACCGACGCCAACGGGCGCGCCGTGACGCGCGTCCACGTCCAGCGCAACGGCGCCGAGGAGGTCTACAGCGCCGCGATCGTCGTCGTCGCCTGCGGCGCCGTGAACTCGGCGGCGTTGTTGCTGCGCTCGGCCAACGCCCGCCATCCGGACGGGCTGGCCAACGGCTCCGGCGTGGTCGGCCGGCACTACATGGCGCACACCAACTCGATGTTCCTCGCCATTTCACGCGACGAGAACCCGAGCCAGTTCACCAAGACCTTCGGCCTCAACGACTTCTATCTGGCCAGCTCGGAGTGGGAGTACCCGATGGGCTCCATCCAGTCGCTGTTCAAGATGGACCCCGAGACGCTGGCCGCCGGCGCGCCGCGCATCGTCCCCGGCATGACGCTCGAGTACATGGCGCGCCACTCGCTCGACCTGTGGCTGATGTCGGAAGACCTGCCGGATCCGAACAACCGGGTGGCCATCGACGGCGAGGGGCGCATCAGCATCCACTACACGCCGAACAATCTCGAGGGCCACGACCGGTTGGTGAAGAAGATGAAGAGTCTGCTCAAGCAGATCGGTTGCGAGGATCATCTCCTGCCGCTGTCGCTGCACATCGCCAAGCGCCTGCCGGTGGCCGGCGTCGGGCATCAGAACGGCACCATCCGCTTCGGCCGCGATCCCCAGACCTCGGCCCTCGACATCCACTGCAAGGCGCACGAGCTCGACAACCTCTACGTCGTCGATGCCAGTTTCTTCCCGTCCTGCGGCGCCTCGAATCCCTCCCTGACGGTGATGGCCAACGCCTTGCGCGTCGGCGACCATTTGCTCGAGCGCCTCGCATGAGGTGCGCCGGCCGCATCGGCGCGGCCCTCGGCCTGCTGCTCGTCCTCGCCGGCGCGGCGCTGGCGGGGGTCGCGGCGGTCGACGCCATCGGCTTGACGGTCAGCGACGCCGCTCGCGCCAAGGACTTCTACACCCGCGTGCTCGGCTTCGCGGTCGAGAGCGACGTCATCGTCTCCGGCACCGCCTACGAGCAGCTGCGCGGCGTCACACCGCTGGAGATGCGGGTCGTGCGCCTGCGCCTGGGCGAGGAGCGAATCGAGCTGACGCAGTATCTCAGCCCGCCGGGCCGCCGGGCGCCGGCCGATGGGCGCAGCCACGACCGCTGGTTTCAACACCTCGCCATCGTGGTCAGCGACATGGACGCGGCCTACGCGCGCCTGCGCCGGCACGCGGTGCGCAAAATCTCCCCCGCACCCCAGCGGATTCCCGACTGGAATCACGCTGCAGCCGGCATTCGCGCCCTCTATTTCAAGGATCCGGACGGCCACCCGCTCGAACTCATCTGGTTTCCGCCCGGCAAGGGCGACCCGCGCTGGCAGCAACCTGGTGCACCGCTGTTTCGCGGTATCGACCATACCGCCATCGCCGTTGCCGATACCGACAAGAGCCTGGCCTTCTACCGCGACCGACTCGGCTTTCGCGTCGCCGGCGCCAGCGAGAACTACGGACCCGAGCAGGAGCGGCTGAACGGGGTTGCCGGCTCGCGCGTGCGCATCACCGGCCTGCGCGCCAGCCGCGGACCCGGCATCGAGTTCCTGGAGTATCTCACCCCGCGCGACGGGCGGCCGTATCCGCCCGAGGCCCGCCCGAACGACCTGGTCTCCTGGAACACGCGCCTGGTGCTCGATGAGCAAACGCCGCTCGAATCCATCGCCGGCATCCCCCCAGCCGACCCGCCCGACGAGCCCCTGGGCTTCGACCGCGGCGTCCTGCTGCGCGATCCCGACGGTCACCTGCTCGAAATCGTCGAGCGCTGACCTAGCCTTGGGGGCCGGGGCTCAGGGATCGGGGATCGGTAGCAGTTGAGGTGGGGCAGCGGCGTTACATGCAGGCTGTCGCCGCCGCGAGATCGTCGAACGCTGATCTGGCCTTGGGGGCCGGGGATCAGGGATCGGGGATCGGTGATCGGTAGCGATTGAGGCGGGGCAGCGGCGTTACATGCAAGCCGTAGCCGCGGCACCTGTGGCCGCCGGCGGTGCCCATGGCACCGCCTGGTGGCGGGTGGGTCGCGGCACACCGGTGATACCCGGCGGGGTGGTCACGGCGCCACAACTCACCGCCTTTCTCTCTGAAAACCTCGGGGAATCAGCCTCTTACAGCCCCTGATCTGCTTGGAGTTCACGCCTGAGCGAAGGGCGTGAATTAGTTTCTGCCAAGTCTCGCATAAGCCGTTTTTGTCGTCTTGTGGTTGCCTTCTGCGTCGCTGTCCGTAGCATACGGCTGCGTGACCGCTGGGGAACGGAGCGGTCAATCCGGCTCGCAGGAGGATGCGTGCCATGACGACTCAGCAACTTCATTGCTCTCGCCATGCCTTTTGCCCGGCTTTGAGCCGGCTGTTGTCCCGCATGCTCACGCTGGTTGGCATCGGAACCATAGGGATCTTGAACCTGGCGGCCATGCCGGTGCCGGCATTGGAGCCCGACCCGGCCGCTACGGCGACCCCGGCACAGGCCGCGGCCGACCCGGTTCAGGTGGTCGCCTCGGCACTGACCGAGTGTTCCAACCCCCTGCCGAGTACGCAGCGCTTGAGCCTGGCGCGGGTCATTCACCAGGAGAGCGAGGAGCACGGCTACGACCCGCTCTTCATCACCGCGCTGGTACAGGTGGAGAGCGGCTGCGAGCCCAAGGCGCGCGGCGGCGAGGCGATCGGCCTCACCCAACTGCTCCCCAGCACCGCCCGCTCGGTGGCGCGTCGCGCCGGGTTGCCCTGGGGCGGATCGCACACGCTGGTCGATCCCGAGACCAATCTCCAGATCGGCGTGCGCTACCTGCGCCAGCTGGAAGAGATGCTCGACGATCCCTACCGCGCGATTGCCGCCTACAACATGGGACCGGCGCCGGTGCTGCGCATGTCGGCCCAACGCGCCCAACGCGTCAGCTACGTGCGCAAGGTGATGTTGCGCTACCAGCAGTTGCGACGCCAGCACGCCTGACCGGAGACTGAAGAAGGCAAAAGGCAGTACCCACCTCGCGGCGAGCTGTTGCCCTGGTTGAGGGGCTGATCGCGAGGGCTCTGCGGCGGTCTGTGTCGTCGGGTTCTCGTGCGTAGTTGCCGTGCCTTTCGACAGACGGTAAGCGACACGCGATGAGCGATCGGCGGGTTCGCCGACGCAAGGAGGAGCCGCATGCGCGTGCCGCTGTTGGTGACTGATTTTCTGCGCCGGGCCGCCACGGCGTATCCGGACAAGATCGGTGTCGTCGACCGCGACCGCCGCTTCACCTACCGCGAGCTCGAACGGCGCTGTCACCAGCTGGCCAACGCACTGCGCGGCATCGGCATTGGCCAGGGCGATCGGGTCTGCATTCTCAGCCCGAATTCACACTTCTTTCTCGAAAGCTTCTTCGGCACCAGCGCCATCGGCGCGATCCTCGTGCCGCTCAACTACCGGCTGGCTGCCGCGGAGCACGAGTACATCCTCAACCACGCCGGGGTGCGCTGCGTGTTGGTCGACCGCGACTTCACCGGCATCGTCGACCAGATCCGCCCGCGCCTGACCGGCGTCGAGCACTGGATCGCGGCCTCGTACGACGGGCCGCCGGTGCCCGGCTGGATCGACTGGAACGCATGGGTGAGCGCCGCCAGCCCGGCGCCGCCGCCGGCGGTCGAGCGCGATGAGGACGATGTGGTGTCGATCAACTACACCTCCGGCACCACGGCGCGACCCAAGGGGGTCATGCTCACGCACCGCAACTGCTACCTGAACGCCTACAACATGATCGCCCATCTCGGCATTCGCCACGACGACGTCGAGCTGTGGACGCTGCCGATGTTTCACTGCAACGGCTGGGGCGGCGTCTACGCCACCACGGCGATGGGCGCGACCCACGTCGTGCTGCGCGCCGTCGACGGCCGGGCGATCTACGAGCTGATCGAGCGCGAGGGCGTGACCTTCGCCTGCATGGCGCCGGCGGTGTTGCGCACCATCCTCGACTACGCGGACAAAGCCCAGCACCGCATCCAGACGCGGCCGCGCTTCACCGTCGCCGGCGCGCCGCCGCCGGCGGCGTTCATCGAGCGCCTCGAGCGCGAGCTGGGCTGGAGCTTCATCCAGATCTACGGCCTGACCGAGACTGCGCCGCTGCTGACGGTCTCACATCCCGATGCCAACACGCCGGCCGACGACTGGGCGCGCCGTGCGCGCGCCGGGGTCGAGGGCATCGGCGTCGAGATCGAGGTGCAGGACGCCGAGGGCCGCCCGGTACCCAAGGACGGCCAAACCGTCGGCGAGGTTTGCGCGCGCTCCAACGTCGTCTTCAAGGGCTACTGGGAGCAGCCCGAAGAAACCGCCAAGGCCATGCACGGCAATTGGTTTCACACCGGCGACCTGGCGGTGTGGGACGCCGTCGCCAGCATCCACATCGTCGACCGGCAGAAGGACGTGATCATCTCCGGCGGCGAGAACATCAGCTCCTCGGAGATCGAGGACGCGCTCTACCAGCACCCCGCCGTGCTCGAGTGCGCCGTGATCGGCGTGCCGCACGAAAAATGGGGTGAGACGCCGAAGGCGCTGATCGTGCTGCGCCAGGGGCAGTCGGCCGACGCCGAGACCCTGCTGGCCTTCTGCCGCCAGCGGCTGGCGCATTTCAAATGCCCGACCTCGCTCGACTTCGTCACCGAGCTGCCGCGCACCGCCACCGGCAAGCTGCAGAAGTTCAAACTGCGCGAGCGCTACTGGGGCGGCCGCGCGCGCCGCGTCAACTGACGGCGGTGACGGCTCGCGCCGTTGCGCACGCGCAGTTCCCGTTCTCCCCGAGCGCTTGGAGGATGAGCCCGGCCTGCTTCAGCCGGCTGATCGGCGGGGGATCAGACGGGATAAATCTGCCATCTGAGCGCGGTAGCAGCTCGGAGCATGCGCTCATCGTAGCTCGCCAGGCGCAATCCCTGCCCCTGTTCGAGCAGGAAAGCGGCGGAGGCGAGGTGTAAGACATCGAGGGTGCGAACCGGAACGGGAAAGGGCTCGACAGCGCGCGCGAGCACGGTCGGCGTGAGTTCGAGCAGCGCCACGCGCCCCACCAGCTCCCGCGCCAAGTCGCCGTGCGATGCTCCGAGACCGCGCGCATGCAAGCGCGTCCACAGCTCGTACTCGAGCAAGCGACTCGACACCAGCACCTCTCGCCACAGCGCAGCTGGCGGCTGACGGTCCTCAGCCAGGAGTTGGGCGAGCGCGACCGAGGTGTCGAGGTAGATCACCGGTCGGCCCGATCGGCACGCAGCTCGGCGAGCAGGTCCGCCAGCGGTGCCACCGGCAGCCGTGCGGGTGCCGAATCGGCGCGCAGGAGTGGCGGCCTCAGCCACCCCTGGCGCACCGCATCGGCGAGTTGAGCGTCCGCCAACAACGCGGCCCGGTCGCTCCGCGGCGGGTTGATCTCCGCGACGATGCGATCGCGATCCGTGACCAGCACCGTCTCGCCGCGCGCCGCCATGCGCACATACTCGCTGAGCTTGTTCTTCAACGTCTTCAGGCCAACTGCTCGCATGGCCAGTAAAGTAGCTCCCAGAAGCTTCCATGGTCAAGCGGCCACGGCGGGGCCACCGGCCGCGAGCGAGGCGGCTCGCTTCCGCGGCGCACCGGGTTCGGCGGCTGAGCAGACCAATCGCCACCGGCGGTGCCGCACGACGTCCATTGACGCTCGGGCGCCATCCGGCCTAGCTTCGTTCGCTCGACGACATGGGGAAGGTGCCGCGATGACGCAGCTCAACCTCGCCGACTGCTTCGATGCCATCGCAGCGGTGTGCGCCGACAGGGAAGCGCTCGCGCAGGCCGGCCGGCGGCGCACCTGGGGCGAGCTGGAGCGGCGGGCGCGCAATCTGGCGGCGTGGATGAAAGCCCGGGGCGCGACGCACCAGGCCAAGGTGGCCATCTACACCTACAACCACCCCGCCTACATGGAGGGGGTGTACGCGGCGATGAAGGCCGCCTTGGTGCCGGTGAACGTCAACTACCGCTACCGCGAGGAAGAGCTGCGCTACCTGCTCGACAACGCCGATGCCGAGATCGTCGTCGTGCACGAGGAGTTCGCCCCGTTGCTGCGCGCCGTCGCCCCGCTGCTGCCGCGGCTGCGCGGCGTGCTGGTCGTCGGCGAGGGCGACCCGCCGGCGCTGGACGGCTTGCCCAACGCCGCGCCGTACGAGGCGACGGCGGCGACCGACCGGCCGGCCCCGGAGGTGCGGCGTTCCGCCGACGATCTGCTCTTCCTGTACACCGGCGGCACCACCGGGATGCCGAAGGGCGTGATGTGGCGGCAAGCGGATCTCTACCGCCGTCTGGCCGGCGGTGGGCTGATGCCGCCGCCAAAATCGCTCGACGAGCTGCGCGCCCTGGTCGCCGACCCGCCGCTGCCGACGCGGGCGCTGATCGGCCCACCGCTCATGCACGGCACGGGGTGGTTCAGTGCCGTCATCGCCTGGCTCAACGGCGGCTCGGTGATCTTGCTCGACGATGCGAAGCGCTTCGATGCGCATCAGCTCTGGGGCGTGGTGGAGCGCGAGCGGCCGACGGCGGTGGTCATCGTCGGGGACTCCTTCGCCAAGCCGATGCTGCGGGCGCTCGACGAGGCCGAGCGGCCGTACGACCTGTCTTCGCTGTCCATCATCTCCTCCTCGGGCGTGATGTGGAGCCAGGAGAGCAAGCAGGCGTTGTTGGCGCGCGCGCCGCAGCTCATGCTGATCGATTCGTTCAGCTCCTCCGAGGCCGTCGGCATGGGCCTGTCGATCACCACCGCGGCCGGGGTCATGCAGACCGGCAGCTTTCAACTCTCCAACACGACCCGCTTGTTCGACGAGACGCTGCAGCTGCTCGATGCCGCGCCGGGGGCGAAGGGGCTGGTCGGTGTCGGCGGCGCGCAACCGATCGGCTACTACAAGGACCCGGAGAAGAGCGCCCGCACCTTCGTCGAGACGCCGCAGGGCCGATTCTCGGTGCCCGGCGATTGGGCGATGGTGAACGATGACGGCCGCACGCTGACCCTGCTCGGCCGCGGCTCGGTGTGCATCAACACCGGGGGCGAGAAGGTGTTCCCGGAAGAGGTCGAGGAAGTGGTCAAGCGCTTCCCCGGCGTGCAGGACTGCGTCGTCGTCGGCGTACCGGATGAGCGCTTCGGCGAGGCCATCACGGCCGTGGTGTCGAGTAGCGCCGGGCCGCTCGATGGCAGCGCAGTGAAGGATTTCGTCAAGCAGCACCTGGCCGCCTACAAGGCGCCGAAGCACGTCGTCCAGGTGGACGAAGTGTACCGCAGTCCCTCCGGCAAGGCCGACTTCAAGCGCACCAGGGTGGTCGCGATGGCGGCGCTCGGCATGGCGGAGTAGGCCGTGCGTTTGCGCGTCGCCGTCATCGGCGCCGGCTCCTGGGGGACGACCGTTGCCTCGATCGCCGCGCGCAACACCCCGACCATTCTGTGGGCGCGCGCCGTGGAAGTCGCCGAGGAGCTGCGCACCCAGCGCACCAACACCCGCTACCTCGGCACCAGTCGGGTGGCGCGCGAGCTCGAGGCCACGCACGCCATGGGCGAGGCCGTGCGCAGCGCCGACGTCGTCGTCATGGGCGTGCCCTCGCACGGCTTTCGCTCCACGCTCGAGCAGGTGCGCGAGCACATTCGCGCCTGGGTGCCGGTGATCAGCCTGGCCAAGGGGCTGGAGCAGGGCACCATGCTGCGTATGACCCAGGTGGTCGGCGAAGTGTTGCCCGGCCATCCCGCCGGCGTCCTCACTGGACCCAATCTGGCGCGCGAGATCATGGCCGGCTTCGCCGCCGCCAGCGTCGTGGCGATGGACGACGAGACGATCGTGCGCGAGCTGCAGGCGATCTTCAAGTCGAGCCTCTTCCGCGTCTACACCAATCAAGACGTCGTCGGCTGTGAGATCGGCGGCGCCTTGAAGAACGTCATCGCCATCGCCGCCGGCATGGGTGACGGCTTGGGCGTCGGCGACAACACCAAGGCGGCCGTGATTACCCGCGGCCTGGCGGAGCTGACCCGACTCGGCGTGGCGATGGGCGGCCAGTTGCAGACCTTCGCCGGCCTGGCCGGCATGGGCGACCTGGTGGCGACCTGCGTCAGCAAGCAGAGCCGCAATCGCTACGTCGGCGAGCAGCTCGGCAAGGGCCGCACCATGGCCGAGATCAGCGCCGAGATGCACATGGTCGCCGAAGGGGTGAAGACCTCGCGGGTGGTGATCGAGCTGGCGCAGAAATACGGCGTCGAGATGCCGATCGCACGCGAGGTCTACCGCGTCGTGCACGAGGGCAGCACGCCGGCGCTGGCCTATCGCGGCCTGATGCGCACCGCGCCCGGCTCCGAGCAGGACCCCGGCTGAGCGGTCGGTCCTCTGTGGGGCGCGGGGCCACTCCGCCCCGGGGGCGATCACGTCGCCAAATGTCGGCGGGATCGACGTGGCGCAGACGTTTGTGCCACCGGCTCGACCTGGCGTAAGAACGCGCCATGCATATCGAGCCATTCCGTATCGCCGTGTCCGACGACGTCTTGGCCGACCTGCGCGCCCGCCTGGCGCGCACGCGCTGGCCGGATGAGATTCCCGGGTCGGGGTGGGACTACGGCACCGATCTGAGCTATTTGCGCCAGCTGGTCGCCTATTGGCGCGACCGCTACGACTGGCGCGCCGCCGAAGCGCGGCTCAACGCCTGGCCGCAGTTTCGCGCCCGCGTGGACGGCCTGGGCATCCACTTCATCCACGTGCGCGGCAAGGGGCCCAAGCCGTTTCCGCTCGTCATCGGCCACGGCTGGCCGGGGTCGGTTTTCGAGTTCGCCAAGATCATCGGACCGCTCACCGATCCCGGCGCGCACGGCGGCGACCCGGCCGATGCCTTCGATGTTATCGCGCCCTCGATGCCGGGCTACGGTTTCTCCGACCACGCGCGCGCGCCGGGCATGCACCCCGAGCGCATCGCGGCGCTGTGGGCCACCCTCATGGAGGGCCTGGGCTACACGCGCTTCGGCGCCCAGGGAGGCGATTGGGGATCGGTCGTCAGCTGGTATCTCGGCGCCCGCCACGCGGCGCAGGTGGCGGCGATCCACCTGAACATGGTCATCGCCTTTCCACCCGACCCCGCCAATCCGCTCGACGGCCTGAACGCGGATGAGATCGCCGGCGTGATGGCGACGCAGCACTTCCTCACCGAGGAGGTCGGCTACCAGGGCATCCAGACGACCAAGCCGCAGACCCTGGCCTATGCGCTCAACGACTCGCCCGCCGGCCTGGCGGCGTGGATCGTGGAGAAGTTTCGCACCTGGAGCGACTGCGACGGCGAGGTCGAGCAGCGCTTCTCCAAGGACGAGCTGCTCACCAACATCATGCTCTACTGGGCGCCGCAGGCGGCGGGCTCGTCGTGCCGACTGTATTGCGAGGCCCGTCGCGCCGACCAGTTTCCGCCGCAGGACCTGCGCGTCGAGGTGCCGACGGGCTGCGCGATGTTTCCGCGCGAGATCTTGCGCCCGCCGCGCGCCTGGGCCGAGCGCGTCTACAACGTCACGCGCTGGACGCCGATGCCGCGCGGCGGGCATTTCGCGGCGATGGAAGAGCCGGCACTGCTCGTCGACGACGTGCGCGCCTTCTTCCGCACCGTCCGCTGAGACACCTTCCGCTCGTCCGGCTGCCAGCCGACCGCGTTTCCAATCTCGTCCGCTTCGCTCGCTGCGGCGCGGCGCGCTTGCTAGACGACGGGCATGGTGCCGACGTCGACCGCCCGAGCCTATCTGGGCCTGTACTTGGCCAGCCTGGCGTGGGCGGCGGCGTTCATCGCCGGCAAGGTGGTGGTCGGGCACTTTCAGCCGTTGTCGGCGGCGGGGCTGCGGCATCTGGTTGCGATGCTGGTCCTGCTGCCCTTCGCCTGGCGGGTGCGACGCGCCGGCGATCTGCGTCTGGTGCTGCTGCCGCTGATGTTGATGGCGCTGTGCGGCGGCGCGCTCTATCAGTGGACGTTCATGGCGGCGCTGAGCTACGCCAGCGCCACCAACGCCGCGTTGCTCATCGCCCTCAATCCGGTCATCACGGTGGCGCTGTCACCGCTGGTTGGAGAACGCGTCACCCGCCGCCGGCTGGCGGGGGTCCTGCTGGCACTGGCGGGAGCCGTGCTGATCATCACCCACGGCGACGTGTCGGTCCTCGCTCAGCTGGCAACCTCGCGGCGGGGCGAGATGCTGGCGCTCTTGGCCGCCTCGCTCTGGGCCACCTTCAACCTCGCCTCCCGCCGCGTCGTCGGCAAGCTGCCGAACTCGGTGGCCAACGTGATCTGCTACGGCGTCGGCGCCGTGGCCTCACTGGTGCTCGCCGCACCCCAGCAGCCGTTCGCCCAACTCATGAGCGCACCGCCCGCGTGCGTGGCGGCGTTGCTGTTTACCGCCCTGGGCGGTTCGGTCATCGCCGGGCAACTGTTCCTCGCCGGCGTCCACGCCGTCGGCGTCGGACGCACCGCCGTGTTCATCTATCTCATTCCGGTGCAGACGGCGCTGCTCTCGGTGCTGCTGCTCGGCGAGCCGCTCCTGCTCTCACAAATCATCGGTGGCGCGGCCGTGTTGGCCGGGGTGTGCGTCACCACTGCGCAACCGCGGCGCCGTCGCCTGGCCGGCGTGGTGCCGCCGCTGCCCCGACCGCCCGAAGCGCGCGCCGTCAGCGATGCGTAGGCGTGTCATCTGCCGCTCCAGCGGTGTGGTCCGCGGCGGCGCTGGCAGCGGGCTGCTCGGCCAACAGGAGCTCGATCTGCCGCTCGGTCTCGCCGTAGGCGCCCTCGCCGATGTGGCGGTAGCGCAGGGCGCCGTGGCGATCGATCAGATAGACGGCCGGCCAGGCGTCGTTTTCGTAGCGCTCCCAGGTGGCGAAGTCGTTGTCGATGGCGATCGGGTAGGTCAAGCCGTGCGCGGCGGCGTAGTCGGCGACATTCGCGGGGTCGCGCTCGAGATCGAGCTCCGGGGTGTGGACGGCGATCACGGTCAAGCCGCGATCTCGGTACTTCGCGTGCCAGCGTTTGATCGCCGGCTCGACGTGCTGGCAGTTGATACAGGCGAAGGTCCAGAACTCGAGCAGCACGACCCGGCCGCGCAGGGCCGCGAGATCGAGCGGGGGGGAATTCAACCACCGGCCGGCAGTGATGGCGGGGGCAGGCCGCGGCGCGACCTCCGCTGCGGCGACCGGCCCCGCGGTTGCGGCGGCGACCAGGGCGAGAAACCCGACACCGGTTGCGTGCATCAGGACAGAGCGCATGCTTGCCATTGACGATCAGTGGAAACGGGGGTCTGATGCGGTAACCGGCGGAGCGGTTTCGACCCCATTGCCGACTGCCCATCGTCACCCGTGGCGCCGCCTGCTGGCGATCGCCCGCCGTCCGATCGCCGCCGACACGCGCGCCGCGCTGGCCCGGGCCTGGGCCCGCGTGCCGGAGCACTTGCGCACCTCGAACCAGTTTCTCGGCCGCCAGTACGCCGGCTGCGGGGCGACGATCGGCGCCATGCCGCGCTGCGACTTCGCCTGTGTCGGCTGCTATCTGGCCGAGAACGCGAACCACGTCCCCCCGCTGCCCATCGAAGAGGTGACGGAGCAGCTGCGGCACCTGCGCGCCTGGCTCGGCGCCGGCGGCAACCTGCAGCTGACCGACGGCGAGGTGACGTTGCGCCCGCCGGAGGAGCTGATTGCCCTGCTGCGCACCGCCCGCGACCTCGGCCTGGTGCCGATGGTCTTCTCCCACGGCGACACGTTTCGACGCCAGCCGGGACTGCTCGAACGCCTGATGCGCGATGGGGGCCTGCGCGAGCTCAGCATCCACATCGATACCACCATGCGCGGCCGGCGCGGCTACAAACAGGCGCGCGGCGCCGACCCCTTGCTGGAGCTGCGCGATGAATTCGCCGCGCTCATCGCCGCCGCGCGCGCCGCGACCGGCCAGCCGCTCGACGTCGCCACTACCTACACGGTGACGCCGGACAACCTCGACGGCGTACCGGCGGTGATGGATTGGCTGCTGCACAACCCGGGCGTGTTCAAGATGATCAGCTTCCAGCCCGTCGCACCGGTGGGGCGAACGGCCGGCGGGCTGCGCGCGGTGGCGGTCGAAGCACTGTGGCTGCGCATCGCCGAGGGCTTGCTCGGCAATCGTGCGGCGGCGGCAGCCCTCGACCGCGATCAGCAGTGGTTTGGCCACCCCGAGTGCAGCCGCTTCGTCCAAGGCCTCGTCGTCACCCAGCCGGGGGTGCGACCGCAATTTCACCCGCTGGTGCGCGGCGACGACCCGCGCGACCAGGCGGCGATGACGGCGGCGATGCGACACTTCGGCGGCGCCACGGTGCGCGATGACACGCGCCGCGAAGCGAGCGTACGCGGCGCCGCGCTGCTGGCCCGTCATCCCGGTTTCATCCTGCGCCACGCGCTGCCGTGGGTGTGGCGCTTGGCGCGCCGCCTCGACCGCCACCCGCTGCGCCTGCTGTGGCGCTGGCTGCGCGGCCGGGCCCACATCAGCTACCTCAACGTCGTCAGCCATCACTTCATGAGCGCCGCCGAGCTCCACACCCCGATCGGCCGCGAACGGTGCGCGCTGTGCGTGTTCAAGGTCGCAATCGACGGCGAGTTGCGCTCGATGTGTGAGGTCAACGCCCTCGGCCTGCGCGAGCGCTTCTATGCTCGACAGGCCCAGCCGCTCGCCGCGGCGAACGGCTGAGCCTGCGCCTATGGCCTATGGCCTATGGCGTATGGTCGAATGAGCGCGGCCTTTTCTCGCCAGACTGATCGCCAATAGCCCTATGCCATACCCCCTCGGCGAGGCCATTGTGGCCGCTCACGCCGTATGGGATGCTGAGCGAATTGCCAGCTGATGCATTGCCAACCCGGCGGCTCGACGCGTTGCGCGACGAGATCGATGCCTTTCCAAGCGGCGCGCAGGCGCGCGGGCGGATCTACGCCGAGGAGAGCCGGGTCTCGGGTCTGCGCGTCGAGCGAACGCGGGTCGATGCGACGGTGCGCGGCGCGCTCGTCTATACGACGTCGTGGTGGTGGGCGGGAGGCCGATGGGACCACTCCTGCACCTGCCCGATCGGTGAGTTCTGCAAACACGCATTCGCCGTCGCGCTAGCCGTCCTCGAAGGCGGGGAGCACGAAGAGGACGGTGGCCAGCCGTTGGCGCGGCTGCGCGACAGCCGGGCCCTGTGGGAGCGCCAGGCGGCGCTCGACGAGCTGTTGGCGGGCACACCGGAGCCGAGCCTCACCCCGTACGCGCCGCCGCTGGAAGAGTTGCTGCGCGAAGCGGACCCTGACACGCGGTGCTGGCGCCTGGCCGAAGCGATCGCGCGCGAGGCCGCGGGTTGGGTGCCCACCGAACTGCAGCCGTATCTCAGGCGCGCCGATCTGGCCGAGCGCTTCCGCGATCGCGAGCGCGTCGCCACCGTCGGCGCGTTGCTCGACTGGGCGCGGCGCCGCGGCTCGCATCCGCCGCGCCGGATCCGCCTGCTCTTCGAGCTGGCGCGCGGCGTCGATGGCGTCGCGCAGCTCACCTTTCAAGTCCGCCTGACGACGCCGCGCGTGCACGATGCCCCGCGCACGCTCGCCCAGCTGCACGGCCTGCGCACGGAGTGTTTGCGCGACGCGGGGCTCTTCCCATCCGAGCAGGTCGCTTTGATCGGCTGGGTGGCCGACCTCGCCCAGCCGGCGACTGCGGAGTGGAATGGCAACCGGCTGACCACCGCCCGGGTCGCCGCGCTCATCGAGCGCGCCGCCGGGGCCGGGGTGGCGGAATGGGCGCATGCCCTCGATGCCGAGCTCGCGGCGCGCGCCGGCGTCGTGCCGGGAGGGCGACTGCAGCTCGGCGGCGAGGAGGTGGGCATCGAACCGGTCTGCGTCGAATGCGATGGCGAGGTGCAGCTCGACTTGCACGGATGTTGGCGCGACGGGCGGGCTCGTTCGCTCAGCCAAGCGGTGTACGTCGCCGGCGATGAGCCGACGACGGGACGCGGGTCGGTGTTGATCGCCGATGGCGTTGTCTGGCTGGTCTCCGACGAGCCGCCGCGGGCGCTGCGCGAACGGTTCGCGGACCTCGGTCCGCTGCCGGTGCCGCGCCCCGAGCGCGCCGCGCTGGTCGGCGCCCTGGCGGAAGGCTTTCCGCATTTGCGTACCACGGTGGCCGCGCACACCCGCGTCCATGCCGTGCTCACCTCGGTCACGCTCGACTTGCGCCCGGACGATTGGCTGCAGGTGCGCGCCTTTGCCTCCGGCGGTCGGGTCCCGTGGCAGCCCGGCATCGGACGAGCCGATGCCAGCGTCTTGTTCGAGCTGACGCCCGAGCGCGGGTGGGTGCGCGTGGCGGCCGCCGGTGGCGACGCTGCCGTGCCGTCGGAGGCCTACGCGCCCTTGCTGGCCGATGCCGCCCCAGCGGTGCCGAGTGCGGTCGCGGCCGAGGCCGCCGTCCCACCCGCGCAGGTCTGGTTGGAGGTACCCGACCCCGACGCCGTCGCGCCGCTGACGGCGTGGGTGCAGTCGCTCCCGATGGCGAGCGCGCCGCGCCTCGGGCTGACGGAAGACGGCGCCCCGGGTTGGTGGACGCGCGTCAATCGGCGCGCGCTCGAGGCATTGGCGGATGCCTGGGAGCGGCGCCCGTCGGGGGTGACGTACTTCGGCACGCCGCGCGTGCGGCGCCTGCTCGGCGACGGCCGACCGGGAGCGCCGCGCTTGCGCCTGCGCGTGAGCGGCGTCGACTGGCTGCGCGTGTCGGCCGCCTGGGAGGCCGAGGGGGGGCAGATGAGCGAGGCGGAGCTGGCTGCGCTGCGCGCCGGCAGCGGTCGCTTCGTCCGCCTCGAGAGCGGCTGGGTGCGGCGCGATGTGGTCGAGCAGCATGACGAGGCGGCGCGGATCCTGGCCGATTTCGGCATCGCCCTCGACGAGGGAGAGCAACGTCTCGGCATCTGGCAGCTCGCTGGTGCCTCTGCCGAGGGGCTCGCTCACCTGGCGCAGCTCGGCGCCGATCCCGAGTCGCTGGCCGCGGTCGAGGCGCTGCGGACCCACATCGCCGCCTTCACCGGCATTCCGCAAGTGCCGATTCCCGACCGCCTGACGGCGACGCTGCGTCCCTACCAGCGCCAGGGGCTCGATTTCCTCGCCTACACTTCGGCCATGGCGCTGGGCGCCGTGCTGGCCGACGACATGGGCCTCGGCAAGACCGTGCAAGCCCTGGCGTGGCTCCTCTACCTGCGCCAGCGCGAACCCGAGTTCGGCCCGGCGCTGGTGGTCTGTCCGGCCTCGGTGGTGCACAACTGGGTGCGCGAGGCGGCGCGCTTCGCGCCCGGCTTGCGCCTGCTCTTGCTGACCAGCGGCAAGGAGCGCCACGCCTTGCGCGAGACCATTCCCGCCCACGACCTGGTGGTGACCACCTACGCGCTGTTGCGCCGCGACAGCGAGGGATGGCGGCAGGTGCCGCTCGGCGCGGCGATTCTCGACGAGGCGCAGTTCATCAAAAATCCCGATGCGGCGGTGACGCGCGCGGCGCTGGCGCTCGACGCCCGCCACCGGCTGGCGCTCACCGGCACGCCGCTGGAGAACCGCGCCCTCGATCTGTGGAGCATCATGGCCTTCGTCAACCCGGGCTACCTGGGCGGGCGCGCGGCCTTCGCCCGCCGAGTCGATCAACCCGACATGCCGGAGCACGTCCGCCTGCTGCTCGCCGCCAAGATGCGCCCGGTCCTGCTGCGGCGCACCAAGGCCGCGGTGGCGCCGGAGCTGCCGCCGCGCATCGAGGAGCGGCTGGATTGCGAGCTCACCACCGCCCAACGCCAGCTCTACCTGGCCGAGCTGAAGAAGAGCCGCACGTTGCTGGCGCGCATCACCGAGGCACCGGACCATTTCAATCGCGAGCGCCTCAACATTTTGGCCGCGCTCACGCGCTTGCGGCAGATCTGCTGCCATCCGGCGCTGGCCGGCGGCCGCGCCGACCTCGAGTCGGGAAAATTCACCGCCCTCTTCGAGCTCCTCGACCCGTTGCTGGCCGAGGGACACAAAGTGCTGCTGTTCTCGCAGTTCGTGCAGTGTCTGACGCTGTTGCGCACCGCCCTGCAGGCGCGCGGGGTGAAGTATCACCAGCTCACCGGCGCCACGACCAAGCGCGAACGCGTCGTCACCGCCTTTCAGGACGATCCCGAGCCGTGCGTGTTCCTCATCTCGCTCAGGGCCGGCGGCACCGGGCTCAACCTCACCGCCGCCTCGTACGTCGTCCTCTTCGACCCGTGGTGGAACCCGGCGGTGGAGGCGCAGGCGATCGACCGCACGCATCGCATCGGTCAGGATCACACCGTCATCGCCTACCGAATGCTCACCCGCGGCACCATCGAGGAGCGCATTTGGGAACTGCAGCAGCGCAAGGCCGCGCTGGCCCGCGACGTGCTGGGCGAGGGCGGCTTCGCCCGCACGCTGACGCGCGAGGACCTGGCGTATCTCTTGGCAGACGTGACTGGCTAGGTTGTTAGGTTGTTAGTTGTTAGGTCAGATCAACCTAACAACTAACAACCTAACAACGAACAACCTGTTCTTAGATTTCCACCTGCAGCCCCATCTCCAAGACGCGCTCGCGCGGCAGGCGATAACTCGAGGTGGCCGACACGGCGTTGCGCGCCATGAAGGCGTACAGGCGCTTGCGCCAGAGCGCCATGCCGGCCCGCGGGGTGATGATGGGGCGCACGCGCGCCAGCACGTAGCTGGCCTGGGCGGGGTCGACGTTGATGCCGTGCGCCGCCGCATCCCTGAGCAGGCGGGGGACGTTCGGCCGTTCCATGTAGCCGTAGCGCGCCACGATGCCGACCAGCCCGGCCGAGAAGCGCGTCACGGTGAGGCGCTCCGCCTCGCCGATCCGCGGCAGCGGTTCGACGCTGATGTTGAGAACGACCACCAGTTCGTGCAGTACGTGGTTGAGCGCCAGGTTGTGCAGCAGGGTGCGCGGGACGTCCTGGCCGCGGGTGAAGAACACCGCGGTGCCGGGGACGCGCACCGGCGGGGCGGCGGCGAGGTGCTGGGCGAACTCGCTCTCGGCCATGCGCGCCAGCGCACCCTGGGCCAGCTGCTGGCCGCGCGTCCAGGTCGCGAACAGCAGGTACCCGGTGCCGGCGGCGAGGAGCGGGAACCAGGCGCCGCCATCGAGCTTGACCAGGTTGGCGCCGAAGAACGCCAGGTCGAGTGGCAGGAATGCGACCGCCAAGAGAGCCGCGAGCGCCCAGCCCCAGCGACCGCTGAAATAGACCGCCGCCAGCACCGTGGTCAGGACCATGGTGGCGGAGACGGCGACGCCGTAGGCGCCGGCGAGGGCATCGGAGGAGCGGAAGTGCAGGACGAGAAAGACCGCCGCGACCAGCAGCAGCCAGTTGATCAGCGGCACGTACACCTGACCCTCCTCGTCCGCCGATGGGTGGCGGACGTCGACGCGCGGGGCGTAGCCGAGCTGCAGCGCCTGTGTGGTCAGCGAAAAGGCGCCGGCGATGACCGCTTGCGAGGCGATCACGGCGGCGGCGGTGGCGAGCACGACCAGCGGCACCAGCGCCCAATCGGGCGCCAGTCGGTAGAAGGTGTGGTGCATGGCGTTGGGATCGCGCAGCAACAGGGCCGCTTGGCCGAAGTAGTTGATCACCACCGCCGGCAGGACGATGCCGAGCCAGGTCAAGCGGATCGGTCGCGCCCCGAAGTGGCCGAGGTCGGCGTAGAGCGCCTCGCCGCCGGTGACGGCGAGGAACACCGAGCCGAGAATCAGATAGCCGGTCCAGCCGCCGGTGAGCAGGAAGTTGAGACCGTAGTGCGGACTGAGCCCCTGCAGCACCATCGGCGCCGCGGCGATCCAGCCCAGTCCGAGCAGGGCCAGCACCGCGAACCAGAGCAGCATCACCGGGCCGAACACGGCGCCGACGGTGCCGCTGCCGCGCTGCTGGACCCAGAACAGGCCGATCAGCACCGCGACGGTGAGCGGCTTGATCGCCGGCACGAACAGCGGCGTCACCACCTTGATGCCCTCGATGGCGCTGAGCACCGAGATCGCCGGTGTGATCATGCTGTCGCCGTACAGCAGGGCGGCGCCGATCAGACCGAGGGCGACCAGGGTGCGGCGCGCCCGGCTGTCCGGCGCGGCGCGCTGCACACTGAGGGCCATCAGAGCGAGGATGCCGCCTTCGCCGTGCAGATCGGCCCGCATGACGAAGACCACGTACTTGAGCGTCACCACCAGCAGCAGCGACCAGACGATCAGCGAGACGACGCCGAGCACGTTGTCCGCCGTCGGCGCCAGCCCCGGCTTGGCGGCGAAGCAGACGTGCATGGCGTACAGCGGACTCGTGCCGATGTCGCCGAACACCACGCCGAGCGCGGCCAGCGCCAGCGCCGGCTGGCGGTGATCGGTGCGTGTGTCGTCTCTCGCGGGTGTTGGCACGTGACCTCACAAAGCGAAGAAATGGCGAGCGGTCAAACGCGCCGCATTGGACGCACATCTCGATCACGTCAATAGCCGAGTCCTACCGTCGACCCGGTCGCGCCGAGTCAGTTCGACAGATCGACCTGACCTTCTCGACCTCCGGGGCAGTATGCACGGCGCCCCCGCTCTCCGCTTCTGGAAGGATCAATCGACCAAGTTGAGGATGGAAATAGGCTTCTCAGAACGATACAAGGATGGTCAGGCTGGTCCGTTGCCTCGGTGTATCGGCCCCGGTTTCCTGGACACAAGTTGCGGTTATGAAATCGTCGAGATGCGTTCACGTTCGACGGCGTCGAGTGTCGGATCACGAGCGTATTTGCCGGACGGCAACGGTTTCGGGGGGTACCCACACCCTGGACCGTCGCCGTTGCGTGGCTCACAGAGCCTCCTGGCGCGTCGGTTTTCACCATGACCTCACGCCGCTCGCCTGAGTGCGTGTTGTTCGCGCGCTTCGCTCGGGCTCAGGTACCCGCGCTTCTCGATGCGCCACTGGCGGTTGTAGAGGCCGACGAAGCGACGCACCGCGGCACGCAGCTCCTCGACGTGGCGGTAGGTCCGTCCGTGGATGATCTGCTCCTTAAGCGTCCGGTTGAAGCGCTCCACGACCCCGTTGGTCGCCGGCTCCGCCACGAAGGCGAAGCTCGGGTGGATGCCCCAGAACTTGATCTGGTTGAGAAAGTGCTCGGAGAGGTACTGCGTTCCATGATCCATGCGCAGCGCCAGCCCGCGAGCGACCTCGGCCCCGACGCCGCCGAAGAACTGGGTGAGCCCCATGGCGATCGGCTCCAGCGCGGCGAACCGATCGCCGACCTTGGTGACGTGCCACCCCACACACTCGGCGTTCCAGTGATCCACCGCCGCGAAGATCCACGCCCAGCCGTCGTCGACGGTGAAGACCCGCGCGCCGTCGGTCCCCGACATCACGTTCGGCTCCTCGGTGGTGATCGTTCCCGGATGCGACTCGCCCTTCGGGGGGCGCGGGCGATGCGGCGAGAGCAGCCGCTGCTCGCGCATCAGCCGCAGCACCCGTTTGCGCGCCACGCGGATCCCGTCCCCGATGCGCAGCCGGGCCCACACCTTGCGGTGCCCCTCACCGCTGAACGGCGACCGCTCCAGATCGTGACGGATCGCCGCCAGCAGATCTGCCTCACTGACCGCGGGAGCCGGACCTCGCCTGCTTGTCCCGGTCGCCGGCTCGCTGGGGTGCCCGCCGCCCGCTTCTTGCTCGGTGCGCCAGGCGTAGTACGACGAGCGCGCCAGCTCCCACGCGCAGCATACCCGCTTCACTCCGTATCGCCGCCCGGTTGCGGCCGAGATGGCCACGCTCATCGCCGCCACCTCGGGGCTGCCAAAGGGTCGCGCGCCTCCATCGCCCGGCAGCGCGCTCGCAACAGCTCATTCTCCATCGACAGCTCGCCGATATGCCGCTTGGCCGCGTCGAGCTCGGTGCGCATCGGATGATCTTCGTCGCGATCCTTCAGCACGACCTCCAGGCCCGTCAGCGCTCGCTCGCGCCATTGCTCGAGCCGATAGATCTCCACCCCGAGCTCACGCGAGAGCCCCTCCAGCGCCTCCCCGCGCAGCAGCCGTAACACCACCTCCCGCTTGCGCCGGGCGCTCCAGCGCTGGCCTGGCCCAAGCGGGCCACCCCCCTCGGCCGCCGGCGTATCCGCCACTACACTCGCCCTTCGGGCTCCTTCCGTGCCGGACACGCCCACCACCTGCACCCCTCCCGTCTTCCTTCTTCGTCCCATACTGCCCCTCACTTCGTTGGCCATCGGAATAACTCCTGTTCCGTGTCCAAGGAAACTGGAAGCAGCTCAGTCCGTTGCCTCGGAGTTATCGCAAGTGTCCACATTCTGCCTCTTACTTGCTGATGCGATGCGTTGAGGAGATAGGATGGTCTACGCACCTCTAAATCATGCGTAGACGACGGCTTATGGAGGACGGGCGGCCCTGAGATGAACGTGCTCAGCACGTTGGCCGTTTAATCCCCACGCAATTGTGTTAGTTAAAGACAATCGTCGGGCGCGACCATGGCCTACGCCTGGACATGCATCGACGACGACGGGAAGCTTGGATGCGGTAAGGACGGCAGTGATATCGGAAGCAAGGCGGCGCGGCGGATGATCGAATGATTCGGCGTAAAGGTTACAGGAATGATCCGTTCATCGCAGAATCGCTCAGGGATGCAAACGTCAAGTTGGACCTCCCACGCCCGACTTCGGTCCATGCTGGGGAGATTGCTCGGACGACGGCGAGGTGACGATCGAGGAGATCGTTCTGGCGGTGCGGATCGCACTCGACAGCGAGGATGTCACGTCCTGCCCACTCGCCGACCGCGACGGGCACGGTGATGTGACCATCGACGAACTCGCGCGCGCGGTGAACAAGCTGCTCGCCGGCTGCCGATCTTCCAACTGACTGCGACCCTAGCCGACGGTCCGGCGTCGGAGGACCATGAGGGGCGGTGCCCAAGCAGCTCCGCTGCAGATACCTCTTCCGCTCGGCGCGAAGCGTGACACGCAGGTAATGTTGGAGAGTCCTGGTTCACCGTTCACCTGCGGTGTGCGGACGGCGAAGCTACGGTTCGCCGTAGAACCACCTCAGAATAGGGTCGCTCGTCGCACCGCGGCAGGGCGTCGCGGTGGAGGCCGTGCCCTCGCCTGTGCAGTATGGGCCCGGCGGCAGGGTGTTGAATGCTTGCGCGATGGCCTGCTCGGCGAGCCGGCTATAGTCGGGCTCGAGCGCTTCGTCGAGCGCGAAGGCGATGGGGGCAACGATCAGATTGGCCAACAACTCGGCCAGCGCGTCCGTCAACCCGTTGGCGGCCGAATTCTCCTTGGTCTCAATCGACTCGGAGGGCGTCGCGCGCTGCTCGACGGTCTGCGACGATGCCCACAGCACCTCACCGCGGCGGGTGTCGCGCAGTGTGAACCTGAGGGCGACCACTCTGCCGTGCTCGGTGAGCCAGTACTTGGCCCCCCAGTCGGTAATGACCACAAAGAGCACGGTGTCGGCGCCGAACAGCTCGCGAAATCGTGCCGGCGGCAGCTCATGCACGTGGCCGGCCTCGCTGAGGCCGAGATCCTTGCTCAGCGCGTCGGTGAGAATGAACGGGAAGACGTAGTAGCCGCGCTCGGCGAGCGGCCGCGTCATCAGCGCCTCGACCTGTGCGGCGGCCTCGATATAGGTCGTCTCGTTCAGCACCGGCGCGACCAGGATCGAGCGCGGCGCCCCCTCCAGGGCGGGGCCGGGATCGCTCCTGATCTCTCGCCCCTGCACCACGCCGTGTGAGAGGGCGCTCGTGGTGAGCGCCGCGAGGCACAAGATGCCAACACACCGGCCCGCCGCCACGCGGATGGACTGAGAACCAATCGGTAATTCGCTTGTGCGGAGTGGCGACCTCTGCATGGCTATCCGACGCCCGAAGCGGTTAGGGGAAGCATGCATGGCGACTCGCTGACGAGCAATGCCAAGGCGCCTCTTCGGTGTCTCGACGCGTTCTCGAACGCCTGGATGGTGTTCTCATTCTCCGTACGCGGTTGACTTCGGGGCGCCGGTCGTTGCCACGACACGGACATTGAGGTCGGCGCAGACGTTCTCTTTTCTCCCCGCTTTTGCTACGACGCGACACATGACGGCGCAGGGTTCGACGGGCAATGTCATCGCGGCATTGGCGAGCTTTTTCATTCCGGGGCTCGGTCAGCTCCTCCAGGGACGGCTGCTCGGGGCCGGGGTGCAGTTCGTGCTCGCGGCGCTGCTGTGGGTGGTGTGGCTGGGCTGGATCGTGCACATCTACTCGATCTGGGACGCGGCGCGCTTCGAGGCGCCGGGCGGCCCGGCGCCGGCGTGACGCTCGGATGCTTCATTCAGCCCGTCGCGCCGCCGCGCGCGTGAGCCTGCCATGACCATCGAAGCCGCGAACGCCCCTCCGCCACCCGACACGGCACCGCCGGTGGCGCGCCGATTCCCCATCGAGGAGCTGGTGTTGGTCGTGCTCGTCGTCCTCTCGGGCGCGGGGGTGGCGATCAACGACTATTCACCGGCCACGGCCTTTCGCTATTGGCTGTGGATGGCGCCGGTCTTCGGCGTGGTGAGCACGGTGGCGGCATGGTCGCGGGCGCAGCGACGCGGTGAGCCGGTTGGGCGCATCGTGCCGACCCAGGTGCTGCACTGGCTCGGCGTCGCCGCGGCCGTCTACCTCGTCTACCTGCTGCAATCGACCGGGCGGATGGCGAACGAAGCCGCCGGCAGCGCCGTGCTCATCGTGCTGGCCCTGGCGGCGTTCCTGGCGGGGATCTACGCCGATTGGCGGCTGTCGGTGCTCGGACTGGTGCTCGGCATCGCGGCGGCGGCGTTCGCCCTGCTCGAGCAGATCGTCTGGCTGGTGGTGCTGCCGGCGATGGCGATCGGGTTGATCGCGCTGCTGCTCTACATGCGGCGGCGCTGATCGCTACTCACATCGCACAGCCGGCGAGGGCGTTGCTGACGGCGGCGACCAGCTCGCTGATCGACACCAGCTCGTTGCCGTCGACGTCGAAGGCCCGGCAGGCGTCGAGCGGCGTGTTGCCGAGCGCGATGCCGACGCCGAGAATGAGCTCGCTGATCGACACGCTGCCGTTGCCGTCGCAGTCGCCCGTGCACGGCACCGGTGGGGTCGGCACGGAAAGGTCTACCAGGTCGGGGAGCGAGCGGGTGCCGGCGAACTGTGGCTGCACGGCGGTGCGGTGCGCCGCCGCCGGCCGGTCGCGGTCGACGTAACTGGTGAGCGCCAGGGCGAGCACGCCGCTGCCGGGGCTGATGGCGGTGAGGCGCAGGTTGCCGCTTGGCGAGCCGGCGCTCGCGCTGTTGAAAATCGATAGGCTCGGCACCGAGACGTCGAGGCGCGACAGGTCGCTGACCAGGTGCTCGCGCATGCTGCGGCGCTTGACGAACCGCTGGCCGGCCTCCGTCGTGAGCTCGAGGTCCAGGGTGGCGGGTGCGCCGAACCCCGGCGCCGAGCCGCAGGTGACGAGGACGATCGTGGTCGCGGTCTCGCGCTGCAACTCGGGCCCCGCGCCCAGCTCGACCACGGCGCCATCGAGAAACGGCTGCAGCAGCACGCTGTCGGGGCAGGCATCGTATTCACCCTGCGGCCCACCGAGCACGAGCACGTCGGGCTCATCGGCGCTGGTGCCGGTGGCGCGCAAGCCGATCGCACCATAGGAGGCGCTGTCCGGATTGGGCGCCGCGCTCTGGATCGTGGCGTCGCCGAGCAGCACGTCGCTCGCGGTCGGCGTGCCATCGGGTTCGGCGGCTGCGCAGCGCAGCGCGCCGACGAAGCGCTCGCCGAGGGGCGGTATCGATCCGCTGTTCAGCGAGCCCTCGATGCCGACGTGCGTCACGCCGTCGATCGGCAGCGCCCCGGCTCCCAGGCTCGCCCGCCAGGCGATCGGCTGGCCCGGGGTGAGGGTGAAGACAAAGACCACGGCCGGGTAGGGGTTCTCGCCGCTGACGTAGCTACAGCGCACCGTCTGTTCGGCGTCGCCGAGGTTGGTGAGGCGGATGAGCGTATCGACCCCCGAGGGCTCGACGCTGACCAGGGGAAAGACGAGCAGCGAGGCCGGCTCGCCATGCCCAGGGTCGGCCTGCACCGGGCTCCGCGCCACGCTACTCACTGCGCCGAGGCCGAAGGCCGCACACAGCCCCGCCCGCAGAGCGCGGCGCAGCACCGGCCGCCATGCACGGATCGATGCCTGCGCGCCGGTCATCAGGGCAACACGATGAGGTCGGCCGCCAGCGCGGCACCCTGGTGGTGGGCATTGCCGGCGGCCCGGCTGAGAATGGGTCCGGCGGCACCGGCGCGGCGCTCGGTGAGGCCGACGAGCGCGAAGCCGCCCGACTCATCCGCCGGCGCCAGGCGGGTCTGCACCGCGTCGCTGCCGAGGCGCGCGCGCTCGAACAGTCCGCCGGCGATGTCGCCGAGTCCCAGATCGGCCCAGCAGGTGAGCGAGATGGAGCCGCTGAAGCGCTCCTCGAATTCGTTGGTCACGGCCAGCGCGACCTCGATGGTGGCGGGCTCGTCGTCGCGCAGATTGTGCGAGCACGGCATCAGGCTGAGTCGAGTCTTGAGCGACGAGGCGGCGCCGAGTTGAGGGTCGGCGGCCCCCTCGGCGGGGTGGCTGAGAATCCACTCGGCCGGGCAGGGATCGTATTCTCGGCCGATGGGACAGGCATCCGAGGGCTCGCCGCCGATGCACAGCATCGGGTCGCCGTCGTTGGTGTCCGAGCCGATGAGCCCGATCGCGGCGTAGCCGGCGGCGTCACCGCTGTCGAGATCGAGGCGCGTCGCTTGACCGACCAAGCGGTTGCCGCCCAGCGGTGCCCCGGTGCCGTCGACCTGCACGCACAGCATCGCACCGCGGAAATCGGCCGCCGCGGCGGGGATGTCGTTGGGATCTTCACCGCCCGCGCTGCGGCCGCGCGCGGCTATCCAGTGGATGGGTTGCATGGGGCTCGCGAGCTCGAGATCGAAGCTCGCCGCCTGCCAACTGGCGCCGTCGATGTAGCTGCAGCGAACGTAGATCCGCCCCGGTGCGAGGCTGGCCAGTTGTAGGACGGTGTCGGTCGCGGCGTCGCTGGCGACGGCCGGAAAGAGCAGCACCGAGGCGCCGCGGTCGCTGTTGGGCTGTGCCGCGGCGTTGCCGCACAGCGCGGCTGCTGCGGCGGCGGCGACGGCGATGGTGGTTCGGAGACGCGACACGGGAGAGGCGACCAGGAGAGTGATGATGAGGCTAGGCGTCAGAATACGCTCGATCAAGCTAAACCCTGGGGGGCAGGGGGTGACGTCGGCACGGCGAGATCAGCCTTGATCTGACAGAAACCTCAACGCAGAGACTCAGAGTACGCAGAGGACCCAGAGGTGGCGTGCATGAGGTCGAGCGCTGACTCATCGTCATCGTCAATTGGGTTTGGGGCTCACTCTCTAGTGCTAGCAGGTTGCTGAAAGACCCGCC
>CAYYWP010000025.1:0-31584 GCA_964475125.1 uncultured Binatia bacterium (SeqCode) | reverse complement strand
GGGCGGCGCTCCGCACCGCCATGCGCCGCGGCGCGGCGCGCTCCACCGCCCCAACAAGTCAGGGCTCAGTGTTCATCTGTGGTACTCAAGCCAGCCAGAAACGACTCGATCGCGTCCGCCATCTCCTCCGGCGCTTCGACCATGGGGAAATGCGATGTGGCGTTCACCCGGCGGACGCTGAACCAGGGATGGCTCGCGGCGAACTGTTCCTGCGCGGCGAGAAACGCCGCATCGGCGGGCTGCGCGTAGAGGTGCAGCGCCGGCACGGGCGGCCGCAGCGCCGCCAGGGCCCGCAGCGGGTTGCCGTCGCGCCGGTAGGCGGCCGAGATAGTGCGCGCCGCGCGCGCCCACATGTCGAAGCCGTAGGCTCCCATGTCTTCGCGCACGAAGCGGCAAATCCTCTCGTTGTCGACGCCGTGCAGCCAGAGGTCGAACAGTTGCGTTCGGCTCGCCTGCCAGCGGTCCCGATCCTGCAGGGCGGCCAGGACCTCGGCGTAGCGCGGCGACGGATCCAGCAGGAGCCAGTCGACGAGCACGAGGGCGGGAATTCTCTTCCCCAGGCGCCGGCGTAACTCGAGCCCCGCCCAGCCCGAATGAGAGACGGCGATTAGTACGATGCGCTCGGCGCCGCTCTCCTCGATCACCGCCAGCGCATCCTCGACCATGCCCTCCTCGCCGAAGTCCCCCGGGTGGGCGGCCGATTGGCCGTGTCCGCGCCAATCCAAGGCCAGCGTGCGGCGATGGCGGCTACACGCCTGCACCAATTCCTGGTTGATGGTGCGCTCGACGCACCACCCCGGAAGGCAGAGCAACGCCGGCTCGCCCTGACCGTGGTCGTCGAAGGCGATCGGTATGGCTGACCGCGTACGCCTCATGTTCTCTCCCGCGCCTTGTCCGATCCAACCGCAAGCCGCGCCACCCTGCGACCGCTCTAGCTGGCGCGCCGTGAATCGGTGGCTGCAGAGTTCAGACCCTCGGAACGCTGCGCTACTTGCCCTCGAAGAAGACCCCCGTGCCGCGCGTCGCGGCCAGCCGCAGCTCGAGGAGCGGGCGGTACTCGGGCGAGTTGTACCAGCGGTGCGCCTGTTCGAGGCTGGGGAACTCGAGCAAGACCGGGAACACGGGACGATAGCTCCCCTCCATGATGTCGGTCTTGCCGCCGAGGATCAGGTAGCGCCCGCCGTACTTTTCCACCACGTCGAACACGGCAGCGCGGTACTTGTCCATCTTTGCCTGATCGGTGACCTCGATGACGTCGAAGTAGCAGTACGCTGCCATGTCGCCTCCCTTTCTCGCTTAGGACATCGGCGGGGCACGCCGGCTGCCGACCATCGGCACCCCCGCTGAGCCCGCCACCCGAATCGTTGCCGCGATGCTAAGAAAAAACCTCGGCGACGGCAATGCGCGAGCGTGCCGCTCAACGCCGGCGGCGAACCGGCAGAGCGCTTGGCGCCAGTGCGACGATTCGGCTAGGAAACCGCTCATTCAGGATCCCGCGTGGCCCAGCATCTGCCGCTCCTTCTCCTCGTACTGTTCACCGCCACGCTGGCGCCGCTGCTCGCCGAGATTCCGCCGCGCCTGCGCGTCCCGTCGGTGCTGATCGAGATCCTGCTCGGCATCCTGATCGGACCCAGCGTGCTCGGCTGGGTGGCGCCGAATGACGTCACCCTCGTCCTGCTGTCGAATTTCGGCCTCGGCATGCTCTTCTTCCTCATCGGGCTCGAAATCGACCTGACCCGTATCGCCGGACCGCCCCTGCGCTCCGCCGGCGCCTGCTGGGGCGCCTCGTTTCTCATCGGCCTGGCCATCGCCGCGGCGCTGGAGGCGGCCGGCATCATCGATCACGTCCTGCTGGTCGCCGTGGCTTTCTCGACCACGACACTGGGCACTCTGCTGCCGCTGTTGCGCGAGGCGGAACGGGTGGACGCGTCGTTTCGCACCGCGGTGCTCGCCCACGGCGCGGCCGGTGAGCTCGGCCCGATCCTGATGATCTCTCTCGCGCTCAAGACCAGCGGCAGCGAGCTCGACGCCGCGGCCGCCTTCGCCGCCTTCGCCGTCGTCGCCGTGGCGATCGGCCTGGCAGCCGGCCGCGTCAGCAGCGGCGCCGTCGCCGCGTTCTTACAGCGCTACTTGCACCGCGTCAGCCAGTTGCCGATCCGCACCGCCCTGCTGCTGCTGGTCGCCCTCGCCGCGGTCTGCAGCGTGCTGGGTTTGCAGCTCATCCTCGGGGCCTTTGCCGCTGGGCTGGTGGTCGGCATCATCACCCGCGATGCCGACGCCGCGCCGTTCCTGCAAAAGTTCGACGCCCTCGGCTTCGGCTTTCTGGTGCCGATCTTCTTCATCATGAGCGGCGTGCGCTACGACCTCACGGCGTTGCGCTCGAGCCTGACCGGGGTGCCGGAAATCCCCATCTTCCTCGCCTGCTTCTTTCTCGCCCGCGGCGTCCCGATCTTGTTCGCCCATCGCCAGCTCGCCCGGCGCCAGCGCCTGGCCCTGGCGCTATTGAACTCGACGGCGCTCTCACTCGTCGTCGCCATCGTCACCATCGGCTTGGCAGCGAACGAGCTTCTGCCCGAAACCGGGGCGGCGTTGATGGGCGCCGCGATGCTCTCCGTCCTGGTCTTTCCCATCCTCGCCATGGCCGCGCTCGGCGGTCGCGAAGCAGGGATCGGGGATCGGGGATCAGGGACCGGGGGTCAAGGATCGGGGATCGGGGCCCGCGGGAATGCGGGCTACGCTCGAGACTCTGGCTGAACTACGAGCACCGGTGCTCCGGTTCCTGATCCCTGACCCCCGATCCCCGGTCCCGTCACCCGCGCCCGTCCGTTTCCTCGACCGTCGGCACGGTCTCGGCCTCGGCGAGCCACAGCGCCGCCGAGGCATCGGCCGGCATGCGCCAATCGCCGCGCGGAGACAGCGCCCCACCGGAGCCGACCTTGGGGCCGTCGGGCATGGCGTCGCGCTTGAATTGGCTGACGAAGAAGCGCTGCACGAAGACAATCAGCCAGCGCCGGATGGTGTCGAGCCCATAGCGATCGGCGAAGGCGAGCAGGGCGAGGCGAGCGACACGACGCGGTCCGCTGCCGAAGCGCAGGACGTGGTAGAGAAAGAAATCGTGCAGCTCATACGGGCCGACGGCCTCCTCCGAGCGCTGCACGATCTCGCCGCCGCGCCCCGGCCGCAACAGCTCGGGGCTGATCGGCGTCGCCAGGACGTCGCGCAGCACGGCCTGCACGGCGGCGTCGGAGGAGAAAATCGCCTCCGCCGCCCAGGTGATGAGATAGGTGATGAGCGTCTTCGGCACGCCGGCGTTGACGCCGTAGTGCGCCAGATGATCGCCGCCGTAGGTGCACCAGCCGAGCGCGATCTCGGACAAGTCGCCGGTGCCGACGTCGATGCCGCCGCGCTGTGAGGCGGTGGCGAAGAGCAGCAGCTTGCGCAGCCAGGCCTGCACGTTCTCGAAGGTCACGTCCTCGCGTTCGGGCGGATGGCCGATGGCGGCATACACGGCCTCGCTGAGCGCCGTGATCGGCAGCTCAAGCCGGCTGGCGCCCAGCGCCTCCGCCAGGCGCAGCGCGTTGTGCCGCGTCCGTTCCGTGGTGCCGAGGCCGGGCATGGTGACCGCCAGCAGGCGGGTGCGCTCCAAGCCGAGGAGGTCGAGGGCATGGGCCGCGACCAGCAGCGCCTGGGTCGAGTCCTGCCCGCCGGACACACCGATGATCAGCCGCTGGCGCTCCGCCGGCATGGCGCGCAGGCGGCGCGCCAGCGACGTTGCCTGGATGAGAAACACCTCGCGACAGCGCAAGTCGCGCTCGGCGGGGTCGCTCGGCACGAAGGGATGCGGGTCGACGCGCCGCGCGCTGCGCTGCCAGAGTGCGCGCGGCCGTTGCTCGCGGCTGGCGCCACAGGCGAGGCGGCGGAACGGGCGCGTCAGGCGGTCGCGCGCGTTGGCCCCGAACGAGGTCTGCCGCAGCCGGTCCTGAGCCAGCGACTGCAGGTCGACATCGACGGTGACCGAGGTGCCGCGCAATGCGAAGCGTTCGGTCTCCGCCACCAGCTGGCCCCGTTCGGCGATCAGCCCGTGGCCGTCCCAGGCCAGATCGGCAGTCGACTCGCCGAAGCCGGCGGCGCTGTACATCTGCACCGCCAGATTGCGCGCCGACGAGCCGCGCACCAGCGCCTGGCGATACTCCCATTTCGCCACCGTGATGTTCGACGCCGACAGGTTGGCCAGCACGGTCGCGCCCGCCAGCGCCGCCAGCGTCGAGGGCGGCACCGGCACCCACAGGTCTTCACAGATGTCGGTGTGCAGGACGAAGCCGGGCAGATGCGGCGCCTCGATCAGCACCTCGGTACCGAAGGGCACCTCGGCGCCGAGCAGGGCGAGGTGGTCGACACGCGCCTCGGCCGCGGGTCGAAACCAGCGCAGCTCGTAGAACTCGCGGTAGTTCGGCGGGTAGGCCTTCGGCGCGATGGCGACGACGCGGCCGCGATACATGGTCACGGCGCAGTTGAACAGCAGCCCGCCCGCTGCCAGCGGCGCCCCGACGGTGAAGAGCAGATTCCAATCGGCGCTGGCGACGGCGATCTGCTCGAGACCGGCGCGCACGCCGTCGAGCAGCGTCTGTTGGAAGAAGAGGTCGCCGCAGGTGTAGGCGCTGATCCCGAGCTCCGGACAGAGGGCGTAGTGCGCACCGGCCTCGTGCACCGCCGCGAGTTGTTCGAGGTGCGCCGCGGCGTTGAAGGCGGGGTTCCCGACCTGCACTTCCGGCACGCACACCGCGACCCGGGCGAAGCCATGCCCGCGCAAGTCGAGGAAGTCGCCTGCCGGATCGGTGACGGCGGAGGCCATGCGGCGCGAGTGTACAGCGAATCGGCAGAAAATGCTCGACGCCGTTCCTCTCTTTACCTGTGGTGGAAAAGCGTGTAGGGCGCCGCTCTATTCGCCATGGCTTCAGTGATCGAGCTCGACACGCACCGGCGGCGCCGCTCCCAGCGGGCGCGACGCCCGTCGGCCGCCAGCTCGGCGGCCATGGTCACCTGCTCTCACTGCCATGAGCCACACCCGATCGTGCGCTTGCCGGGTGGCGAGCAACGCTGCGTCACCGCGTTCTTCGACGGCACGAACTGGTTCTGCCGCAACCGCGGCTGCCGGCGCGCCTGGCTGGAGCACGCCGGCGAGTGAGGCAGCCCGCAGCGGCACGCCACGGACGCGCGCCGCTCACATCCGACCGGGGCGCCGCGGGGGGAACCCGCGGCCTGCGAACGCGGGCGGGATTTGCCGCGCCCACCACCGTCCCGTATCCTCCTGCCATGACGATCCGCCGCGCCGCGCCGCTGCTCGCCGCCCTGCTCTGCTGGCCCGTCTCGTTGCTCGCCGATGCCGCGGCGCCGCCGCCGCGCACCATCGCGGTCAACGGTGAGGGCGAGGTCAAGGTGGCGCCCGATCTCGCCGTCGTTTCCTTCGCCGTCGAAACCACCGCCCCCACGGCCGCGGCGGCCGTCGCCGAGAACGCCAAGCGGAGCGCGGCGCTGTCGGCCGCCGTGAAGCAGAAACTCGGCGCCAAGGACAAGGTGTCGACAACGCAGTACGCGCTCTCGCCGGTGTACGAACAACGCGAGCGCGGCGCGCCTCCCGCGATGCCGCGCATCACCGGCTACATCGCCAGCAACGCCGTGCGCGTCGAGCTGCACGCCGTCGACGGTGTCGGGGCCTTGATCGACGCCGCCACGGCGGCCGGCGCCAACCGCGTCGACGGCCTCGACTTCACCCTCGAGGAGCGCGCCGCGGCGCAATCCGACGCCCTGCAACGCGCCGGTGCCGACGCGCGCCGCCAGGCCGAGGCGACGGCCGCCGCGCTCGGGGTAAAGCTCGGTCGCGTGTTGTCCGCCACCGTCGGGGGCGGGCCGATCGTGCTCCCCAAGAGCTATCCGCGAGGCATGGTGGGGATGGCGGAAAGCCACGCGCCGACACCGGTCGAAGCGGGCGATGTGACGGTCAGCGCCGGCATGCAAGTCACGTACGAGATCGAATGAGGCAGGAGGAAGGCAACATGGCAACGCCATCACGACGCGTCATCGCCGCAGTCGCCGGCGCGCTGCTGCTGACCAGCTGCTCGACCTGGGAACAGCAAAGCGGCACCACCAAGGGAGCGGTGTACGGCGCCGGAGCGGGCGCCGCCGCGGGCTCGGCCATCGGTGCGATTGCCGGCGGCGGCTCGGGTGCCTGGAAGGGCGCCGCCATCGGTGCCGTGGTCGGTGCCGTCGGCGGCGGGCTGCTCGGCAACTACATGGACAAGCAGGCGAAGGAAATGCAGGGCGTGGTGAGCGAAAGCGACCGCTTGAAGAAGGAGCAGGACACCATCTACCTGTCCCTCGGCAGCGACGTGCTGTTCGATTCCGGCAAGGCGACGCTGCAGCCCGGGGCGCGCACCAAGCTCAAGGAGCTCGCCGGCATTCTCGCCAAGTATCCGCGCACGGTGGTGACCATCACCGGCAATACCGACAACCGGGGCACCGACGAGCTGAACGATCGCCTCTCGAAGGAACGCGCCCAGGCGGTCGCCGACGAGCTGATCGCCAACGGCGTCGCCGCCGCACGGATCAGCGCGCGCGGGGTCGGCGCGAGCAACCCGGTGGCCACCAACGCCACACCCGAAGGGCGGCAACAGAACCGCCGCGTCGACATCGTCGTCGCCCCCGACGAGGGCTTGCAGAAGGAGCAGGCGGCGCAGACGTCCGGCAGCGACAGCGCGCCGAGTGGCGCCGAGCCGCGTTAGCAGCCCGTTGAAAAACGTGTTCCGCCCACCCTTCGACGGGCTCAGGGTGAGCGGAACACGTTGCGGCACAAGCACTTGCCGCTCATCCTTCGACAAGCTCAGGACACGTCCTGAGCCCGTCGAAGGATGAGCGCGGCCTTTTTCCACGGACTGTTAGGCCAGCGCCCGCGTATCGGGGTTCGGACAGGCAACCTTTCGAATTGGCAGCCGCGACTCGTTATCGGGGCCGGCGCCGCAGACTCGCGACCACGCCCGCAAGGCCCATACCGGACCCTGGGCCCCGATCCCCGGCCCCGGTTTTCAGGGATGCAGGCCGGCGCCGCGTAAACCGGCGTCCTCGGAGAGGCCGAGCATGCAGTTCATGTTCTGGATCGCCGACGAGGCGGCACCTTTCCCGAGGTTGTCGAGCGCGCCGAAGGCGACGACGCGGCGGCGGCGCTCGTCGACGTCGACGCCGATCTGCACGTAGTTCGAGCCGGCGACCGAGGCGACGCTCGGGTACGGCAGGTATTGCCAGCTCGCCTTCGGATCCTTGTCGAAGCTGAGCACGCGCACGAACGGTTCGTCGCGGTAGAAGTCCTGATAGATCGCCAGCAGGTCGGCGCGGCTGACGTCGCGGGTGGCGAAGCCGTGGCAACCGGCAAGGATGCCACGGGTGAACGGGCAGTAGTACGGGGTGAAGTGCACCGTCACCGGCGCCGCGGCGATCCCCGACAATTCCTGCTCGATTTCGTAGGTGTGGCGATGGTCGACGACGTTGTACGGAAAGACCCCGTTGCCGATCTCGCTGTGATGGGTCGGAGTGACCGGTTCGGCGCCGGCCCCCGAGGTGCCCGAGAGGCCGTCGACGACGACCCGGTCGAGATCGATCAGGCGCTCCTTCATCAGTGGCGCCAGCGCCAGGATGGCGGTGTAGGCGAAGCATCCGGGGTTGGCGACCAGGCGGGCGCGGCGAATGGCGGCGCGGTGCAGCTCGGTGGCCCCGTAGGGCGCCTCCGCCACCAGCTCCCAACAGGTGTGCTGGGTGCGGTACACGCGTTCGAACGTGGCGCGATCCTTGAGGCGGAAGTCCGAGCCGATGTCGACCACCTTGGCACCGCGCGCCAGCCACGGCGGCGCCTTCAGCATCGATTCGCGCGCCGGCGTGCACAGAAAGACGACGTCACAGTCGGGCGCCTCCTCCTCGCGAATGAAGCCCAGCCCGCTGCCGAACAAGTTGCGGTGCACGCTCTCAAGCGTTTTGTCGCCGCGCGAGGTGACGAAGGCGATGCGCGCCTGGGGATGCCCGAGCAGCAAGCGCAGCAGCTCGCCTCCCGAGTATCCGGACCCGCCGACGACGCCGACGGCGACCGCGTCCTGCATCACCTCGCTCACCTTGCCCCCTCGTCCGTGACGCGCCATCCGCACCCCCTAGCGCGCCGGCGGCGAAGGGAAAAGGGTGGTCGGCCGAGCACTATTCCTTGGGTTTGCGGAATTGGTCGTGACAGCTCTTGCAGGTCGAGAAGACCTGGCGCGCCTTCTCCTTGAGGTCCTTGGTATCCCCCGACGCCGCCGAGGTGGCCAATGCGTTGGCGCTCTTCTCGAGACTGTCGGCACCCTCCTCGAACGTCTTCCAGTTCTCCCAGATGGCCGGCAAGGCGCGCGACTTGGGATCCGTGCTGCCGGGGGGGAAGAGGGCGGGAATCTTCTTCGCGTCCGCCGCCATGGCCTTGGCGGCCGTCTCGATGGTGGCGACGTGCCCTCCGGTGGCGCCGGCCTTGAGCGCGTTGTTGATTGCTTCCGCCTGCTTGCCGATGCCCTCCATCAGATCGTGGCGATCCCTGATCGGGCCGGCCGGGAGATCGTCGTGCGCGTGTTGCGCGGGATCCGCCCCGGCGGTCACCGCCGCACTGATCCAGAGGCCCACCGCCAGGTTCACCAGCCACGTCGCTGTCCTGCGCATCGCGCCCCCCTCTCGGCCCTGCGGTCGCTTTCGTCAGCGCCGCGGCTTGTCCACGGCGTGGTGAATCGGAGGCACGCTTTTGATGTATTTCGCCATGGCGCGCAACTCCGTTTCCGGCGCATCCTTGTACCCTGCGCCGCCGCCGTACCCTTCGACGACCTCGGCCATCAAGCCCTGCACGTTGTCCATGTCGGGCAACATGGTGGTCTGCAGCAGAGCGACGATGTCGTCCTCGCTCCATTTCCCCAGTCCGGTTTCGACGTCCGGGGTGATGTTCGGCACCGTCTCGCCATCGGGCCCCGCTTCGGTGCCGGCGAGATAGGCGTGGGCCAGCAAGGCGCCGAGGCGACCGCGCGGCGTGTGACAGTCGCCGCAGATCGATACGTGATCGACCAGGTATCGCCCTCGCGCCAGCGCTTCGACCGGCGCCTCGGGCGGCGCCACCAGCGGCGCGGCGAAGAGCCAGCGCCAGACCCGAAAGGCCAACCGTGGGGCCGGCAGCCGGAGCTCGGCGGCTCGATTCTCGCGCCGCACCGGCGGGAGCGAACGCAGATAGGCGACCAGATCTCGGACGTCGCCATCCGCCATGCCGGCGTACTGATAGTACGGCATGGCCGGGGCCAGCACGCGGCCGTCGCGATGCGTCCCGTCGCGAATCGCCGCGATGATCTCGGCGTCGCTCCAGGCGCCGATCCCGGTCTGCGGATCGGGGGTGATGTTGGTGCCGTAGAAGGTGCCGAACGGCGTCGGCAGCGCCCGCCCCCCGGCCGCCAGCGGTCCCTCGGCCGCGCTGTGGCAGCCGCACCCGCCGGCCAGGGCGAAGATCACCCGGCCGCGCTCGGCATCAGCCGCCGCCACGGCACGCGCCGCCAGCAGAGCGGCGAACAGCACCGCACCCGTTCGACGCGGATCACACCATGACAGCGGTCGCCGGGCGCGGGCGGTGGGCATCAGACGTTGAAGCGGAAGTGGATGATGTCGCCGTCTTGGACGACGTACTCCTTGCCCTCCAGGCGCAGCTTGCCCGCCTCGCGGCACTTGGCGTCGGAGCCGAGTTGAATGAAGTCGGCATAGGCCACGACTTCGGCGCGGATGAAGCCGCGTTCGATGTCGCTGTGCACCTTCCCGGCCGCTTTCACCGCCGGCGTGCCGCGGCGAATCGGCCAGGCGCGCACTTCATCCTCACCGGTGGTGAGAAAGCTGATCAGGTCGAGCAGGCCGTAGGCGGCTTGGATGAAACGCTCGCGCGCCGGCTCGCGCAGACCGAGGTCGGCAAGGAAACCGGCGCGGTCGGCGGCGTCGAGCGAGGCGATCTCCATTTCGATCTGCGCGCACAGGGCCAGACCGCTGACCCCGTCCGCCGCGAGGCGCGCGGCGATGTCGGCCGCCAGCGGCACGGCGGCATCGCCTTCTCCGACGTTCACCACCACCAGCAAGGGCAAGCGGCTGAGCAGTCCGAAGCCGGACAACAGACGCTCCTCGGCGGCGCTCAAGTCGATACGGCGCAAGGGCGTCTCGGCCTCGAGTGCGGCCCGGCAGCGTTCCACCACGGCGGCTTCCTGCTCCTTGCCCTTCTCCTTGCGCAGCCGCTCGGCGCGCTTCTCGACGATCGCCAGGTCGGCCAGCAGCAGCTCGCTCTGGAAGCTGGCGACGTCACGCCACACCTCGGCGGCGTCGCCCGTCACCGGGTCGGTGAAGCCGCGCACCACCTGCACCAGGGTGTCGGCGTCGCGCATCTGCACCAACGTCGCCTGATCGAGCACCCCACCACCGCGCTCGCCGCCGGGAAAGTCGACGAACACCACCTCGGCGTAGGTCGTCTTGCGCGGCGAGAAGATCGCGCTCAGACGATCGATGCGCGCATCCGGGACCTTGATCGCACCGAGGTTGGGCCGACTCGCATCACCATACCCGCCCACCGCCGCCTGCAAGCCGGTCAGCGCGTTGAACACGGTCGTCTTGCCGGCGCGCGGAAACCCAACCAGGCCGATCTTCATGGATCGAGCGGGCGGCGGTGCACGGTGCGCGCCGACGAGCGATGCGCAAAGCGCGCAAACGAAGAAACCGAGGAGCTACGACTCATCGCGCATCGCTTTACACACCTGCCAACGTTCAACGCCGACCTGACCCCAACCGGAGGTTCTTTGAAGCCACGAAGGTCGCGAAGAGGCTTTTCCCGGAGCGGGTCTAATAGACCCACTCGCCCTTGCTGTAGCGGAAGATCTCGGTGACGCTGGTCATGTCGATGACGCGCGCCTCCGACACCGTCGCCTCCTGCGGCGAGTTCCCGCTCTGTTCGTAGATGAGCTCGCGGTAGACGATGGTGGCCACCGGCGTGCCGTTCGACGAGCGCTCCTTGAGCGTGCAGTCGTATTCCTTGCTGTAGCCGACGAACTGGCCGATCACGCCGTTGTCCTTCTTCTGCCACTTGACCTGGCGGCGGTTGTCGCGCTCGCGCGCCTCCAGGAAACCCATCCACTTCTTGCAGAATGTCCCCAGCTCGACCGCGAGTCTCTCGTTCGCGGCCGCGGCGGACTCTGGCTGCTTGCGCTTCGCCGCCGCGCCGCCCGGTGCGGCCTTGTCAGCCGCCAGCAGGGCTCCGGGAGCCAGCGTCAGCAGCGCCAGCCCGACCGCACGCACCGCCCAGCGCATCACCGGCGCTCCTTATCACTTGCCGCGGTCACCGGCGTTGGTCCCTATACCGAATCAGTGCACGGGTAAAGGTAGAGCGAGCGCACGCGGGCGCGTGCTATTGCGCCAATTGCCCGCCGTCGATGATCAGGTCGATGCCGGTGACGAAACGCGCCTCGTCGGAGGCCAGGTAGACGACGCCCCAGGCGATGTCCTCGGGGCGCGCGACGTCGTTGAGCGGGTGTTCGGCGGCGATCTCGCGCAGCGCCGTCTCGCGGCCGTGCGGGTGGCGGGCGAGCTGGCGCTCGAGCAGCGGCGTCAGGACGGCGCCCGGGCAGATGACGTTGACGCGGATGGCGAAACCGCGCCGCGCGCAGTACAGCGCCGCGGCGCGGGTGAAGCCGCGCACGCCGGCCTTGCTGGCGCTGTAGGCGATCGAGCCCGACGCGCCGATGATACCGTAGGTCGAGGAGAGGTTGACGATCGAGCCGCCACCGCTGCGCCGCATGGCCGGGATCGCATGCTTGGTGCCGAGGAAGACCCCCTCGAGGTTGACCGCCATCAGCCCGCGCCAGTCGCGCAACGACGTCGCCTCGACATCTTTCGCAATCGCCACGGCGGCGTTGTTGACCAACACGTGCAGGGCGCCGAACTGGCGCAGGGCATAGCTCACGGCCTGCTTCCACTGCGCCTCCGAGCGCACGTCGAGGCGCACGAAGCGCGCCGCCGCGCCCGCGTCGCGGAGCGCCTGGGCGACGGCGCGCCCGCCCTGCGCCTCGACGTCGGTGACCACCACCGCCGCCCCTTCGGCCGCCAGCAAGCGGCTCACCGCCGCGCCAATGCCCTGCGCGGCACCGGTGACCAGCGCGACTTTTCCCGCCAGGCGGCCGCCACGCACCGGTAGCGCCGCTGGCGATGTTGAGCTCGTCCGGCGGGCGCCGCGCGCCCCTGTGGATCCCCTGCTCGATGCATCGACGTGTGCCATCCGGAGAGGCTATCATCCGCCGCAGCCGCCGCACCAGGCGCAGGCCGTTCGACGGAGGACTCGAGATGCTCAATTTGGAGGAGAAGTTTCCACGCTACCAGCTGACCTTCGGTCCGACGCCGATCGAGAAACTGCCGCGCCTCTCCCAGCACCTCGGCGGCCGCGTGCAGCTCTACGCCAAGCGCGACGACTGCAACAGCGGCCTCGCCTTCGGCGGCAACAAGGTGCGCAAGCTCGAATACCTCGTCCCCGACGCCATCCAGCAGGGCTGCGATACGCTGGTGACGATCGGCGGAGTGCAGTCCAACCATACTCGGCAAGTCGCCGCCGTGGCGGCGAAGATCGGCATGAAGTGCCGGCTGGTGCAGGAAAGCTGGGTGCCGTTTCACGACGCCGTGTACGACCGGGTCGGCAACATCCTACTGTCGCGGGTCATGGGCGCCGACGTCGAGCTGGTCGACGCGGGGTTCGACATCGGCATCCGCGAGAGCTGGCAGCGAGCACTCGAGGCGGTGACGGCGGCGGGCGGCAAGCCCTACGCCATTCCCGCCGGCGCCTCCGAGCATCCGCTCGGCGGCCTCGGGTATGTCGGCTTCGCCGAAGAAGTGCGCCAGCAGGAGGCGCAGCTCGGGGTGCGCTTCGACTACATCGTCGTCTGCTCGGTCACCGGCTCGACCCAGGCGGGCATGGTGGTCGGATTCGCCGCCGACGGCCGCGCCCAGCAGGTCATCGGCATCGACGCCTCGGGAACCCCGGAACAGACGCAGGCGCAGATCCTGCGCATCGCGCGCCGCACCGCCGAGATGGTCGGCTTGCGCCGCGAGATCTCGGCAGCCGACGTGGTACTGAATGCGGACTACGCCTATCCGCGCTACGGAGTCCCATCCGAGGAGACGATCGCCGCCATGCGCCTGAGCGCGCGTATGGAGGGCATGATGACCGACCCGGTGTACGAGGGAAAATCCATGCAGGGCATGATTGATCTCGTGCGCAAGGGCTTCTTCCCGCCGCGCTCCTCGGTCTTGTACGCCCACCTCGGCGGCGTGCCGGCGATCAACGCCTACAGCTACCTGTTCCGCAATGGCTGAGGGGCGTCCAGCGAAACGCGGATTCGGGCCGAACGATGCGCCTTGGAGGCGTCATGGCGAGCGGGGTGATTCACGACGTCGGCGGCTACATCGGTGCGCGCAGCCGGTTCATCGAAGTCGCGCCCGGCATCGAGCTGCACTACTGGGATGTCGGCGCGGGCCCACCGTTGCTGTTCGTGACCGGCTGGACGTTCACGGCCGATTTGTTCGCTCACCAGCTCCGCGACCTCTCGACGGATCATCGCGTCATCGCCGTCGAACCGCGCGGCCAGGGCCGTTCGACGATCAGCGCCGGGGGCAACGACTACGCGACCCATGCCGCGGATCTGAGGGCGTTCATCGAGAAGCTGGATCTCACCGGCGTCGTGCTGATCGGCTGGTCGGCCGGGGCAGCGGAGACGTGGGGCTATATCCGACTCGCCGGCCTGGAACGGGTCAAGGCGCACATCTGCCTCGACCTGCCGCCCAAGTGCCTCTCGCTCGACGAAGTGACGGACTGGGCGGAGGGCGCCTTGGCCGACGTTTCCGCCGCCGTGATGACGATGTCGTCTCGGGCGACGTTGCGGGCCTTCATGCGGTCGTACATCGAGAGCAGTATGATCCAGCGGCGACTGTCCGCCGAGGAGCTGGACTGGCTGGTGGCGCAGTCGGAAACGACGCCAGAGTGGGTGGCTTTGAGCCTGTACGCATACCTCATGTTCACCGACTACCGGCCCGAGGTCGCGCTGCTCGACGCGCAGCGGCCGTCGCTGTTCGTGGTCGCCGAACACTGGGCGAACACAGCGAGGCCGTACATCGAAACCCACTGGCCGCACACGCACGTCGAGGTGCTCGGCGGTCACCTGATGTTCTGGGAACACGCCGAGCGGTTTAACGCGATCGTGCGGCGGTTCCTGGCTGCGGCCTGATCCGCATGGCTTCTCCTTGCTTCAACCCCGTCAGTCTGGGCAGGCTCGAAGCCAGTGAGTCATCGACCCCGGCCTGCCATGGCGTGGCTCGGCAAGTGGCTCGGCGTCCTGCTGGCAGCCGCGTTGCTCATCCGCGCCCTCCCGGCCTCGGCCAACGCCAGCGGTCGTACCGGACGATCGGGCAAACAGGGAACCTCGTGCAGCGAGTGTCACGGCGGCGGCAGCCTGCCGACCGTTGAGTTCAGCGGTCCGAGCGAGTTGGGGACGAGCGAGAGCGCGACGTTCAGCTTTCGCGTCAAAGCAGGATCCGCGCTGCAGCGCGCGGCGGGGTTCAACGTCGCCGCGCAGGCCGGAGCACTCGCCGTCATCGCTGGACAGGGAGCGAGGACGATCGGCGGCGAGCTGACGCACAGCACGCCGAAGGACAACGACGCCGGCGGCTTCGCCAGCTGGCAGTTCTCCTGGACCGCGCCGACACAACCCGGGACCTACCGGCTCTTCGGCGCCGGCAACAGCGTCAACCGCAACGGGCAGTCGACCGGCGATCGGTCCAACACGACCACTTTCGACGTCGCCGTCGTCGGCAGCGACAACACGCCGACTCCGACACCGACCGCCACCCCCATCGCCTCGACCGCGACGATCACAGCCACCCGCAGCGCCACGCCGACAGCCACCAAGCCCACACCAACCAGCACGCGCAGCAACACCCCGACCACCTCTGCCACGGCCACACGGACGCCCAGCAGTACGCGCACCACCAGCCCCACGGCGACCACCGTTTCGTCCACTGCAACCGTGACGTCCACCGCGACAGCGACGTCCAGCGCGACGGAGATGTCCACTGCGACGGCGACGACCACCGTCACGCCGACGTCGCCCGGCGCCACGGCGACCGGCACCCACGTTTCGACCCCTACGGCCACCGCCTCGACGAGCGACACCGCGACACCCACCCCGTCGACGACCTCCGTTCCACCGACGACGACAGCCACCCGCACGGCGTCGGCCGGCGCCACCGCGACGACGACCGAAAGCCCCTTGACCCCAACCGCCAGCCCAACCGATACGGCCGCCGGCACCGCGACCGCCACGCCCTCGCCGACGTCGACCGCGACCGCCAGCAATCCACTGCCGAGCCAAACCGCCAGTCAGACCGCGGACAATACGATGAATCCCACGGTGACGCAGACGCCGGGCGCGTGCGCCGGCGACTGCGATGGCAACGGTACGGTGGGAGTCAACGAGCTGATCACCGCCGTCAACATCGCGCTCGGGACGTTGTCGCCCGCTGCCTGCTCGAGCGTCGACCTCGACGGCAACGGGATGGTCGCCATCAACGAGGTGCTGAGCGCGGTCAACCGTGCACTGGCCGGATGCTGAGTACGGCTGTGCCGCGCCAGTTGCGCCGCCACCGGGCGCGACGTACAAGCGGGAGCCACGCCGCATGACGTCCGACCCGCCCTGCCCGGCCGCTTGCGGCAGCCCGATCAACCGCGCCAGCGGGCGCTTGCGGCGGCGTTCATGAACAATCCCGCATCGACACGGGCAGCCGGCGGCACGGCGACACCCGGCGGGCGCCTCAGCCCGTCGCGCTTGTTTACGCTGCGATTCTTCGCCTTCCTGGCCGCCGCCAGCGTGCTCGCCTGGGCGATCTCGCTGCCCGACCGGCTCGGCGGTCCGCAACGCTGGCTGGCCGGTGCCGGAGCGTGGCTCGCCACATTATCGGGAGGTCGCGCCTCGGTGCGCGGCGACCAGATCGAAACGGGCGGCATGCTGATGCACATCAACTTCGAGTGCACCGGCGCCTATGTGCTGCTGATCCTCTTCGTCTTCCTGCTCGCCTATCCGGCCACCTGGCGGGCGCGCCTGGCCGGCGCCGCCATCGGGGTCGTCGCACTCACTGCCCTCAACGCCTTCCGCATCGCCGTGTTGGTGCGCGTCGCCGAGCTGCAGCCCGATTTCTTTGCGTACATGCACGAATACGTCTGGCAGGGCCTCTTCCTGGTGCTCACCATCGCCTACGCGATGGCCTGGGTCGAACGCACGCGATGACGGCGCAGCTGACCTTCGTCGCTCGCTTCCTCGGCGTGTTCGCCGTCCTCATCGCAATCGGCTGGTATACCCACGCCCCCGCCGGCTACGCCTCGCTCCTGCGCCGGGCCGGCAGCGCCACCAGCCCCATGGTCAACGGCTGGTCGCTGGAGCAACGCGACCAAAGCACCGGGCGCCAGCAGATCTGGTTCCGCCGCGGCAACGATCAGCTACGCCTGGCTTTGGGCTTGGAGCATCTCGCCCTCGGCCTCTTGCCGTTGCTGTCGCTGCTCGGCGCCACGCCCGGGCTCGGGCCGGCCGGCCTGGCGCGGCGCGCCGCGCTCGGCATTGCCGGGCTGTTCGGTCTCGACCTCATCATCCTGCTCCTCTACCCGTGGCTGGTCGGCTCGCCCAATGCACTGACCGACATCGTCGGCACCTTCCTCGGCCTGTTGACCTTCGTCGGCGGACCCGTGATCCTCTGGTTCGCCCTCACCTACAGGCAGTTGCGCCACGTCTGGCGCTTGTAGCGCCGGGATCATGGAGCCAGCGGCGCGCGCAGAACTGCTGCAAGCCGTACAGCGGTACAATCGCGGCGACTACTTCGCCGCCCAGGAGCAGCTCGAGACCCTCTTCAACCACATCCCGGCCGACGACCAACCGCTGGTGCGCGGGCTGATGATTCTGGCCACCGGCATGCACCTGCACTTCCACCGCGGCGGCGGGCGCGGCGTGCTCAACCTACTCCGCCAGGCGCTGGTGATCCTCGACGAGCTCGGGGCCGAGCGCGAGGGCATCGCGACCGGCGAGCTCTTCGAAGCCGCGCAGGCCTATTTGCACGAGCTGGAGAGCCGCAAGAAGCCCGGCGCCGGGTTCTTCGACCGCTGGCTCGCGCCCAAGATCAGGTACCGGTGAAGGAAAGGGATCGGGGGTCGGGGGTCCGGGATCGGGGATCGGGTTCAGGATGTTGAGCGGAATGCTATATCTGGGCTAGCTCTGACAAGAACCTCAACGCAGAGATCCGGAGTACGCGGAGGGCACGGAGGCAGTGCGCATGAGTTCGAGCGCGGACTCATTGCGATCGTCAATCTCTGGGACTCACTCTCTCGACCTTCGCGCGCCTCGTTCTCTGCGGCCTCTGTGTCTCCGTGTTGAAGCCCTTTTTCTTCCAATCGAAAGCTACTCCCCGATCCCTGATCCCCAGTCCCTGATCCCCGGCCGCTGTCCTAGCCGCCGCCATCGCGTTTGCGCCGGCTGCGCTGCTCGGCGGCCAGGCGGCCGGTCGGGGCGGCGGAGTGGTCGACGAAGCACATGGCGGCGGCGATGCCGCGATGGCCGGCGCGCTCGGCGATGAGCGCATGCATCTGCTGGGCGATGGCGCGGTAGGCGGGGTGCCCCTGTGGGGCCGAGCGCAGCTCGATCAGATGCATGGCTTCGCGGGCGTTGCATTCGAGGTAGAAGCGCACCCGGTGCGCCATGGGCAGCGCGTAAGGGGCGACCTCCGGCCAGCCAGCGGCGGCGATGGCGCGGAACAGATCGGCCGCTTCGGCCATCACGGCTGCCCACTCCGGGCCGGCGCCGATCTCGTCGATCGCCTCGGGCACGGCGTAACCGAGATCGGGGGTCAGGCGCTGCCATTCGAGCGTCAGGAGTCGATGGCGCTGCAGGTCGCGAAAGGCGCCGTAGTCCGTGACGATGTCGAAACGGTAGATGGCGCGCTCGAAAGCCCGTCCGGGCTTGTGGCGGCGATTGCGGCGCTCGCCGACGTAGGCGCGCAGCACGGCGGCGCGCGCCGCCGCGTCCATCCCCCGGGCCACGGCGAGGAGTTGCGCATCGGGGAGAACCGATGCCGCGTAGAGCGCCGCGGCGACCACCTTCACCTCGCCCTCGGGGTCGAAGTCGGTGAGCGTCACCGCATCGCCCGGCTCCGCCTCGACGCCGCCCACGAGCTCCGCGGCGGCGCGCTGCGCGGCGGCGCGCGTCGCGGCCAGATACTCGCTCCACGGGACGCCGCGATCGGGCCGATCGACGCGGGTCAAGAACGGCGCGATGACGCTATCGAGCTCGGCCTTCATCGCCGCGGCGCACTGGCGCGCCTCGGCGAGCGGATGGGTGCGCAGGCGCAACAGCAATTGCTCGTAGGCCTGGCCACTGCCGAAGAGCCCGAGGTTGGAGCGCGTCGCCGCCGGCAGGAGGCCGCGCACGGCGTCGAGCGCCTGGGCGCGCACGGTGGCCGCATGCGCGGCGACCGAGTCCCCTGCCGGGCGCTGCAGACGGCGCTCGAAGTGCGCGATCGCCTCCGGCAGCCAGCGCGCATAGGTGGCGAAGCAGCGGTCGAGCACGGCGAGATAGCGCTCGCGGAGCGCCGTGTCCGTCAGCTCGGTCGGGACGACGTAGCGCCAGCGGCCGCCGTCGCGCTGGGTGTACGGCACGTAACGAGTCGACTGCTCGAGGTAGGCCATCAGCCGCCCCCACTCGAGCGCCTTGGTGAGCAAATTAGAGGCTCCCTCGACCGCGATGTGGGCGCCGCCGAGCTGGGCCACCGAATCGTCCCCGTAGTCGGCCAGCACACGCTCGAAGAGCTGCTGCGAGCGGCGCACACCGACGGCCGATTTTTCCAGATCGGCGCCGACGCCGTCGAGAAACTCGTCCAGAAAGAGGCGCCGCAGGGACTTGGGCGAGCGCGAGTAGCGCGCGAACAGCGCCGCCTTCACCACTTCGGGGAGGTTGCGCAGGGCGAAGACGGGCCGGTCGAGGTTGGTGAAGTAAGGCGCCAGGCGCCGTCGCTCGTCGGGACTGAACTCCTCGCCCGCCGCTGCCTCAGGCATCGGCGTCGAGCAGGTGGAAGACGAGCCCGCTTTTCAGTTTGGGGAAGAAGTAGGTCGACTTCTGCGGCATGGTCTGGCCGGCCAGGCACGCTGCAGCGACGTCGGCCATGCGCGGCGCCGGGAGGAGAAACGCCGCCTGCACGCCGTCGCGCTCGAGCGCGCCGAGGGCCTCGCGGTCGTCGTGCGTGTAGCGCAGCCGACCGTCCTGGCCGGCTGCCACGCAATCGATACCGAGCACGTGGCCGAGCAGAAAGGCGTCGAGCAGCGCGACCTCGAGATGGCGGATGATCGGCGCCAACTCCGGCAGGGCACGGTCGACGGCGGCGCGATCCTTGACGCGCAGGATCCCGCTGCGCGCGGGCGCATGCAGCCCGATCGCGCCCGGGGCTTCGCCCGCCAGGCGAGCGGCCAGCTGTCCGGCCGCGCAGGGGGTGAAGGCGAAGGCCTCGCTCACCTTCGCCCACGCGGCACCGTCGAACGCCCCCTGCCACAGCCGATGGGTCGGCAGCACCACCAAGCCGGGGTCGTCCATGGCGCACAGGTACATGAGGAGAAAGTTGTGCGGCGCTTCGGGATCACTGTCGCCGGCGGCGCGGCGCTGGTCGCGATAGGTCAACGCGGTCTCATAGCGGTGGTGGCCGTCGGCGATGAACACCGTCTTGGCGCGCAGCGCCTCGACGACGGGCTCGACGATCGCGGCCTCGGTCAGGCGCCAGACGCGATGGCGCTCGTCGCCTTCTTCGATGTCGAGCCACGCCGGACTCGACTGCGCCAGCGCATGTGCCGGGGCGACGGCCGCGTCGCCCCCGGGGTAGATGCCGAAGATCGGGCTGAGATTGGTCCGGCAGGCGGTCATCAACTTCAGACGGTCCGCCTTGGCGCTTGGAAAGGTTCGCTCGTGCGGCAGAATGTTCCCGGCGCTGAAGGGTTGCAGGCGGACCGCGGCCAGCAAGCCGCTGCGCCGGTGGCGACTGCCGTCGGCGAGGGCGAAATCCTGCACGTAGAAGTACAGGCAGGGCTCGCGGTCCTGCACCAGCACGCCGCGGGCTCGCCAATCGGCCAGATCGGCGGCGGCGGCGGCGTAGCGGTCGGCGGAGCGGTTGAGGATCAGGCGCACGACGTTGAACGGGCTGCGGGCGTAGAGGCGGTCGAGCTGCGCCGCATCGATCACGTCGTAGGGCGGCGCGATGACGTCGGCCAACCGGCCAGCGGCGCGCGGATCGTAATGCAGGGCCCGAAACGGGCGGAGGTCGATCATGCCGTCATCCGATCGCAGCGCGCCTACCGCGAGCGTTGCAACTTGGCGTCCTTGTCGGCGACCTTGACTGCCATCTCGCGTTTGAAGTCGTCCAGCTTGGCTGCCAAGGCCGCGTCCGCAAGGGCCAGGATCTGCGCCGCCAGGATGCCGGCGTTCTCCGCCCCACCGACGGCCACCGTCGCCACCGGCACACCGCTCGGCATCTGCACCGTAGCGAGCAGTGCGTCGAGACCCTTGAGGCTGGTGGCGTCGAGCGGAACGCCGATCACCGGCCGGGTCGTGTGGGCAGCGACCACACCCGCCAGGTGCGCCGCCGCCCCGGCACCGACGATGAAGACGGCGATACCGCGTGCCGGAGCGGCGCTGACGTACTCGCTCACCCGCGCCGGGGTGCGATGGGCGGACATGACATGCACCTCGCACTCGACCCCGAACGCCGCCAGGCGGTCCGCCGCCCCCTTCATGACCGTCCAGTCGCTGTCGCTACCCATGAGCACGGCGACCCGTGCGCTGTTGGCTGTCATCGCTCTCGCTCCACGGCCCGCCGGCCGATGTCGTGCCGGCAATGCATGTCGTCCCAGTGGATCCCCTCGATCGCCTTATACGCCTCCGCGACCGCCTCGGTCACCCCAGCCCCCAGCGCCGTGACGCCGAGCACGCGGCCGCCGTTGGTGACCACCGCTCCGTCGCGGCGCGCCGTTCCGGCGTGGAAGACCATGCCGTTTGCCCAGCCGCGCAGCCGCTCGAGACCCCGGATCGGCCGACCGCGATCGTAGTTTCCAGGGTAGCCACCGGCGGCCAAGACGACGCACACCGCGGCGCGCGGGTCCCAGCTCGGCGCCACCTCGGACAGCCGGCCATCGGCCGCTGCCTCCATGAAAGTAGCAATGTCGCCGGTGAAGCGCATGAGCAAGGCCTGGCACTCCGGATCGCCGAAGCGACAGTTGAATTCCAGCACCTTCGCCCCCGCATCGGTGATCATCAGCCCGGCGTACAACACGCCCGTGTAGACGATGCCGCGCTCGGCGAGGCCGCGCACGACCGGTGTCATGATCTCGCGCATGACCTGCTCGTGCAGCGCCGGTGTCATCACCGGAGCCGGCGAGTACGCCCCCATGCCGCCCGTGTTGGGTCCCTGATCGCCGTCATTGAGCCGTTTGTGGTCCTGGGAGGAAGCCAGCGGCAACACCGTCTGGCCGTCGCTCACGGCCATGAACGACACCTCCTCACCGACCAGAAACTCCTCCACCACCACCCGCGCTCCCGCCTCGCCGAAGACGCGCCAGCGCATGACCTGGTCGATCGTCTGTTCGGCCTCGGCGATGCTCTGGCAGACGATCACGCCCTTGCCCGCGGCCAGGCCGTCGGCCTTGACGACAATCGGGGCCCCGACCTCGTGCACGTAGCGCACGGCTTCGTCGGCATCGGTGAAGGTCGAGAAGAAACCCGTCGGCACCTGACAGCGCCGCATCAGCTCCTTGGCGAACGCCTTGCTGCCCTCGAGCTGCGCCGCCGCCTGGGTGGGTCCGAAGCCGCGCACCCCGGCCGCTCGCAGCGCATCGATCAGCCCCAACGTGAGCGGCAGCTCGGGGCCGGGCACCACCAGGTCCGCGCCGTGGCGCACGGCGAAGTCGACGATCGCCGGCACGTCGCCGGCATCGAGCGCCACCGCTTCTGCCAGCTCGTCGATGCCCGCGTTGCCGGGCGCGCACCAGACGTGCTCGACCCGCGGCGACTGCCGCAGCTTCCACACCAGCGCATGCTCACGGCCGCCGCCGCCGATGACGAGTACTTTCATTCGCGTATCGCCTATCGCGTATCGCTTATCGCAGGGCCCCACCCTCCGCCTCAGACCATGGGCGATCAGCGATGCGCGATGCGCGCGAGGCGGCGCGCCGCGCCGCCTCAGTGGCGGAAATGCCGCACCCCGCTGAAGACCATCGCCAGGTTGAGACGGTTGGCGGTGGCGATGACGTCGGCATCGCGCATCGAGCCGCCGGGCTGGATGATGGCCGTCGCACCGGCGGCGGCCGCTTCTTCGATGCCGTCGGGAAAGGGAAAGAAGGCATCGCTGGCCAGCACCGAGCCCTGCAGCGCGACACCGACGCGCCCCGCCTTGGCGCGCGCCGCGTGCACCGGGTCGACGCGCGAGGTGGCGCCACCGCCGAGGGCCAGGGTGCGGTCAGCCTGCACGAAGGCGATGGCGTTCGACTTGACATGCTTGACCACCTTGAGGCCGAACGCCATGGCGGCCCGTTCGCGCTCGCTCGGTTGCCGTTTGGTCACCGCCGGCGCGCCGGCGGCATCCTCCATGGCGCGATCGGTATCCTGCACCAGCAGGCCGCCCACCACGCTGCGCATCTCGCGCACCGACCCCTGCATGGCGTCGGGCTTCCACAGCATCAGGCGGCGGTTCTTCTTGCCCTTGAGGAATTCCAGCGCCTCGGCGGCAAAGGCCGGGGCGATCAACACCTCGGTGAAGATCTCGTCGACGACCTGGCTGAGCTCCAGCGTCCAGGTCTGGTTGGCGATCAGGATGCCGCCGAACGGCGACTCCGGGTCGGTCGCGTAGGCCGCCCGATAGGCGTCGGCCACGCTCGCCCCGGTCGCCACGCCGCACGGCGTGTTGTGCTTGAGGATGGCCACGGCCGGCGGCCCGCCGAGGAACTCGCGCATGAGCCAGAGCGCGGCGTTGGTATCGAGCAGGTTGTTGTACGACAGCTCCTTGCCATGGAGCTGCTCGATGACGGCGAAGAACTCACCGTACAGCGCCGCCTTCTGGTGCGGGTTCTCGCCGTAGCGCAGATCCTGCGCCTTGCGCAGCGCCAGGTGCATGGTCTCGCCGAACGGCGCCTCGGCGGTACACTCGCGCGCCCCGAGCCAGTCGGCGATCGCCCCGTCGTAGCGCGCCGTGGTCTGAAAGGCGCGCCGCGCCAAGCGCTGGCGCGTCGCGTTCGACAGCGCGCCGCCGTTGGCGCGCATTTCCGCCAGCACGGCGGGATAATCGACCGCGTCGGTGAGCACGGCGACGTCGTGGTGATTCTTCGCCGCCGAGCGAATCATCGACGGACCGCCGATGTCGATGTTCTCGATCGCATCCTCGAGCGTGCACCCCGGCTTCGCCACCGTCGCCTCGAATGGATAGAGGTTCACCACCACCAGGTCGATCGGCTTGATGTCGTTGGCCGCCATCTGGGCGCGATGCGCGGCGTCGTCGCGCCGCGCCAGCAGCCCGCCGTGGATCTTCGGGTGCAGGGTCTTCACCCGCCCGTCGAGGATCTCGGGCGAGCCCGTGAAGTCGCTCACCTGGACCACCGGAATGCCCGCCGCGTCGAGCGCCTTCGCGGTTCCCCCGGTGGACAGGATCTGCACGCCGAGCTCGTGCAGCCCGCGGGCGAAGTCGATCAGGCCCGCCTTGTCACTGACGCTGATCAGCGCCCGCTCGATGCGACCCATGTGTCCCTCCCGTCCCTGCTGGCCCAGCCCACGCCCGCCCCTGCGTCCGCGGCGCGACCGGCGCGCGCGACGGCCGCGGAACGACACGGCAGTGCCACGCATCGCCCATCTGGAACTCGCTGCTGTCTCGTGTTGTGTCGTGCAGTGCGGCCGAAAAACCGCTGCGGCTCGCCTACCAGACACCCCCGTTCTTGTAAAGAAACCGCACGCCAACTAAGCCTCGCTCATGCGCGTGACGCTGAATGGTGACGCGCGCGAATTGCGCGACGGCGTGACGGTGGACGATCTGATACGCGAGCTCGGCTTGGGGGAGCGGCGCATCGCGGTCGAGATCAACCTCGACATCGTGCCGCGTGACGCGTTTGCGCAGCGCCGGCTGCGCGACGGCGACGTGGTCGAGGTCGTGCAGTTCATCGGCGGAGGATGAACCCCATGCCCGACGCCCCGGACCGCTTCGAGCTCGGCGGCAAGACCTACGGTTCGCGGCTCATCGTCGGCACCGGCAAGTACCGCGACTTCGCCGAGACGCGCGCCGCCGTCGACGCCTCGGGGGCCGAGATCGTCACCGTGGCGGTGCGGCGCGTCAACATCACCGATCCCGGCCGGGAAAACCTGCTCGACCACCTCGACCTGTCCCGCATCACCATCCTGCCCAACACCGCGGGCTGTTACACCGCCGCCGACGCCGTGCGCACCGCCCGCCTGGCGCGCGAGGCCGGCATCGGCGCGCTGGTGAAGGTCGAGGTGATCGGCGACGAGAAGACCCTCTTCCCGGACATGCCGGCGACCATCGAGGCCGCGCGCGTGCTGGTCCAGGAGGGCTTCACCGTCCTGCCCTACATCACCGACGATCCCGTCGCCGCGCAGCGCCTGGCCGACCTCGGCTGCGCCGCCGTCATGCCGCTGGCGGCGCCGATCGGCTCCGGGCTCGGCATCCGCAACCCGTACAACATCCGCATCATCCTCGAACAGAGCCGGGTGCCGGTGATCGTCGATGCCGGCGTCGGCACGGCCTCCGACGTCGCCATCGCCATGGAGCTGGGCTGCGATGCGGTGTTGCTGAACACCGCCATCGCCGGCGCCAAGCACCCCGTCCTCATGGCCGAGGCCATGCGCCTGGCGGTCGCGGCCGGCCGCAAGGCGTTCCTCGCCGGCCGTATCGGGCGCAAGCTCTACGCTACCGCCTCGAGCCCGCTCGACGGCCTGATCGGGTGAAGAGAAGATTAGGGACGTTGGGCCGAGTGGGCCGGCTGGAAAGAAATGGGGACGTTGGGCCGAGTGGGCCGGGTCTCGGACTGCGGCTGCCCTGCTCCGCAGTCCTGGGGCGTCTACCTGGTCACCGATCGCTCGCGGACCGGCGGTCGGGCGTTCAGTGACGTGGTCGGCGCGGCGCTGCGCGGCGGCATTCGCGCCGTGCAGTTGCGCGAGCCCGGCCTCGCGACGCGCCAGTTTCTGGCGCTCGCCCAGAGGCTGCGCGATCTGACCCGCGAGGCGGGCGCCGCACTGCTGATCAACGACCGTATCGATGTCGCCCTGGCGGTGGCGGCGGACGGGATCCACTTGCCGGGACACTCCTTCTCGGTCGCCGACGCGCGCGCGCTGCTCGGGCCGCGGCGCCTCGTCGGCGTCTCGTGTCACCATGCCGATGACGTCGCCGCGGCGGCGGCGGCCGGGGCCGACTTCGCCGTCTTCGGGCCGCTCTTCGACACCCCCGCCAAGCGCGTCTACGGTCCGCCGCTGGGTCTCGCCGCGCTCACCCGGGCACGGGCTCGGACCTCACTGCCGCTGCTCGGGATCGGTGGCATCGACGCCGCCAGCGCCGGCGCCGTCTGCCGCGCCGGCGCCGACGGGGTGGCGGTCATCGGCGCGATCTTGCAAGCTGCCGACCCCTGCAGCGCCGCCGCCGGCCTGCTGCGCGCCGCGACGCCGCAGATCAGGGATCCCGGGTCCGGGGCGTCGCGTCTCTGAGAGCAACCCGGTGGCCAGCAAGGTGCGCGCTACCAGCGCGTGCCCAGCCGGTGTCCAGTGCGAGTTATGGGTGAAGTAGAGCGCTTCGCCGCGCCGCACCCCCTGGTCAAGGGCCGGTGTCAGATCGATGAACGGCGCGCCGCTCACCGTCGCGGCTTGGCGTGCCAGCGTATGCACGGCCCGCACCTCCGGCGGCGCGTCCTGGCCGGCGAGCTCGCCGCGCTGTGGAATGTAGACGACGACGAAGGCGGTGTCGTGGGCTTTGCACGTCTCAGCCATCGCTTGCACCAGGCGTTCGGTGATCGCCGCACCGGGCAGGGACCTGTAATCGACCTCGGCCGTGCCGGTCGGTGCTTCCCCCGGCTCCGGCAGTCCTCGCTTGCCGCCCTTCAGCACGTCGGCGACGTAGTCGATCAGACGGTAGGCGAAACTGTAGTCTTTGAGCCGCCACGTCCCGAGTGCAGCCGGCAGCGGTCGGACCGGCGCCTGCGGCGCCACGAGCCGCCCGTCGGCGAGGGTGAACAGCGGCCGGCGCCCGCCGTACGGGTCCTGATTGTCGGCGACGTCATTGAAGAAGAACATCAGCACGACGAGATCGTAGCGCTGCGCGGCGAGCTCCTGTTGCAGCACCAAAAACTCCTGGCCAGTGCCGTACCCGTTGATGCCGCGGTTGACCACCGCGCTGTCGGGGAGAGCGCGCTGCAGGTGATCGGTGAACCGCTCGCCCTGCCCCACTCCGAACCCCCAGGTGAAAGAGTCGCCGAGGACGAGAATCCGGCGGGCGGGATCGGGCGGGGGCGTGGGATCGGGAATGCGCCAACCGTCTGCGTCGTGAGCCACCAGCACGTCGAAATCGGTGCGGCGAAAACGCAGCTTCAGGTCGGGGCTGCCGCGCCAGCCGAGGACGGGGTCGGAGGCGTGGAAGCTGTACTCAGGGTTGGTGACGTCCGGAACGCGGTCGCTCAGGCGCAGCAGTCCCTCGATCAGCAGCAGCGCGGCGAGCGCGCCGCAGACGATGAGAGCGATACGAGCGCGCACGGGTCAGACGCCGCGGTAGGCGTGGAGGCACCGATACCACATGCCGTCGCCAGTCAGCCGGGCGCGGTCGCGATCACGGCGAAACCGCGTCCGGGTCGAGGCGCTGATCGATGCCGCCGGCGCCGTCTGCCACGCCTGAGCCGACGCGATCGCCGTCATTGGCGCGATCGCGCGAGTTGCCGACCGATCCCGCACCGGCCTGGCGCCTGCGCCTGGGACTGAGCAGCGGATCCGGTTGGCGCGCCGCTGAGAACAGGCCGGTGGCGAGCAAGGTGCGGGCAGCCAGCGCGTGCCCACTCGGCGTCCAGTGTTGATCGTGGGGAAAGACGACCACATCCCCGCGCTGCAGCGCCTCGGCGAACGCCGGGGTCAGATCGATGAACGGCGCGCCGCTGACCATCGCCGCGTCGCGCGCCAGGGTGTGGACCGCGCGCACGGCCGGCAGCGTGCGCAGACCGCCGAGCTCGCTGCGATGTGGGACGTAGACGACGATGAAACCGGCACCGCGCGCCTTGCACGCCTCCGCCATCGCCTGCACCAGGCGCTCGGTGACGGCGGCACCTGGCAGCGAGGCATAGTCGATCTCGGCCGCATCCGGCGACGCCTCGGCGGGCGGCGGCGGCTCGCCTGGGCGGTGCTTCAGCGCTCCAAAGGCGTAGTCGGCAAGCTGAAAGGCGCGGCTGTGGTCCTTGAGCCAGGTCTGAAACTTGCCGCGCATGAGCCGCGTCGGCGGCTGCGGCCCCGATAGCTGGCCTTTGGCGACCGTGAACAGCGGACGCCGGCCGCTGTGACCATCTTCATTGTCGCCGACGTCGTTGAAGAAGAACATCAGCACGACCATGTCGTAGTGGTGTACGGCGAGCTCGCGCTGCAACACCAGGTACTGTTGGCCGGTTCCGTAGGCGTTGACGCCCCGGTTGATCACCGCGGCGTTGGGGAGGGCGCGCTGCAGGTGATCCGTGAACAGCTCGCCCTGGCTGACGCCCCACCCCCAGGTGAACGAGTCGCCGAGGACGAGGACGCGGCGGACGGGGTCGGCAGGCGGGGCGGGATCGGGAAGCCGCCAGCCGTCCGCATCGTGCACGACCAGGGCGTCGAAGTCCGGCCGGCGAAAGCGTTTCTTCACCTCGGGCTTGCCGCGCCACCCGAGGATCGGATCGGAGGTGTGGAAACTGTGCAGCGGGTTGGCCGCCTCCGGGATGCCGCCGCTCAGCCGCAACAGCACCTCCACCAACGCGAGCGCGACGAGGACGCCGCCGACGGCGAGAGCAATACGCCGGTACACGGATCAGCCGCCGCGCGTATGCATCTCGAGGTGCGGGTCGTCGCGCAGCTCACCTCGCGGCAGCAGGGCAGCGCGGTCGCGCTCGGCCAGGCGGCGTTCCGCCCCGCGGTCGTCGCGCCGCTGCCAGCGCCCGCTGATCATGGCCTTGATCTCCTCTCGCGAGGCGCCGCGGCGCAGGGCGCCGCGCAGGTCGGTGCCGAGGCGGGCGTACAGACACAAGTACCACATGCCGTCGGCGGTCAGGCGGGCGCGGTCGCAGGCGCGGCAGAACGGCGCCGTCGTCGAGGCGATGATGCCGAACAGCGTGCCGTCGGCCAGGCGATAGCGGTCCGCCGGTGCCGAGCCCTCCTCGCGCAGCGCCTCGATCGGCCCGTAGCGGCGGGTCAGGTCTGCCAAGATCGCGTCACGTGAGTGCACCTTGTCGAACGACCACTGCGTCGCCCCGCCGACGTCCATGTATTCGATGAAGCGCACTTCGGCGCCGTACGGGCGCGCGAACTCGATCAGGTCGGCCACCTCGTCCTCGTTCACCCCGCGCATGACCACGGTATCGAGCTTGAGCGGGCGAAAGCCGGCGGCGTCGGCCGCGGCGATGCCGGCCAGGACCTGCGGCAACGTGTCGCGCCGGGTCAGGGCGCGAAAGCGATCCGGACGCAAGGTATCGAGGCTGACCGTCACGCGGTGCAGGCCCGCGGCCCGCAGCGCCGGGGCCTGTTCGCCGAGGAGGACGCCGTTGGTGGTCAGGGCGATGTCCCGTAGCGCCGGCTTGGCCGCCAACAGGCGCAGCAGATTCGACAGCCCCTGGCGCAGCAACGGCTCGCCACCGGTCAGCCGCACGCGATCGACGCCCAGGTCGGTAAAACAGTCGATCAGGGCACTGATCTCCTCGAAGTGCAGGATGTCATCGCGCGGCAGCCAGACGTACGACTCCTCTGGCATGCAGTAAGCGCAGCGCAGGTTGCAGCGGTCGGTGACCGATAGGCGCAGGTTCCTGAGCGGCCGGCCCTGGCTATCGATGACAGCGGACATCGCAGGGATTATGCCGGGTCGACCCCCACCACGGAAGAGGCCCGCCGGGCCGGAGCCAGGCGGGTCGAGAATCCCGGCTCGCGTCGTCACAAGCCCGCGAATAGGCCGGTCGCCTGCAGCGTGCGCGCCGCCAGCGCATGCCCGGCCGGCGTCCAGTGGCCGTCGTGCGGGAAGTACACCTCTTCACCGCGTCCCCGCGCCTCGACGAACGCCGAGGTCAGGTCGATGAACAGCACGCCGCTGAGCGCGGCGGCGTCGCGCGCCAGGGCGTGCACGGCGCGCGCCTCGGGCAGCGTCCGTTGCGGGTTCAACTCGCTGCGCTGCGGGACGTACACGACGGCGAACCTGGCCCCGTGGGCTCGGCAGGCCTCGGCCATCGCGCCGATCAGATGCTGCGTGACCGTTGCACCGGGTAGATCGGTGTAGGCGATGGCGGCCGCATCCGCTGGCGCCTCTTTCGGTCGCGGGAGCTCGCCGGCGCCGTGTTTCAGCATCCCGGCGCAGTAGTCGATGAGGCGATAGGCCAGGCTGTGATCCTTGAGCCAGAGATGCACCGCGCCCCCGAACGGGCGGGCCGGTGCCCGGGGCGGCACCAGTTGGCCGCCGGCGACGGTGAACAACGGCCGCCGGCCGCTGCGCGGCGTGACGTTGTCGTTGACGTCGTTGAAGAAGAACATCAACAGGACCAGGTCATACCGGCGGCTGGCGAGCTCGCGCTGGAGCAACAGGTATTCCTGCCCGGTGCCGTAGGCGTTGACGCCGTGATTGATCACCGCCAGGTCGGGCAACGCGCGTTGCAGGTGGTCGGTGAACACCTCGCCCTGCCCGACCCCCCAGCCCCAGGTAAAGGAGTCGCCGAGAACGAGGATCCGGCGTGCGGCATCGGCTGGGGGGGCGGGATCGGGAATGCGCCGGCCGGCGGCGTCGTTCGCCACCAAGGCATCGAAGTCCGGCCGCCGAAAGCGCATCCGCACGTCGGGCTTACCGCGCCAGCCGAGAACCGGGTCGGAGACGTGAAAGTTGTACAGCGGGTTGGCGACCTCCGGAATGCGGCCGCTGAGGCGCAACAGCACCTCTACCAGCGCCAGCGCGGCAAGCACACCGCAGAGAATGAGAGCGACGCGATAACACACCGGCGAGGATTATGTCGGGTCGATCGGGGCCGCGGAAGGGGACGCGAAGAGCGGACGGACGCCACCGACGAACGCGGATGGAGAGAGTTCCCCAGTGCCCGGTACGCCGGTTGCCGGGGCCCAGCCGATCGGTTTAGCCTTCCGGTATGCCGTGGACCCTCCGCCAGGGCGTGAGCGCAACACGACTCGGTGGTCTCATCGCTCCGTTCGTCCTGGCGCTGGCACCGGCTACCGGCGTCGGCTGGCAGCCGTCCCATCACTGCGACGTCGAAAGGGTCGGCGGAGAATTCAGGTTCACGCGATACCGCCGCGAGTCCTTCGTTGACGCACGCAGGCGAAACGTGCCGCTTCCCACCCTGAAGGTGTGGGTAGACGATAGGTGGAATACGACGTGGGCGATTCGTACCAACGATGCGCGCCGGACAGATCTCGTGGTTTACGGCAAGGTCCCCCCGGGATACATCCAGGTCGACCCTCTCAGGACACCACCTGAACCACTCCGTCCTGGGTGGGTTTACCATGTTGAATGTGGAGACTGGCTGGAATTCAATGCACGAGCGTTCTTCGTCACCGAGACAGGCGTCGAGATACTCGATCACGGCGACCCTCTTCTCAGCTTCGGCTGTAGCGGTTGCGGGTCGGAGCAGTCCCTGTTGATGGCGTTTAACGACGCCAGCGCGGTTTTTGTCGGGCGCGTCAAGCACTACGAAGTCGCCGAGCGCAGCCGCGCCAAGCCGCGGCCGCAGCGTCGGGCCACATTTGAGGTGTCAGAGTGGTTGAAAGGCGGTGAAGGTGACGAGGTCGTCGTAATGGACGGCGCGTGCGAGGGAACTTGTGACTGCCCTGTAATCTTCCAGCACGGTGCTTCGTACCTCGTGTACGCACACCAGCTGGAGCGGTCTCGGGTACTGACGGCTCGAGGCTGTTCCCGCACGAAAATGCTCGACAAACTTGGCAGGCACGAGGCGAGAGTGATCGCCGAGCAGCTACGGCCTCGCGGCCAGTGAGTTCTCTGATGGACACTGGCCCCTGGCGCGCGCGGCGGCTGGTCGGGCGGCTCCCGACCCGGGTAGCCATCATGATGCGGCACCTTCGCTCGAGGTGGTGTGACTGCGTTCTTGCCGTGCCATTGTCGGTAGGTCTCACTGGCTCCGCGGCGTCGGGCTTGAGGTATTGTCAAATGTTGTGGATCGAAGGGGATGATCAGGCGGCGTCCTTCACC
>CAYYWP010000024.1:0-31793 GCA_964475125.1 uncultured Binatia bacterium (SeqCode) | reverse complement strand
ATGACCTGATCGACACCGAGGGCCGGCGCTATCTCGACGGCGTGTCGTCGCTGTGGTGCAACGTGCACGGACATCGCAAGGCCGAGCTCGACGCGGCGTTGAAAGCGCAGTGCGATCGCATCGCTCATTCGACCATGCTCGGCCTTTCCAACGTGCCGGCCACCGTGCTCGCCAAGCGCTTGGTCGAGCTGACGCCGGCCTCGCTGACCCGCGTCTTCTACTCCGATGCGGGCGCCACGGCGGTCGAGATCGCCCTCAAGCTGGCGCTGCAGTACTCGGCGCTGCGCGCCGAGCCGCGGCGCACCCGCTTCGTCGCCCACACCGAGGCGTATCACGGCGATACGCTCGGCGCCGTCGGCGTCGGCTATAGCGACACCTTTCACCGCTTCTTCCGCCCCGTGCTGACGCCGGCGCTGCGCATCGACCCGCCGCACGTCTTTCGCTGGCAGCGCCAGCACACGCCCGAGGCGGCCCTCGCCGCCGCGCTCGCCGCCGCCGAAGCGGCCTTCGCCGCCCACGGCGACGCGATCGCCGCGCTCATCATCGAGCCGCTGATGCAGGGCGCCGCGGGTATGTGGGCGCAGCCGCTCGGCTACCTCCCGGCCCTGCGGGCGCTGACGCGACGTCACGGCGCGCTGTTCATCTGTGACGAAGTGGCGACCGGCTTCGGCCGTACCGGCGAGATGTTCGCCGTCGACCACGAGGGGATCGAACCCGATCTGCTGTGCCTCGGCAAGGGCATCACCGGTGGCTATCTGCCGCTCGCCGCGACGCTCGCCAGCGAGGAGATCTTCGACGCCTTCCTCGCTCCGTACGAGCGTTTCGAGGCCTTCTTTCACGGCCATACCTACACCGGCAACCCGCTCGGCTGTGCCGTGGCGCTCGCCAACCTCGAGATCTTCGAACGCGAAGGCGTGGTCGAACGCGCGGCCGCCCGCAGCCGCCATCTGGCCGGCATGCTGGCGGAGCTGATCGGCCACCTGGCGCACGTCGGCGACGTGCGCCAGTGGGGGTTGATGGTGGGTATCGAGCTGGTGCGCGACGTCGCCCGTCGCACCCCGTTCGACCCGGCGCTGAAGATCGGCCAGCGCGTCGGTCGCGCCGCCCGCGAGCGCGGCGTCCTGCTGCGCCCGCTCGGCAACGTCATCATTCTCATGCCACCGCTCAGCATCACCGCCGACGAGCTCGAACGGCTCGTGCGCGTCACCGCCGAGTCGGTCCGCGTCGCAGTCGCGTGAAGACGACGACACAACCGGTGGGACCGTGCTACCTGGTCACGGGCACCGACACCGGCATCGGCAAGACGATGGTGACCTGCGCCATCGCCGCGGCGCTGCGGCAGCGCGGGCTCGACGTCGGGGTGATGAAACCGGTGGAGACCGGCTGTGCGCACGACGCGACGGGGGCGCTGGTCGCCGCCGATGCTGTGCGCGGGCGGTGGTTCGCGGCGCGCGCCGATCCCATCGACATCGTCTGCCCGTTCCGCTTCACCGATCCACTGGCCCCGGCGCTGGCGGCGCGCCGCAGCGGGCAGGCCCTCGCGCTCGCCGACATCACCGCGGCCGTGCAGCGCTTCCGGCACCGTTGCGAGCTCGGCCTCATCGAGGGCGCGGGCGGCTTGTTGGCCCCGCTCACCGACGGGACGACGTTCGCCGACCTCGCCGCGGCCTGCGCGCTGCCGTTGCTGCTCGTCGTCGGCAACCGCCTGGGCTGCGTCAACCACGCCGCCATGACCGTGCGCTGCGCTCGAGCCGCCGGGCTGCGCCTCGCCGGGTACGTCGTCAACACGCTCGGCGCGGAGGCCGATCTGGCGACGGCGACCAACGTCGCCCTGCTGGCCGAAGTGCTGGGCCCGTCCCTCGGCGTGCTGCCCTGGCTCGGCGAGGTGGAGTGCACCGAGGCGGATCGCACCCGCCTGGCGGCGGTCGCCGAGCGCAGCCTCGACCTCGACGCGTTGCTGGCGGAGGAAGAGCGGGCGTGATGCTGGCACCGCATGTCGGCCGCTGCGCTGGGTCACCGCGCATAGGGTGCGGGCTGTAGCCGCGGGACTTGTGCCCGCCGGCGGCGCGGCGCGGCGCCGAGTGGCGGCGGTGCGGCGCGATGCGACCGACGGTGGTCGGCGGCAGACATCGTGTCCCCGTTGCCGCACCCCGCCCCGCCGGGCAGCGCGGTGCGCTGCCGGCGGGCACAGGTCCCGCGGCTACGGCTTGCAGGTCCCGGCTGCGATGGCCGAGCGCGGTGTCGCCCTCAAGGCCTGGTGTGCGGGGGGCACGGCGCATCGGTGCGCTGTAGCCGCCGGACGCGCGCCCGCCGGTGAGGCGGCGCGATGCGACCGGCGGTGGTCGGCGGCAGACATCGTGTCCCCGTTTGCCGCACCCCGCCCCGCCGGGCAGCGCGGTGCGCTGCCGGCGGGCACAGGTCCCGCGGCTACAGCTTGCAGGTGTCGCCCTCGCCTCGCTCGCCCACCTGCTGCAAGGCGGCGGCGATCGCGGCTTGATACACCAGCTTCAGTGCCACGCGGCGTTGGTTGGCGACACGACGGCAGTCGTCGTGTTCCGGGGCGATGTTCGGCGTGCCGTCCGGGGCGCGCGCGACTTTCACCCGCAGCGCTCCGTACGGGGTCTCGACGGTGATCTGTCGCCGCGGCAGCACGACCCGCTGCACGGGGTGGAAGCGCACGCCGATGGCCGTGGTCTCGCGCAGCAGCGCCGCCGTCACGGCGGTGTGCGCGGTGGCGTCGGCGAGCGCATGCAGCACGACGCCCGGGCGCTGTTTTTTCATCTGCGCCGGCACCAACCAGGCGTCGCGCGCCCCGGCCGCGAACACGGCGTCGAGGGCGTGCGCATAGAGCTCGGGGTTGGCGTCGTCGATGGTCGCGGCGATCTCCAGCAGCTCGTCTCGTGCCGTCGAGACCACCGCTTCGCCCAACAGCAGGCGCAGGAGGTTCGGGCGATCGGCCATGGTCCGCGTCCCGGCCCCGTAGCCGACGGCCTCGACGCGCATCGCCGGCGGTGGCTCCGCCGGCCGCGCCAGCGCCGCGACGATCGCGGCGCCGGTCGGTGTGACCAGCTCGCCGATGCCGTCGCCGACCCGCACCGGGAAGCCGCGCAGCAGCTCCACCGTCGCCGGCGCCGGCACGGGGATGACCCCGTGTTGCGATGGCACGGTGCCGGAGCCGAGCGGCAGGGTCGAGACGTACACCCGCTCGACCGCGAGCGACGCCAGCGCGACCGCCGCGCCGACGATGTCGGCGATCGAGTCGATCGCCCCGACTTCGTGAAAGGTCACGTCGTCCGCCGCCACGCCGTGCACGCGTCCCTCGGCCGCGGCCAGATGTGCGAACACCTCCAGGGCCGTCCGCTTCGCCGGCTCGCCTAGGGTGCTGCCCTCGATCATGGCACGGATATCGGCGTAGCGGCGGTGCGCGTGCGGGTAGTGGTCGAGCTCGACGTCGAACTTACAGGCCGTGATCCCGTGCACGGAGAGCGTCCGCGCCTGCAGCCGGTAGCCGTCGAGCGGTAGCTCTGCCAGCGCGGCGCGCACGCGCTCGAGATCGACGCCGAGTGCCAGCAGCGCCCCCACCGTCATGTCGCCGCTCACGCCGGCGAACGCATCGAAGACCAGCACGCGCATGGCGGTCATTATTCCCTGGCGCGGAAGCAAAGCGCCAGCCACTGGTTGATGGAGAGCAGGGGACGGGGGCCAGGGATCGGGGTTCGGGGACCGGGGTTCGGGGATCAGGGAAGGCGGCCTGGTTCTCAGCCCCTGATCCCCGATCCCTGGCCCCCGTTCCCTGGCCCCCGGCCCCAAATCCCTGGTGGCCTACGCAACCACGGCCGCGGTCACGGCCTCGCGTAGCTCCTCCAGGTGTCCTGCGAAGAAGTGATCGGCGGCGGCGATGACTCGCCGGGTGGTCGGTGCGGTGCGCGGCGCGGCATCGAGCGCCGCGGCCAGGTCCGCCAGCGGCGCGACGTTATCCCGACCACCGTGGATGAAGGTCATCGGCTTGGCGCAGCTCGCGAGCAAGGAGGCATCGAGCCAGCGCACCGGGGTGCCGATGGCGATCAAGTCGGACACCCGGGCGTCGCCGCAGCCGAAGCGCAGGCCCACGGCCGCACCGAAGGAAAAGCCCGCCACCAGAACCGTTTCCGCCCGCGTCTGCTTGGAGAGCAGGAAATCCAGCCCGCAGCGGGCATCGTCGACCTCACCGCGACCGCCATCGTGCCTGCCGGTGCTGGCGCCGACGCCGCGGAAATTGATGCGCAGCGTCACCATGCCGGCTTCCTCGAGCGCCCGCGCGGTGTGGTACACGACCTTGTTGTGCATCGTGCCGCCGTACAGCGGATGCGGGTGCAAGATGAGCGCGACGCGCGCGGCGGCGTCGCGCGCCGGCCGATAGATGGCCTCGAGATGGCCGTGGGGAGCGGGGATCAGCGCGCGGCCGGTGAACATTGAGAGCCGGTTCCAGGGACCAGGGGCTGGGTGCTAGTTTCTGCAGCGGAAGGAGTCGGCGGTCAACCCACGCCACGGAGCGGTCACAGGAATCGCCCTGATGTGCTTCAACGTCGACCGGGCGGTGTTTCCGATCCCCGATCCCCGGTCCCCCGGCGCAGCTGCAGAAGGAGGAAGCGATGAACAAGCGGTTCTACACCTCGGTCGCGGTCATCTTCTTGGTCTCCATGGTCCTCGGGTACATCGTCCACGGCGTCCTGCTCGGCTCGGAGTACGCCCAGTTGCCCGGGTTGTTTCGCCAGCCGCCGGAGGCAGACGCCTACTTCCCGACCATGCTGCTGGCGCACGTCTTCATCGCCGTCGGCTTCGTGTGGATCTATCTCCACGGCAAGGAAGACAAGCCGTTTTTGGCGCAGGGGATTCGCTACGGCGTGGCCGTGGCGGTGCTGGCGATCGTGCCGATGTATCTCATCTATTATTCGGTCCAACCGATGCCGGGAGCGCTGGCGCTCAAACAGATCATCTTCGACGCCATCGGCACGGTCATCATGGGCGTCATCGTCGCCTGGCTGAACAAGTGAGCGGCGACTGACGAGCGCGCAGGGGCGCACGGCGTGCGCCCCTATCTCATAAGATGCCCCCCCTTGCCGCGGCCGCGCGCCGTGCGCCCCTACGGGAACCGGTGAAGGGGTTGCACGCGTGTTGATGACTTCGACCCTGCACGTTCTCGGACTCATCCTGCTCTTCCTGAGCTGTGCGCTCGGGCTGTTCGCCTTGGTGCTCGGACTCCCGGGGATGCTGCTCATCGCCGCCAGCGCGTTCGTCTATGCGTGGGCGACCGACTTCAGCAGCGTCGGCTGGTCGACCATCGGGTGGCTGGTCGGACTAACCGTCGTCGGCGAGGGGCTCGAGCTAGTGGCCAGTGGAGCCGGCGCGGCCAGCAGCCGTCCGTCGCGGCGCGTCACCCTCGGCGCCCTCGGCGGCGCGCTGGTCGGCGGTCTGCTCGGCGCGCCGCTCCTGTTCGGAGTGGGCGCGCTGCTGGGCGCGCTCGCCGGGGCGTTTGCCGGGGCCGCGGTGGCGGTGCGCAGCGAGGGCGGCTCGTTCGACGAAGCCGTCGCCACCGGCGCGGCCGCGATGCGCGGGCGCCTGCTCGGCTTCGTCATCAAAGCCGCGCTCGCCGTCGTCATGGTCGTCATCATCGTCGCCGCGGTGCTGTGAGCAGGTCGACACTCACCCCAACCCTCTCCCGCTGCCAAGGCGGGAGAGGGCGGACGCGGCTCCGGCTTTGCATCGCGCGCGCCCGTTGGTAGCGTCGCGACCTCGCCATGGACCTCGGCTACACGGCTCGGGAGGAGGCCTTCCGGCGCACGGTGCGCGAGTGGATCGCGGCGCACGCGCCGGCGCGCGCCGCGGCGCACGATCCGGCGGTGGCGCGAACCTGGCAGCGCGCCCTGCACGACGCCGGTTATCTCGGCGCCGGATGGCCGGCGGAGCACGGCGGCGCCGCCTTGAGTACGATCGAGCAGGCGATTCTCAACCAGGAGCTGGCGCGCGCCGACGCCCCGGCGCCGATCAACGCGATGGCGATCTGGTGGGTCGGCCCGGCGATCATCGCCTACGGCAGCGCCGAGCAGCAGCGGCGTTTCCTGCCCAAGATCCTCAACGCCGAAGAGATCTGGGCCACGGGCTACTCCGAGCCCGGTTCGGGCAGCGACATGGCGGCGGCGCAGACGCGCGCCGAGCGGCGCGGTGACGTCTACGTCGTCACCGGGCAGAAGGTGTGGACGACCATCGCCCACCTCTCCGACTGGTATTTCGTGCTCGTGCGCACCTCGTCCGATGGGCCGAAGTGGGCAGGCCTGACGGTGTTGTTGATGGACCTGCGTTCACCCGGTGTCGAGATCCGCCCCATCCGGCAGATCACCGGTGACGGCGAGTTCAGCGAAGTGTTCATGCACGAGGTCCAGGTGCCGGTGACCAATCGCCTCGGCGCCGAGGGGCAGGGATGGGAGATCGTCAGCTCGGCGCTGATCAACGAGCGCACCGGCATCGCCGGCGCGATTCGCACCGATCGGGCGTTGGCGCAGTTGCTCGCCCTGGCACGCCGCCGCGGGCTGACGGGTCACGCGGTGTGGCGCCAGCGCCTCGCCGAGCTGGCGATCCGCGCCCGCATCGGCAAGGCGGCTGGCCTGCGGGCGCTGACCGACGACTTGCGCGGCCGCTTCAACCCGCACCTCTCCGCCGCCATGAAACTCTCGGCCACCGAGCTCACGCAGCAGTGCTCGGAGGCCGGCGCCGACCTGTTGGGCATCGAGGCGTTGCTGTGGAACACCGACGCGCCCGACGCCGGGCGCTGGGCCTATCAACTGCTCTACGACCGCTCGATGACCATTGCCGGCGGCACCAGCGAGGTGCAGCGCAACATCGTCGCCCAGCGGGTGCTCGGTTTGCCGCGCAAATAGGCCGTTGCGGCCTGGATTTCAGCCGTTCGAGCGGTTGGTGCTACCCAATCGCCCGCCGTTGACCTACCCACATGAGAAGGGAAACCGCGCCGCGGGCGGCGCGTTTTCGCTTGGGTTCAGCGAAGCCTCATGCAAGATTGAAGAGATGCAGAGAGAGGAGTGACCGCATGTCACGTTTCGCCACCGCCTTGTGTAGCGTCGCCGCTGCCGCCCTGCTGTCGTCGAAGCCGGCCCTCGCACACGGCGATTTCTGCGTCGGCGACTGCGACCTGCAAGGCAGCGTCGCGATCAACGAGCTGATCCTGGGCGTCAACATCCTGCTCGGCAGTGCGGAGCCGTCGCAGTGCCCGGCATACAGTGACGAGGTCGAGCTCGACATCAGCCAACTGGTCACCGCGGTGAACAATCTGCTCAACGGCTGCCCCGCCCCTCCCGGCACGCTCGGTGTCCGGCACTTTTCTTTCGATCCTTCGGCCAGCCACATTCTCACCCAGATCGCGGCGGGATTTCCTCCCTTCCCTGCCTTCGGCTTCGAGGGCTCCCTCGATCTCAGCGCCGGTGTGCCCGATCCGCAGACCGGCATCGCCTCCCTCGATGTGACCGACACCTCCGAGTATCTGTCGCTCAATATTCCGGCCGTCAGCCTGGCCTTCTGCATCAAGGTGCCGCGCGATCAACTGCCGGTCCGGCAGGCCGGCCTGGTCTCTTGCAACGGCGGTGTGCCGCTCGGCTTTCAGGTCACCATCGACCACAACATCGGCGTCGTCGACCGCTGCACTGGCGGCGAACGGTCGGGGGAGCTCTGCGACCCGGGCGACCCGGTAGCCTGCCCCGGAGGGGGAGAGTGCCTCAGCCGGGACCTGTGCACGTCCCGCGGTGGGATCGTCGATCTAGACGGTGTGTGCAACGGCCCCCTCGAGCCATCACTGCTGCCCGGCGACAGCGGTCCGGGAGCCGTCCTGATCTCTCCCGACCCGGAGAACGGTCTCATCCAAGGGCTGCCGGCGGAGTTCATCACCGAGCGGGCCACGCCGTGCGGCGACGAGCCGGAAGCGGTCGGCTTTAGCACCGTCCTGGCCTTCACCACCGGGCACTCGCGCTGCGAGATTCGCGACTTCAACAACAACGACGGGGCGACGCTGACGACGGAGGCAGACGGCGAGGCCTTCTCATGCGACCAGTGGTCGACCGAGAACGGCCCCGGCATCCTGCAGTTCTGCGTCCCGGTACTCAACCAACCCGGCATCAGCTCGCAACCGATCGACGTCATCACGACGTTCATCTTCTCCGATCGCCCGGCGCAGTGAGCCGCGCTGTTTCGGATGAGGACCTGAACGCGGAGGCCGCAGATACGTTCTGCGGCCTCCGCGGCGCCGCGTCGAGTCGGTGGCTGGCTGGAGTGCCACTCAGCCGGCGGCGGTGAGCTCGCGGTAGGCGCGCTGGATCTCCAGCGTCTTGCGGTGCGCCAGCGCTTGTAGCTCGGGGCCCAGGCCGCTGACGCGGTCGGGGTGGTAGCGCTTGATCTGCTCGCGATAGGCGCGGGCGATTTGCTCGCGCGAGGCATCGCGCTCCAGCCCCAGCACCCGGTGCGGATTCCACGCCTCTTCCGCCTCCTCGACAGGGGGCGGCGGGCCAGTGGGCCCGGTGGGTCGCGGGCGTTGCTGCCACTGCTGATAGATCCACAGGCCGGCCGTGATCAGCACCACCAAGTCATCGAAAAACCCCACCGGAGTGAAATCCGGCAGGAGATCCAGGGGCCAGCCGAGGTAGGCCAGTGCCAGGAGCCCCACCCCCGCCAGCGCCAGGGGACTCTTGCGCCCGCGGTTCCAGGTGCGCGGCGGTCGCCACCACAGGTACAGCAACAGCCCGGCCAGTAGGACGAAGATCAGACGTGTCATGCCAACCGAATCATATCCAATGCGATGCTACGCGTCTGCCGGTAGAAGAGTTCATTTCCCGCCCAGCCCGACTTCTTGTACGAAGTGCCCGTGTCTTGCGGCAAGCACTGAATGCCGGGGAAGATCCGAAGGGAATCCCCCGCGGTGCGCTCCTCCGGCGCGACGGCACCGGCAGTGGTATCGGCCGGATGCGTGGTCACCCGCCGCGGCCCGGGCGGCACGGAGGTGTTGCTGGTCCACGCCCGCGGCGCGACCTTCAAGCGGCCCCTGTTCGGTATCCCCAAGGGGCTGGTCGAGGCGGGAGAATCACTGCGCGACGCAGCGCGGCGCGAGACCGAGGAAGAGACCGGCTTGCGCGTCGCGCTCGGTGCCGACCTCGGATCGGTGCGCCAGAAGTCGGGCAAGATCGTTCATGCCTTCCACGCCACCGTGAACCCGGAGAGCACGGCGCACATCGACGCACGCGGGCGCTGCACACACCCCGATGCGGAGAACGACGTGTGCCGCTTCTATCCGCTCGATGAGGCTCGCCGGCTGATGATCGAGGCCCAGCGCGAGTTCCTCGACCGCCTGGGTGCCGACGCCGACCCGTGAGCCCGCCCTGCCGCCCCGGAAGGCGCCGCGCCGGCGGCGCCGGGTGGCCCGCGCCGCTACGGGACCAATGGCGCGGCGATCAGGCCGACCCGAGATAGGCCGCGATGGCGGCGCCCAGCTCCTCGGCGACGAAGCCGAACGGGCCGGGTGCGCCGCGATAGGCGATGCGGCCGTCGGCGCCGATCAGATACAGCCGATCCGGCAGGGCGTAGTACTTCTCGTCGGTGGAGTTGGCCATGTCGTCGATCAGCACGGGCATCGACAACGTGAGGTTGAGCGCGCACGTCTGCGCCATCGCCTCGCGCTCCCGCGCCGTGTGGGGGTCGGCGTAGAGGACCCCCTCGGTGATGTTCTGCTCCACCTGCCAGCCGTCGGTCGGGTGCATCTCGCGAATGTAGACGACGAAGAACTCGACGCGGTCCCGGTACTGTCGGTACAGGTGCTCGAGGTGCCCAGACTGGACACGAAACGGCGGTCAGGTGTAGCTGCCGAAGATCAGCGCGACCGGCCGACCGCGCAGTTCGGACAAGCGCACCGGGGCCCCGCCGCCGCTGCGCGGCAACTCGAAGTCGGGCGCCATCTCCCCGACCGCCGGCGCATGGGTCTCGCGGGCCAGCACGAATTGCAGCATCGCGGCCTGCCGCTCGGGCGGCATGGCGCTCATCCACGCCTGCATCCGGGCCAGGTCGCCGGGGGAGAGATGCCGTTGCAGTTGCTCGAAAAAATCCACGCGCCAAACCTCTACCAGGCCGCCGAGCGAGCGGAAAGCGCGCTTTCCTCCGGCGGCCCGATGCGGCCGCCCCGCGCCCGCCCCAGTTGATTGGGCCCTGCCCCCCGGTTAACAGGGAACCACACACCGCGCGTTCAGCGGTCCGCGCACATCACACCAAGGAGGAGCGACGCATGGCCATCAAGGTAGGCGATTCCCTGCCGTTCGACGTCAAGCTGAAGGAGATGGGCGAGAAGGGGCCGCAAGACGTGTCGGTTGGCGATCTCTTCAAGGGCAAGAAGGTCGTCCTGTTCGCCGTGCCCGGAGCGTTCACCCCTACCTGCTCGATGAAGCACCTGCCCGGTTTCGTCGAGAAGGCGAGCGAGATCAAAGCCAAGGGCGTCAACGAGATCGTCTGCCTGTCGGTCAACGACGCCTTCGTCATGGGTGCCTGGGGCGATCAGCAGAAGGCGCACGGCAAGGTCCGCATGGTCGCCGACGGCAATGGCGATCTGACCAGAGCGCTGGGGCTCGAGCTCGATGCCAAGGGCTTCGGCATGGGCACGCGCGCACAACGCTTCGCCCTCATCGCCCAGGACGGCAAGGTGCAGCACCTCTTCCTCGAGGGCGGCGGCGGCCTGACCGTCTCGAGCGCCGAATCGGTGCTGAGCAACCTGTAACCTGGGTTGGTGGGCGGGGGCCGAGCCCCCGCCTGCTGCACGGCCGTGGCGGCGACACGACGGCGCCGGCGCAACACGGTGCTCGGCGCCGGGGCGCTCGGGTTACTGGCGGCGTTCGTGATCTATTCCAGCTTCCAGGTCAGCGACTTCGAGTGCGAGGTCTGCATGGCCTTCGGCGGCGGCGAGGTATGCCGCAAGGCAACCGGTACGAGCGAGGCCGAGGGCCTGCGCACGGCGACGGATAACGCCTGTGCCCTGCTCGCATCCGGCATGACGGAAAGCATCCGCTGTCAGCGCACCGCGCCTCAGCACAGCGCCTGCCGGCCGCTGAACTGAGAACGGTCGCACCCCCCCGCTCGCCCTGCGACGAGCTGAGCAGCAGTCGGTTGAAAAACGCATTCCCCTCGCCTTTCGACGGGCTCGGGGTGAGCGGAACACGTTTTTCAACCGACTGTCAGGGCGAGCGCAGCACCGGCTTGACCCTGGCGTGACCGATAGGAATACTGGGCCGTTACCATGGTTGACGGCAGCGCGCCCCAGGGCCCTCCCACCAAGCCCGAGAAGCCGCGTTGGCGGCAGAACGTCGAGTCGATCGGCCTCGCCCTGCTGATCGCCTTGGCGGTGCGCTCCTCGGTCGTGCAGGCCTTCTGGGTTCCCTCCGGCTCCATGCTGCCGACGATCCAGATCGGCGATCACTTGTTCGTCAACAAGCTCGCCTACTCGGTACGCCTGCCGTTCACCTCCACGCCCTTGCTGCACACCGGCACCGTGCAGCGCGGCGACATCGTCGTCTTCGTCTCCCCCGCCGATCGCTCCACCGATCTGATCAAGCGCGTCATCGCCGTCGCCGGGGATACGGTCGAGATCCGCAACAAGAAGGTGCTGGTCAACGGCGCACCGATCGACGACGCGCACGCGCATTTTCTCGATGCGACGATCAACCCGAGCGGGGAACGCGACAACATGCCGCCGCGCCAAGTGCCGGAGGGCAAGTTCTTCGTCATGGGCGACAATCGCGATCGCAGCTACGACAGCCGCTACTGGGGGTTCGCCGACGTCAACGACATCAAGGGCAAGGCGACCTTCATTTACTGGTCGCGCGATACCTCGCAGGGATGGCTGGCGGTGCCGCGCTTCGAGCGTTTCGGCCATTTCGTCCGCTAGCCGCCGGTTGAAAAAGGCCGCGCTCATGCTTCGACGGGCTCATCCTTCGTCAGTCTCAGGAGAGCGGGAACTGCTTGTGCCACAACGCGTTCCGCTCACGGAACGCGTTTGTCAACGGCTACTAGCCTAGCTAGCCTTTATCTGACAAGAACCTCAACGCAGAGACCCAGAGTACGCAGAGGACCCAGAGGCAGCGTGCATGAGTTCGAGCGCTGATTCATCGTCATCGTTGATTGGGTTTGGGGGTCACTCTCTAGGTCCTCGTGCTCCGCGTCCTCTGCGGCCTCCGCGCCTCTGCGTTGAATTTCTTTAGTCTAGGCACCGGCTGAGCAGGGGCGGCGCAGCGCGGTGTAGTGGCGGAACCTGTGGCCGCGGGCGACGCTGCGCACTGCCGAGTGGCGGAGTGTGTGGCGCCAGACGCCCGCTGGTGGCGAGCAGCGGTCGCCCGACTGTTGTTGCCGCGCCCCACCCCACCGGGCAGCGCGTTGCGCTGCCGGCGGGCACAGGTCCCGCGGCTACGGCTCGCCGCGCACGCTCGTTGGTAATCGCCGTTCTCTTCAGCGGTGCGAATTGCGGCTCCGCCGGGCCTCTGGTACGGTTTCGCGGGCAGCATCTGAAAGGAGTCCGCGATGGCCGGTGGAAAAACCTTCAAGCGGGATCAGAAGCGCCGGAAGGAAATGGCGCGCAAGCTGAAACAGGAAGAGAAGATGCGCGAGCGCGCCGCGCGCAAGGAACAGAAGAAGTCGATCGACGAAATCGATGAATCGATCAACCCGCCGCCCGATTCGCCGGGCGAGCTCGATTAAGCGCGCGTATCGCGCATCGCTGATCGCTTATCGTCGGAATGGGCCCCGCCGGACGTCGATCCGACGATAAGCGATGAGCGATAGGCGAGCAGCGCGCCCGCGCGGCGCTCACACCGGCTCGAGGCCGGCGACGCGGAGTAGGAGCTTCTTGGCGCCTACGGACGGAAACAGCACCGTCACCTTTTGACTCTCACCGGCTCCTTCGAGCCCTTTGACGGTGCCGACGCCGAAAAGACCGTGGCGCACCCGCGCGCCGATCCGCAATCCGTCCTCGTCGTAGACGACCCGCACCTCTCCACCCTCTTCACCGTTCGCGACCTGAATGTGCTGCTGGCGCGGCGTGGGCAACGGTGGCCGGCGCGCCGACACGTACCAGTCAGATGGGGCGGGGCGCGGCGCCGTGGCGACGACCTCGATCAGCTCGCCCGGAATCTCGTCGACGAAGCGGCTACGCGGGTTCATCTGCGCGTCCCCGTACACCCGGCGGCGCCGGGCGTGCGTCAGCGTGAGCCGCCGCATCGCCCGCGTCATGCCGACGTAGCACAGGCGTCGCTCCTCCTCGATGTCGGCATCGCCGGCGCGCGCGTGCGGAAACAGCCCTTCTTCCAGACCGATCATGAACACCACCGGGAACTCGAGCCCCTTGGCGGCGTGCAGGGTCATCAAGGTGACCCGATCGGCGCTGCTGTCGTGCCCGTCCGCCTCGCTGACCAGCGCCGCCTGCTCGAGGAATTCGTGCAGCGAGCGGCCCATGGCCGCCGCCTCTTCCATGCCCTTCAGCAGCTCGTCGAGGTTCTGCAGGCGCTCCCGCCCGTCCTCACCGGCCTGGCGCAGCATCGCCGCATAGCCGCTGGCCTCGATCAAGTGGGCCACCGCCTGCGGGTACGGCCGCTCGGCGAGATCCCGCGCCGCGCCGTCGAGGACGGCGAGAAAGGCGCGCAGGCGCTCGCTGAGTTGCGGTTTCAACAGCCCGCGGGCCACCGCCAGGCGGCAGGCGCCGAGCAGACCGCCGGCCTCTTCGCTGAGCGCGCTCAGGCGCTCGAGGGTGGCGCTGCCGACGCCGCGCGGCGGCAGGTTGATGACGCGCGCCGCGGCCAGTGCATCGGCCGGGTTGACGAGCAGGCGCACGTACGCCAGCACGTCCTTCACCTCGGCGCGGGCGAAGAACTTCACCCCGCCGAGCAGGACGTAGGGAATCCCGTGGCGCACCAGCGCCTCTTCGACGGTGCGCGACTGGGCATTGGTGCGATACAGCACCGCGATGTCGCGCCGCGCCCACGGCCCGGCCAGGGCGCGTTCGATCTCGCGGGCGACGAAGCGCCCCTCTTCGAGATCGTCCGCCAGCCCGGCGACGGCGATGAGATCGCCGCGCGGGTTCTCGGTCCACAGCGCCTTGCCCTTGCGCCGGGCGTTGCGGGCGACGACCGCGCTGGCCGCGGCCAGGATGTTGGCGGTGGAGCGGTAGTTCTGTTCGAGGCGAATGACCGTCGCGCCCGGGTAATCGCGCTCGAAGTCGAGGATGTTGGCGATCTCGGCTCCGCGCCAGCGGTAGATCGACTGGTCGTCGTCGCCGACCACGCACAGACGGCGATGCTGCGCCGCCAGCGCGTGGGTCAGCCGGTATTGGACGCCGTTGGTGTCCTGAAACTCGTCGACCAAGATGTGCTGCCACTGCTGGCGGTACCGCTCCAGCACCGACGGTTGTTCCGCGAACAGGCGCACCGTCGTCAGCAGCAGGTCGCCGAAATCGAGGGCATTGGCACGGCGCAAGCGCTCCTGGTAGCGCCGATACACGTGGATCAGCTCCTCGCGCTGCTCGCCGCGGCGCGCACAGTCGGCCGCCGACTCGCCGCGGTTCTTGGCGCCGTCGATCAGTGCGGCGGCCAGGCGGACCGGCAAGACCGCTTCCGGGATGCGCAGCTCGGCGAGCACCTCGCTCAGCAGGCGCTCACTGTCGCGGTCGTCGTAGATCGTGAAGTCGCTGGTGAAACCGAGCCCGGCGATCTCGCGCCGCAGGATGCGCGCGCAGGTGGCATGGAAAGTCGAGACCCAGGGCAGCCGCGCCGCAGCCAGCAAACGCTGCAACCGCTCGCGCATCTCGGCCGCGGCTTTGTTGGTGAAGGTGACGGCGAGAATGGCCCCCGCCGCCACGCCGCGCGGACCGATCAGATGCGCGACGCGGTGGGTGAGGGTGCGCGTCTTGCCCGACCCCGCCCCCGCCAGGATGAGCAGCGGCCCCTCCCCGTGCAGCACTGCCTGCTGCTGGACCGGATTGAGAGAAGAGAGGAGATCCACCGCCGCACCCCTGCCGCCGCGTCGGCGTGGCTAGCACGTCGGTGGTATGGAGGAAAGGCAGCGTGCCGCCGCCGGCCGGCATTGCCCGCCGGCGGCGGCTCGGTTAGGTCACGGGCATGAGCTCCGCGCATCCGCATCATGAGCACGACGCCGTCGCCGTTCCGTGCGGGATCTTGACCATCTCCGACACGCGCGTTGAGGCCGACGACCAGAGTGGGCAGCGCATTCGCGCCCTGCTCGAAGAGGCGGGCCACCGGGTCGCGTTCTACCGCATCGTCAGGGACGAGCCCGACCAGATCGCGGCGCTGGTGCGCAGCCTGCCGGCAGGCGTGGAGGTCTTGATCTGCAACGGCGGCACCGGCATCGCCGCCCGCGACACGACGTATGAGGCCATCGCCGGCCTGCTCGACAAGGAGATCACCGGCTTCGGCGAGCTGTTCCGCATGTTGAGCTGGGAGCAGGTCGGCGCGGCGGCGATGTTGAGCCGCGCCACGGCCGGCATCGCCGGCGGGCACGTCGTCTTCTCGCTGCCGGGATCGACCAAGGCCGTCGAGCTGGCGATGACTCGCCTCATTCTCCCCCAGCTCCGCCACGTCGCCGGCCTGGTACGCCAGGGCCGCTGCCCGACGTGCCCCTCCTGAGCCGGAGGCTCGATGCCGGTCGCGCCTGGCGGAATTCCGATGCGCACTCGCGACGAACCCCCCGTGCCTTTTCGCGCTCGCCCGGCCGTCACGGCCGCGCGGCGGGAACGATGAACATCGAGCTGCGCTTCTTCGCCTCCTTGCGCGAGCGGTTGAAGAGCAGCGGCGGCGCGCGCGAGGTCGCGGACGGCACGACCGTCGGCGAGCTCTGGGCCGCGCTGTGCCGCGAGCACCCGGAGATCGAGCTGATGAGCACCTCGATGTCGTTCGCCGTCAACCGCGAGTACGTCGAGCGCGATCATCGTTTGCGTGACGGCGACGAGCTGGCCCTCATTCCGCCGGTGAGCGGCGGCAGCGGACCACGGTGAGGAAGAGCCGTGTTCGAGATCGTCGACCATCCGATCGACATCGCTCGCGTCACTGCCGCGGTGGCCGACCCGAGCACCGGCGCGACGGTGACGTTCATCGGCACCACGCGCGATCACCACGACGGGCGGCGCGTGACTCGGCTCGAGTACGAAGCCTACCCGGAGATGGCCCTGGCCGAGATGCGCAAGATCGGCAGCGAAGCGGCGCGGCGTTGGCCGATCCGCGCCATCGCCATCAGTCACCGCGTCGGGGTAGTCCCACTCGGCGAGGCGAGCGTGGTCATCGCGGTCTCCTCCGCGCATCGCCTCGCCGCCTTCGAGGCCTGTCATCTTGCCATCGACCGGCTCAAGGAAGTGGTGCCGATCTGGAAGAAGGAACACTTCGACGGCGGCGAGCTGTGGATCGGCTCGCAGACCGGCGCCCGCTTCGCCACCGGCCAGAAGGCGCCGCGGTGAACGAGCATCCCGCCACCTCGTGACACCCGATCGACAGACGTCAACGAGATCCGGAGGAGGTCGACATGCGTGCCATGCTCGTCGAACGCCTGGGTGAGCCGCGCGAGATGGTGCTGCGCGAGCTGCCAGACCCGCAACCCGGGGCGGGGCAGGTGGCGATCGCGGTGAAGGCGATCGGCTGCAACTTCTTCGACATCCTGATCGCGCAAGGCAACTACCAGACCAAACCGGCCCTGCCCTTCTCGCCGGGGGCCGAGGTCGCGGGCGTCGTGTGCGCCGTGGGCCCAGGTGTGAGTGGGCTGGCTGTGGGCGACCGCGTCTTCGCCATGCTCACCTACGGCGGTTTCGCCAGCCGCTGTCTGACGCCGGCCGCCATGACGGTGAAGATGCCCGACGGCATGTCGTTCGAGCACGGCGCCGCCTTCGGGATCGTCTATCAGACCTCGTACTTCGGGCTCGTCTACCGCGCCGCCCTGCAAGCCGGCGAGACGCTGCTCGTGCACGCCGCCGCCGGCGGCGTGGGCTTGGCCGCCGTGCAGATCGGCAAGGCCCTGGGAGCCCGCGTGCTCGCCACCGCCGGCTCGCCGGCCAAGCTGGCCGTGGCGCGCGAGCACGGCGCCGACGAGGCCTTCGATTACTCGACGCCGCAGTGGGTCGAGCAGGTCAAGGCGGCGACGGCTGGGCGCGGCGCCGACGTCATCTATGACCCGGTCGGTGGCGACGTCACCGATCTGTCGCTCAAGTGCATCGCCTTCTGCGGGAGGCTGCTGGTGATCGGCTTCGCCTCCGGCACCATCCCCAGCGTGCAGCTCAATCGCGTGCTGCTGAAGAACGTCGCCATCGTCGGCCTCCACTGGGGCGCCTACCGGCAGCACGATCCCGAGAAGATCCCGCAGGCCATGCGCGAGCTCTTCTGCCTCTACGGCGAGGGCAAGGTGACGCCGCTCGTCTCCTCGCAATACCCCCTCGACCGCGCCGCAGACGCACTGGAAGAGATCCGCACCCGCAAGAGCGTCGGCAAGGTCCTCCTCATTCCGTAACCCACGGAGCGCCTGTTCGTGCCCAGCGCGCAACGGCCGATGGCGAGACGAAAAACGCCACCGCAGGCGAAAAAGCGCGCGCAGCAGGGCTCACCCGCTCTTTCCGCCCTGCGCGGGCACCCGCTGCCGCTCGGCGTCAGCGAGACGCGTCACGGCCTCAACTTCGCCGTCTTCTCGCGCCACGCCACGGCGGTCACCTTGGTGCTCTTCGCGCCGCGGCGTGACGCCCCGGTGCTCGAGCTGCCGCTCGACCCAACCGTCCATCGCACCGGACACGTCTGGCACGTCGAGCTCCTCGGCCTCAATCCCGGTACGCGCTACGGCTGGCGCGCCGACCGCACCGGTCATCCCGACGACCCCCGGCATCGCTTCGAGCCCGACACGGTGCTGGTCGACCCCTATGCCACGGCGCTGACCGGAGGCAGCGAGTGGGGCGCCGTCGCCGCGCGCCCCGACCGGCATGGCACCGGCCGCTGGCCGCGTCGGCGTTCGCTGTACGTCAGCCCGGAGTTCGATTGGGACGGCACCCGCCCACCGCGCATCCCGCTGGTCGACAAGGTGATCTACGAGCTGCACGTGCGCGGCTTCACCCGCCACCCCTCCTCGGGCGTGGCGCATCCCGGCACCTACCTCGGGCTGATCGAGACCATTCCCTACCTCAAGGAGCTCGGCGTCACCACGGTGGAGCTGTTGCCGGTGTGCGAGTTCGACGAGCTGGAAAACCCCAACCGCGACCCCGACAGCGGCCGCCGCCTGCACAACTTCTGGGGCTACAGCCCGATCAACTTCTTCGCCCCCAAGGCGTCCTACGCCGTCGCCGGCGTCAACGGGGCACAGGTGAACGAATTTCGCACCCTGGTGCGCGAGTTCCACCGCGCCGGCCTGGAGGTCTTCGTCGACGTGGTGTTCAACCATACCGCCGAGGCCCCCTTGCCGGCGGGGGTGCCGGCGCTCTCGCTGCGCGGCCTCGACAACGCCACGTACTACATCCTCGATCCGCACACCGGCGCCTATCGCGACTACTCGGGCTGCGGGCACACGCTCAACTGCAACCACCCGGTGGTGCGCAATCTCATCCTCGACGCCCTGCGCTACTGGGTGGCGGAGATGCACGTCGACGGCTTTCGCTTCGACCTCGCCTCGATCCTCGGCCGCGGCCGCGACGGCGAGGTGCTGGCCAATCCGCCGGTTTTGGAGCGCATCGCCTACGACCCGGTGATCGCCGACGCGACGCTGATCGCCGAAGCCTGGGACGCCGCCGGCCTGTACCAGGTCGGCCGCTTTCCGGCCTGGCAGCGCTGGGCGGAGTGGAACGGGCCCTTTCGGGATCAGGTGCGCCACTTCGTGCGCGGCGACCCTGGCTTCGCCGGCGCCCTCGCGGCGCGCCTGACCGGCAGCGCCGACTTGTTCAGCGCCTCCGGCCGCGGCCCCGCCCATTCGATTAACTTCGTCACCTGCCATGACGGCCTCACGCTGGCCGATCTGGTGGCGTACGAACGCAAGCACAACCGCGCCAACGGCGAGGGCGAGCGCGACGGCGTCGACGACAATCTGAGCTGGAACTGCGGCGTCGAGGGGGCGAGCGGCGATTCGAGCGTGGCCCGCCTGCGGGCCCAGCAGGTGCGCAACTTTCTCACCCTGCTGCTGTGCGCGCAGGGCACGCCGATGTTGCTGGCCGGTGACGAGATCGGGCGCAGTCAGGGCGGCAACAACAACGCCTACTGTCAGGACAACGAGACGTCGTGGGTCGACTGGCGCGGGCGCGAGACCCGCAGCGATCTGCTCCGCTTCACCCGCACCTTGATCGCGCTGCGGCGCGCACACCCGGTGCTGCGCCACCGCGAGTTCCTCACCGGCGTGCCGAACGGCCCCTACCGGCGCCCCGATGTCATGTGGCACGGCGTGCGGCTGTACGAGCCCGACTTCGGGCCTGATTCACGCACCCTGGCGATGCACCTCGCCGGCGAGCGCGCCCATCAGCCCGACGGCGATATCTACCTCGCCGCCAATGCCTGGAGCGAGGATCTCGTCTTCGCCGTCCCGGACGCCCAACCGGGCACGCGCTGGGTTCGGGTCATCGACACCGCCGCCCCGCCGCCGGGCGACATCGCCGAGCCGGGAAGCGAGCGGGCGCTCGAAGACCCGCAGCGACTGCTGGTGCGGGCACGCTCCTGCGCCGTGCTGCGCAGCATCTGACAGTCCGTCGAAAAACACGGCACAAGCACCTCCCGCTCATCCTTCGACAAGCTCAGGACAGGTCCTGAGCCCGTCGAAGAATGAGCGCGGCCTTTATCAACAGCCTAGCTCGTTCTGGTGTCCTAAAGAACCCCGGTACCGCCTCCCGCTAGTGGCTCGGCGGCAAGCCTGCTAAGCGGGTACCATGTCTAGCCGCGCAGTCGTCGGGTCGAACGTCGATAGCTGGTGCACGCGCTGCAAGCTCATCCTGGCGCACACCATCGAGGCAGTGGTCGCCGGGCGCATCACGCGCGTCCACTGCAACACCTGCGGCGGCCAGCACGCCCACCGCCCGCAGGCCCCCGGCAAGGGAGGCGCGGCCAAGGCCGCGCGTCCGGCGCGCCGCGCCGCCCCGGCCGAGCCCGACCTGGCCACGCTGTTGCGCGGCCGCGACGTCAGCAACGCCCGCGCCTATGCGCCCACCGAACGCTTCACCGAAGGCGACCTGATCAAGCACGTCACCTTCGGCGTCGGCCTGGTGACCGCGCGCAAGGACATCAACAAGATCGAGGTCCGCTTCAGCGACGCCGCCAGGGTCCTGGTCCACCGCAGCCGCTGACCCTTCATCCGAGATGCCGTGAAGCCATGAAGGCCTCGAAGGGCTCAAAGTCTGTGACGTTTATTCCCGGCTAGACGCTCAGCAGCACGGCTCGATGCGGCTCGCCCGTCGCTTCACGTACGGCGTCGCCGTCGGCGTCGCAGCGGTCATCGCCTGGTGCGGGTTCCTGTTAGCCGCGCAACGCTCGGTGCTTTTCCCCGCGCCGCCGCCGGAGTCGGGGGTGGGTTGGTCGGATGATCTGGGGGCGGAGCGCGTGTGGTTGGACCGGCCAGGGGCTCGATCGGAGTCCTGGCTGCTGCCGGCGCTGGGCAGGCGTGAGGACCCTGTGCCGCTGTTGATTTACGCGCACGGCAACGGTGAGCTGATCGACTACTGGGGGCGCGAGTTCGACGTGCCGAGGTCGTGGGGTGCCGCCGTGCTGTTGGTGGAGTATCCCGGCTATGGGCGCTCGTCCGGGCGGCCCTCCGAAGCGACGATCACTGCGGCGATGGTCGCCGCGTACGACTGGGCCGTGGCACGGCCCGAGATCGATCGCCGGCGTGTCGTGGGGTACGGCCGCTCGCTCGGCGGCGGGGCAGTCTGCGCCCTGGCTCGCCAGCGCGCGCTCGCGGCACTGGTGTTGGAGTCGAGTTTCACCAGTGTGCGCGAGTTGGCGACCGCCTTCGGTCTGCCGGGTTTTCTCGTCCTCGATCCGTTCGACAACCTCGCCACCGTGCGCGCATTCCGCGGCCCTGTCTTGCTCATCCACGGCGACCGCGACGCCTCCATCCCACCCGATCACGCCCGGACGCTGCACGCCGCCGCCGGGGGTGCGGAGCTCCACATCGTCTCGTGTGGCCACAACGATTGCTCGCGCCCATGGGCCGTCCTGCAACCTTTCCTACGTCGAAGCGGCGTGCTCCCGGCACCTGTCTCGGCAGTTCGTTGACGATTCGCACTGGCTCGGCATCCAGTGGCAGCTGCATCAAGAAGCCCTGCGCACCGTCGGTGCGCCGTCCTCCCTCGCCAAGGACGCGAGATGGGGTCTCGCGGTTGGTGCGGCGCTGCACTCTCCCGCCCAATACAGGGAGCTCGCCCGGCGCGCGTAGGGGCGCACGGCGTGCGCCCGGGGAGGAGGGCGGGGGGGAGATCAGAGGGGCGATTCAGGTGACGAATCGCTCGGCTGCGTTGCCGTTTGCGGAGAACACCTCGCGGCACCGTAGGCGCCGCGCCTTGACTGCGGCGGCGCTTTCGCCTTCAGTGCGGACATGGCCAAGGCTGCGCGTTCGCGCCGGGCGCCAACAATGCTGGCGTCGACGGATTTCTCCGCCTACCTGAACGAGAAGTGCATGCAACTGGCGCCGGGTGACGTGAAGACGCTGGTGACCCAAGTGCGCACGGTGCGGGCGCGTGCGGCGGGGCTGGGGCCCGAGCGCCAGCGCATGCAGCACCAGCTCAACTTCGCCCTGACGCTGGTCGAAGACCACGCCGCGGGTCGCTGTCCACAGATCCCGTACTACACCGTCGCCATGCTCGCGGTGGCGTTGCTGTACTTCACCGATCCGGTCGATGTGATCCCGGACTGGCTGCCGGGCATCGGCACCAGCGACGACGCCATCGTCTTCGAGATCGCCTTCAACATGGCGCGGGCCGGCATCGAGCGCTACTGCGCTTGGAAGAGCCTGCCGACCGACGACCTGCTGTCGCCGCCGCCCAAGCCGGTGGCCAGGAAAAGGGCGTCGAAACGGAAGACGGCGTGACGCCTGTCGGGCGCGGGTTCCACCCCGCGCCCGGGGCGGCGCGGCGGGGCGAACCAGGCGGGCCACGGAAGCCCCGCCCTACAGGGCCGCGAGCATGCCGTGCGCCATCCAGCGGGCGAACCAGGCGCTGACTCGCTCGGCGGCGACGCCGCTGACGGCGAGATCGGCGGTGACCGCGCCGAGGGGAGTGCCAGCGAGCAACTGGCGCAGGGCAGCCGCCTCACGCGACTCGATCACTCGACACGCCACCTGCAGACCGTGGCGGCACACCAGCACGCACTCGGACACACCGAGGTCGATGTCGATCTGCTCGCGCGGCGTGTCGCGCGCCTCCCACAAGGTGTGGATCGGCCACGGCGATTCGACCACCGCAACCGAGGGCTGAAAGCGCAACCGCGCACGGGTGAAATCGTCCGCACTCCGGGCCGCGAGCGCAGCGGGGTCGAGCGGGGCGGCCTCGCCGGCGTGGAAGGCCTGATGGATTGCCCACTCGAGCCCGGCGAGATCGGGGGTGAACGGCAGCTCCTCGGCGAGCCCATCGCGACGCAGGAACGACGCCAGCTCGGCCCCGGCGCAGTTGAGGTTGTACGAGCCCAGCCGAGCGCCGCGCTGGTAGCGCTGCACGAGGGCGTGGAAACGCGCGCCGCCGATCACATGCGCCAGGGCGGGAAACTGCTCCGCCAAGGCGTCGTGCAGACGGGCGGGGTAGCCGTTGACGTACACGGCGAAGCGATCCCCCGCTGCCACTCCAGTCGGCACGGCCAGCCAGGTGGCGGTCGCGCCACGGTCCGGCGCACCGGTGAGGATGCCGGCCGCCAAGCGGCGCTGCACCTCACGCAGCGATGGCGCGGGACTGTGGATGCCTCGAGTCATGGCGATGGGCCTCGGCGCGGGCGCGCTCGCTCTCGGCCTGCAGGCGCGCGAACGACGGGATGTCGGCGTCCCACTCGACCAGCGTGCTGCGGGCGCCAAAGCGCGCGACGGCGCGCCGGTAGAGCGCCCACACGTCGTCGTGCACCGGCGCGCTGTGCGTATCGAACAGGTACGTCCCGCAGTCGGTAAATCCGGCGAGGTGCACGTAGGCGATGCGCGCCGGCGGCAACGCGGCCAGATAGGCGTCGGGATCGAAACCGAGGTTGTTCCCGCTGACGTAGACGTTGTTGACGTCGAGCAGGATGCCGCAGTCGGCCTGCTCGGCCAGTGCGGCGAGGAAATCCCATTCCGAGAGCGTGGAGTGGCGGAAGGCGACATAGGTGGAGGGGTTCTCGAGCGCGATGCGCCGGCCCAAGGCGTCTTGCACGGCGCCGATCCGGCGCGCGACGTGGGCGAGCACGTCCTCGCTGTAGGGCAACGGCAAGAGGTCGTAGAGACTGCGCCCGTCGACCCCCGTCCAGCACAGGTGATCGCTGACCAGGGCCGGCTGGATGCGGTCGATCAGCGCCCGCAGCCGCGCCAGGTAGCGGCGGTCGAGCGGGTCGGTGCCGCCGATCGACAATGCCACGCCGTGCAGCGCGACCGCATAGTCGCGCCGCACGGATTCGAGCACACGCAGCGGCTGGCCAGCCGTATCGAGGTAGTTCTCGGTCAACGCCTCGAACCAATCGACCGCCGGCCGCTGCGTGAGAATGTGCTCGTAGTGCTCCGCGCGCAGGCCGACGCCGTAGCCGAGCCGGGGCCAATCGAGCGATGCCATGCGCGCGTTCCTGTTTGCGGCGTGTTTACTTCGGCGCTTCCGCGGTCAGGCGGCCGCCCGCCATCTTCAAACACGCTTCCTTGCTGTCGGTCTCGACGAAACCCTGCCCCTTGCAGGCGTTCTTGCCCCCGCACGCGTGGCCGCCGCCGGCGCAGGCACCGGTGCCCTTGCAGGAGTTGGCGCCGTAGCATTTCACTTTCTTGGCGCCCTCATCGGCGGCTCCCGCGGCGGTCGCGATCCCGCCCACGGCCAGCAGACCGGCGACCGCAGCCAGCAGCATCGTGTTCGCAGTTCTCGAAGCCATCTTTCTGTCCTCCTTGTGGTTTGACCGGCACAGCCGCCGGATCTGGGGCTGAGATGCCGCGCCGCACCGTCGGTTTCTGCGCTCGATGAGACCGCGAAGGCGACGAAGCGCTTTTCGGTCTCGGCACTGACGGGTGAGCGGAACGGCCGCCGCGGCCGAGCATCCCAGCTGCTAGCGCGGCGAGGAGTTCGAGACTATTGCTGCGCCAACCAGAGACGACATGGCGGCGCGCGAGAAGGAATCACAAGAGTGGATCGAAGCCGACGGCCTGGGCGGCTTCGCCTCCGGAACCGTGGCCGGACTGCGCACGCGGCGCTATCACGCGCTCTTGCTGGCCGCGACGACGCCGCCCACCGGCCGCATGGTGCTGGTGAACGGATTTGACGGCTGGCTGCAGACTGCCAGCGGCCAGTATGCCATCAGCTCGCAGCGCTACGCTCCAAACACGATCTACCCGGACGGCTGCTGGCGGATCGAGTCGTTCGAGGCCGATCCGTGGCCGCGCTGGCGCTTCGCGCTGCCGGACGGCACGGTGATCGAGCAGGAGGTGTTCGTCCCGCACGGTCGCGCCGCGGTCGTCCTGCGCTGGCGAAGCGGCGAGTCGAGTGGCCCTGTGACGCTGCGCCTGCGCCCGTTTTTCTCCGCTCGAGATTACCACTCGCTGCATCACGAAAACGCCGCCTTCCACTTCGAGCCGGACGGGGCTGGCGACCGGCTGATCTGGCGTCCGTATGCCGGTGTGCCGGCAGTCCTGTCGCTCAGCAACGGCGCCTATGCCCACGAGCCGACGTGGTATCGGAATTTTCTCTACGCCGAGGAACAGGCGCGCGGGCTCGACAGCGTCGAGGACCTCGCCTCCCCAGGGCTGCTGAGCTGGGACTTGGGCGCCGGAGCCGCGGTCTGGATCCTCGCCGCACAGGGCGCGGACGGCTGGCCCGTGCCGGACGGCGAGGCGGCAGCGCTCGCCGAGACCTGGAGCGCCGAAGAACGGCGGCGGCGCGTGTACGCGTCGCGGCTGCAGCGCGCGGCTGACACCTACCTGGTGCGGCGCGGCGAGGGCCAGACGATCATCGCCGGCTACCCGTGGTTCACCGATTGGGGGCGTGACACGTTCATCGCCTTGCGCGGCTTGTGTCTCGCCGGCGGGCGCCGCGAGACGGCGCGCGACATTCTGCTCGCCTGGGCCGGCACCGTGTCGGAGGGCATGTTGCCCAACCGCTTTGCCGACAGCGGCGAAGCGCCGGAGTTCAACGCCGTCGACGCATCGCTGTGGTATGCCGTCGCGGTAGACGAATTTCTCGCCGCCGGCGACGCGAGCGAGAGCCAGGTACGCCACCTGCGCGCTGCCGTCGACGCGATCCTGGACGGCTACGCCGCGGGCACGCGCTACGGCATCCGCGCCGATGCAGACGGCTTGCTGGCGGCGGGGCAGTCCGGCGTACAGCTGACCTGGATGGACGCCAAGGTCGGCGATTGGGTGGTCACGCCGCGCATCGGCAAGCCCGTCGAGGTTCAAGCCCTGTGGCTGAACGCGCTGTGGATCGCCAGCCAGTGGTCGGACCGATGGGCCGACACGCTGCGGCGCGGCCGCGAGGCGTTCGCAGCCCGATTCTGGAATGCCGATCGCGGATGCCTGTTCGATGTCGTCGACGTCGACCACCGCCCCGGCACCGCCGACCCGACCATGCGTCCGAACCAGATCTTCGCCGTCGGCGGCCTGCCGCTAACCCTGCTCGACGGCGAGCGAGCCCGCCACGTGGTCGACACGGTCGAGAAACACCTGTGGACCCCTGCCGGTTTGCGGTCGCTGGCACCCGGGGAAACCGGCTACGCCGGGCGCTACGAAGGCGATGCGCGGCAGCGCGACGGCAGCTATCACCAGGGCACGGTGTGGCCATGGTTGCTGGGCCCGTTCGTCGAGGCCTGGGTGCGGGTGCGCGGCGCTGGCGAGGCGGTGCGCCGCGAGGCGCGGGGGCGCTTCCTGGCGCCATTGCTGGTGCGACTCGACCAGGCCGGGCTCGGCCACATCTCCGAGATCGCGGACGGGGACGCGCCCCATACGCCCCGCGGCTGCCCGTTTCAGGCTTGGTCGGTCGGCGAAGCCCTGCGCCTCGACCAGGTCGTGCTGCGCTGAAGTCTACGGCCTGGAGCGCGCCGCTCCGCGGCGCGTTCGCGTATTCGGCCCCAAGCAGCCTTCATCGGACCCAAGCAGGGGACGTAGGTTCCGGGTGTTCCGAGTTGCGGGCAACTCGGAACACCCGGAACCTACGTCCCCTTAGCCTTCAGCCGCGGTTTTCGCCCTCATGCGCCTCTCGCTTGTCGGCGGCAAATGGGCCATAGGCGAGCAGCGACATGGAGTTGCGGCATGCGGATTCGACCGCCACCGCTCCCGCACCGGGATCTGGTGCCTGGCTGTGGGCCCCGTGGGTCGATCTGATCGTCGGCTGCGGAGCCTGGACGATCCCGCTGCTCGTCCTCACCGACTGGCTGGCCGGCGCCGGCGCGGCCGATGTGGCGCTCGGCTTCGCGCTGCTGGCGCTGGTCTGCAATCAGCCGCACTACATGGCGACGTTGTATCGCGCCTTCGGCAGCCGCGACACCATGGCGCGCTACCGCTTCTACACCCTCCACCTCAGCATCGCGGCCCTGGGGATCCTCGTCGCCGCGCATCTCTACCCGCTGCTGGTGCCGCTGATCTTCACCCTCTACCTGACCTGGAGCCCGTGGCACTACAGCGGGCAGAACCTCGGTCTGCTCCTGCTCTTCGCCCGCCGCCGCCAAGCGGCGCCGACGGGCGGGGAGCGCCGGCTCCTGCAGATCGCGTTCGTCAGCTCCTACCTCGTCTGGGTGCTGATGGTGAACATCCTGGCCTCGGGCGATCCGTACTACTGGTCGCTCGAGCTGCCGCGCGCCATCGCCGCGCCGGTGGGCACGGTCCTGGTCGGGCTCTTCGCCGCGACGGCCGGTCTGCCGCTGTGGCGCATGGCCAGGCGGCGCGGCTGGCGCGCCGTCGCGCCGTGCGCCGTGCTGCTGAGCAGCCAGGCGCTGTGGTTCGTCGCGCCGTGGTTGGTGCAGGTCGCGGCCGGCCGCCGCCTGTCGCCGGTCTACTACAGCACCGGTGTGTTGGCCTTCCTGCACTGCGCCCAATATCTGTGGATCACCAGCTACTACGCCCGGCGCGAGCAGGGCCCGGCCGTGTGGCGACCGTGGCGTTATGTCGGCCTGCTCGTGCTCGGCGGCATCGCCTTGTTCAGCGCCGGCCCGTGGCTCGCCAGCGCCGGGTTGGGCTACGAGTTTCGCGACAGCGTCCTGATCTTCGTCGCCGTCATCAACCTGCACCACTTCATCGTCGATGGCGCCGTCTGGAAGCTGCGCGACCGCCGGGTGGCGGCGATTCTCATCGACGGCGAGTCGGTGCCTGCCCCTGCGCTGGCGACCGCGGCGCGGCGGCGCGGGCCGTGGCGCCTTGCCGGCTGGGGGCTGGCCTCCGCGCTGGTGGTCGTGGCGGGTATCAACGCCCTGCACGAGCTGCTGACGCGCGAGGGCACCACCATCGATCGCCTGTCGTTGGCCGCTCGCCTCAACCCCCACGACTCCCGCGTCGCGGTTCGGCGTGCCGAGCTGCTCGACGCCGCCGGCCAATCGCAGGAGGCGTTGAGCGCGCTGGCGGCTTTCACCGCCCCACTGCCGGCGAACGCCGCGGCTCTGCGCCTGTACGGCGCGCTGCTCATCAACACGGGTCAGCTCGACGCCGCCTCGAGCCACTATCGCACGCTGCAGCACAGCATCGGTCTCGACGCCCAGAGCCAGGTCAACCTCGGCGTCATCGCCGCGGAACGCGGCGACCTCGATGAAGCCGCTCGGGCCTTGCACGCTGCGCTGCGCATGGATCCCGGGTTGCCCGTCGCCCACCTCAACCTGGCGGGGGTGTGCCTCATGCGCAACGAGCCCGACTGCGCCGTGCATCATTACGACGTCTACCTCGGTTCTCCTGCCGTGGCGCGCGACCGCCAGTACGCCACCGCGGCGCTGAACGCCGCGACCGCCGCCGAGCTCGCCGGACGACCCGGGCTGGCCCGGCACCGGCTGGAAATCGCTACGACCGTCGCGGCGCGAATCGGCGCCCAGGATCTCAGCCAACGCGCCAGCCGCCAGGCGGCCGGCGTGCAGCCCCCTACGTCTTCCGCTTCTGCGCCGCCAGGATCGCGTTGATGAGCCGCTCCGGCGGCTCATCCCCGTCGTCGAGGTCCTTATAGGCCTGCTTCGCCAGCCGAACGGTGGCCTGGTAGTCCTGCAGGTAGCGCACGCACTCCTCGCACTCGGCGAGGTGGGCGGCGAAAATCGCCTGCGCCTCGGCGTCGAGCTCGCCATCGAGGTACGCCATCAGGAACTCGCTCACTTGTTGGCAGGTCAAGCTGGCCATGGCGCACACTCACAAGGCTCGGAGGCGTATTCCACCGCGGTCTAGCGCTGCAGGGCCATGAGGCCGCTGAAGATCTTCTTCACCCTCGGCGTCAGGCGGGTGCGGTTGTAGAGGTCGCCGACCTGGCGGATCGCCTCGGCCTGGGTCGGATAGGGGTGGATGACACTGGCCAGCGTGCCCAAGCCCACCTTGGCCACCATCGCCAGCGTCAGCTCGGAGATCATCTCCCCGGCGTGTCGCGCCACCACCGTGGCGCCCAGGATCTGGTCAGTGCCCTTCTTGGTCATCACCTTGACGAAGCCCTCGTCCTCGCCGTCGGCGATCGCCCGGTCGACTTCGTGGAAGGGGCGGACGAAGGTGTCGACGGCGATGCCGCGCGCCTGCGCGTCGCGCTCGTACAGTCCGACATGCGCGATCTCGGGATCGGTGTAGGTGCACCACGGCATGTGCAGGGCGCTCAACTGCTTGCGGCCGAAAAAGAGGGCGTTCTGGATGACGATGCGGGCGGCGAAATCCGCCGCATGGGTGAACTTCCAATCCATGCAAATATCCCCGCAGGCGAAGATGCGCGGGTTGGTGGTGCGCAGGTGGTCGTCGACCTTGACGCCGCGTGTGGCGTCGTACTCGACGCCCACCGTCTCCAGCCCGAGGCCGTCGACATTGGGCGCCCGGCCGGCGCCGACGAGGATCTCATCCACCCGCACCTCGGCTTCGCCAGCGCTGCCGCGGCGGAAGCGCAACACCTTGTCGACTCCATCGCGGCGCGCGCCGAGCAGCTCGGCCGACAGCTCGAGCGCGATCCCTTCGCGCAGGAAGGTGCGCTGCACGATCTCGGCGGCCTCGGCGTCCTCGCGGTTGAGGATGTGGCCGCCGTGGTGGAACAGGGTCACCTGACAGCCGAGGCGCTGGAAGGCCTGCGCCAGCTCACAGCCGATCGGCCCGCCGCCGATCACCGCCAAGCGCGGCGGCCGCTCGGTGAGGGAAAAGACGGTCTCGTTGGTCAGGAAGCCGACCTCATCCATCCCGGGGATGGGCGGCCGCACCGCCCGCGCCCCGGTGGCGATCACTGCCTTCTTGAAGCGCAGCGTCTGCCCGCCGACCTCGACCGTGTCCGGGCCGGTGAAGCGCCCGTCACCGAGATAGATGTCGACGTGCTTCTCGTCGCGATAGCGCGTCGCGGCATCGTTGGCGCTGATGCGCGAGCGCAAGCGGCGCATGCGCTCCATGACCGCCCCGAAGTCGGCCCGCGCGCCAGTCACCGCCACGCCGAACGCCGCCGCATCGCGCAGGTCGGCCACGGCGCGCGAGGAGCGGATGATGCACTTCGACGGCACGCAGCCGACGTTGAGGCAGTCGCCGCCCATCAGGTGGCGCTCGATGAGGGCGACGCGGGCCCCCAACCCGGCGGCCCCGGCGGCGCTGATCAGCCCCGCAGTGCCGGCCCCGATCACCACCAGGTTGTAGCGGCCCTGCGGTGGAGTCGGGTTCTTCCAATCCGGCGGGAAGACGTTGGCAACCAGCTCCTGGTTGAACTGGTCGTTCGGCAGTACACGGGCCTGTTCCATGCTCAGCACCTCGGGCCGGAGAAATGTGATCTTCTTGTCACTCATGAATCGCCTCCGCCAGCCCTTAGATGACGCGCGAACGCCCCGTGTTTCACCGCCGGCATTCGGGGGCCAGCCGGACCGTCCCCGGGGCCCGGATCCCCCCGCACCTCGCCCCGCCCACCGCCTCGCCTTGGACCCCGCGGCGCGCTAGCAACGTCGGCACGGCATGGCGCGGCGCATGCCGGAGGTGGAGCGCATGACCGGCAGCCCCTGGTCTCCCGACCAGTACAATCGCTTCCGCAGCGAACGGCAACAGCCGTTCTTCGACCTTCTGGCGCTCGTCCAGCCGCGCGCCGGGATGCGCGTCGTCGATCTCGGCTGTGGCACCGGCGAGCTGACGCGCATCGTCCATGAACGGCTCGCCGGCCGCGACACGCTCGGCATCGACAGCGCCGAGACCATGCTGGCAGCCAGCCGTGAGTTCGCCGCTCCCGGGCTGCGATTCACCCGCGCCGACATCGGCGACTTCGACGCCAGCGCAGCCTTCGATCTCATCTTCAGCAACGCCGCCCTGCACTGGATCGACGACCATCGGGGGCTTTTCGCACGGCTCACGCGCGCCCTCGCCGAGGGCGGCCAGCTGGCGATACAAATGCCGGCCAATTGGGACCATCCCTCCCACGTGCTCGCCGCCGCCGCGGCCGGCGAGGAGCCCTTTCGTTCGGCGCTGGGCGGTTTCTCCTTCGACACCCCGGTGTGGCCTCCGGAACGGTACGCCGAGCTCCTGCACCGACTCGGCTACCGCGCCCAGCACGTCCGCCTGCAAGTCTACGCGCACCCGCTGGCGGCGGCCGACGACGTCGTCGAGTGGGTGAAGGGCACGCTGCTGATCGCCTATCAGCGCCGCCTGCCCGCCGATCTCTGGCCGGCGTACCTGGCGCGCTATCGCGCCCTCCTGCTGCCAGAGCTCGGCGCGACGCGCCCGTATCTGTTCACCTTCAAGCGCCTGCTGATCTGGGCCCAACGGTGACGCGGCCAGCCTTGTACCCCCGCCGGACGGCCGATAGCGTCACCGCCAGTCGAGGAGGATGCCATCGATGCGACCGCGACCGTTCCGCGTACTCGGCGTTCAACAGATCGCCGTCGGGGGACCCGACAAACAGGCGTTGCGCCGGCTGTGGATCGACACCCTGGGGCTGACGCCGACCGGCACCTTCCGCAGCGAGGCGGAGAACGTCGATGAGGATATCGCCGTGGTCGGCTCGGGAGCGCTCAAGGTCGAGGTGGATCTGATGCAGCCGCTGGACGTTGAGCGCAAGCCGAGAGTCCACGAGCCGCCGCTCAATCACATCGGCCTGTGGATCGACCAGCTGCACGCCGCGGTCGAATGGCTGACCGAACAGGGGGTGCGGTTCGCGCCGGGCGGCATCCGCAAGGGCGCCGCCGGCTACGATGTCTGCTTCATCCACCCGAAGGGCAACGAGGCGGCGCCGATCGGCGGCGAGGGCGTCCTGATCGAGCTCGTGCAAGCACCGCCCGAGGTGATCGCCGCGCATCGCTAGCCGTCGATCTGAAAAAACCCTCAACGCAGAGACGCAGAGTATGCCGAGGGCACGGAGGCGGCGGGCATGAGCCCGAGCGCTGCCCCATCGTCATCGTCAATTGGGTTCGGGGTTCACTCTCGAGCAGGAGGCTGAAAAGCCCTCCGCTCGCCCTTCGACGGGCTCA
>CAYYWP010000023.1:830-31997 GCA_964475125.1 uncultured Binatia bacterium (SeqCode) | reverse complement strand
AGGTCAAGAACGGCAAGGGCGCCTTCGGTTTCAATGCCGCCACCGAGGAGTTCGAGGACCTGTTCAAGGCCGGCATCATCGACCCCACCAAGGTGGTGCGCACCGCCCTGCAAAACGCCGCCTCGGTCGCCGGCCTGATGCTCACCACCGAGGCCATGGTGGCCGAGAAGCCGGAGGAGAAGAAAGGCGCCACCCCGCCGGCGCCGTCGTACGACGATATGTGAGCCCGCCCCCGGGTCGACCGGGGATCCAGCTCAACCAGCTCCACCCACGAGGGGCGGCCGAATCGGCCGCCCCTCGTGCTTTGGTTACCGACCGACGACCGGCTCAGCGTTTCGGGTCCCGCTTGAACCAAACGCTCGGCCTACTCGTAAACCTCCCAGACGCCTCTGATCCCAAGCGTTCGCGATCGGGGGCGGCCTGTGGCAGTGTGCGGCGAGCCCGATGTCCCAGGTGCAGCATTGCCCGTCGTGCGATGAGGAGTACGTCGCCAGCGCGACGGCCTGCGTCGAGTGCGGCGGGCCGCTCACACCGGGGCCGCTGACACGGCTCGAGCAGGGGCGGCGGCGGAACCGCTCGGCGCCTGCGGCCGCCCTGCCGCCGGCCGACCCGGACGGCCAGTTAGCCCCGTCGATCGATCGGCTCCTGGCTCAACTTCCCGGCCAAGAAGCGGATCTGCTCGTCCGCTCGCTGTTGCTCGAAGGCATCCCGTGCGCCACCGAGTGTCAGGGAATCACCAAGGCGCATTGGCCCGGTGAGCCGCCCGGCCTGCCGCTGGCGCTGACCTTGCCGGTCAACGTCTATGTCGAAGCGGCCCAGCTCGATGCGGCACGTGAGATCCTGAGCACCAGCGACCGTGACGACGTCATCGGCGAGCAGTGGGCCGATGCGGCCAGCGACGAGACGGTCGAGGCGTCGGCGATCACCGACGCCGAGGCCGAGAGCGCTGCCACGGCGGGCGCTGCGGGGGGCAACGCAGCCTTGGAACCCGACGGTCGCAAGCTGCGCACCGTCGCCCTGGTGCTCGCGGTCGCCCTCCTCTTGCTGTTTCTCTTCGGCCGCTGAGCGCAGCGGCCTGCCGGCGAATGTAACGAAAAGGAACAGGCCGTTAGGCGGTTAGGCTGTTGGCGGTTAAGGGATCCCTTAACCGCGTAACCGCGTAACACCCTCACAGTCCGTTGAAACAGGCCGCGCTCATCCTTCGACGGGCTCATCCTTCGTCAGGCTCAGGAGAGCGGGAGGTGCTTGTGCCGCGGAGCCTCTCCGGACTGGAACCGCCGGCGCGAGTGTGGCACCGTGCGGGGCGCCGACGGAGGAGGAGGAGCGGAGCGCGGCGGGTCGGCACCCCAGCCGCGGCAAGGTCTCGCGGATAGACATGGCACAGCAGCGATACACCGCCAAGGACATCACCGTCCTCGAGGGCCTCGAGCCGGTGCGCAAGCGGCCCGGGATGTACATCGGCGGCGTCGACGGCGCTGGACTGCACCATCTGGTCTGGGAGCTGCTCGACAACGCCGTCGATGAGGCGATGAACGGCCATTGCGACAAGATCAGCGTGCGCCTGCACCGGGACGGCGAGACGATCACCGTCACCGACAACGGCCGCGGCATCCCGGTCGACCTCCACCCCAAGCACAAGAAGTCGGCCCTCGAGCTCATCCTCACCACGCTGCACGCCGGCGGCAAGTTCGAGCACCGCAACTACTTCCACGCCGGCGGCCTGCATGGCGTGGGGGCCTCGGTCGTCACCGCGCTGTCGTCATCGCTGGTCGCCCAGGTGAAGCGCGACAACAGCCTGTGGGAGCAGTCGTTCGCGCGCGGCCTGCCGGATTCCAAGCTCAAGAAGGTCGGCCCGGCGCGCGGCACGGGCACGACCATCACCTTCACCGCCGACCGCGCCATCTTTCCGCACACGGCGTTCGATCCCGCCGTCATCCGCGAGCGCCTCGAGTCGCGCTCCTATCTGCATCGCGGCCTGCAACTGGTGTTCGACAACGACCTCGACCGCAGCAGCGAGACCTTTCGACACCAGGACGGCATCGCCGAATGGATCGGCAAGCTGATCGGTGAGCGCGGCAAGCGCGCCGTGGCCGAGCCGTTCTACACCGAGCGTCGCGACGGCTTCGTCGTCGAGTGCGCGCTGGCGTGGACCGAGGCGACCGACGAGCACGTGCTGTCATTCGTCAACGGCATCCCGACCGCCTCGGGCGGAACCCACGAGGCGGGCCTGAAGAGCGGCATCACCAAGGCGGTGCGCAACTACCTCGGCGTGCAGAACTTGACCCCCAAAGGCCTCACCATCGCCGCCGAGGACACGCGCGAAGGCCTGGTCGCCATCCTCAGCGTCTACATCCAATCACCGCAGTTCCAGGGGCAGACCAAGGACCGCCTCAACAACCCGGAGATCGGCGCGCCGATCGACAACTTCGTGCGCACCAGCCTGGAGAACTACCTGCTGCAGAACCGCTCCCCGGCGGGCGCCATCGCCGAGCGCGTCATCCTGGCCGCGCGGGCGCGCAGCGCCTCGCGCGCCGCGATCGAACAGGTACAGCGCCGGTCCGCCGTCTCGCACCGCCTCAACCTGCCCGGCAAGCTCGCCGATTGCAGCTCCACCGACGCGCGCGCCAGTGAGCTCTTCGTGGTCGAGGGCGACTCCGCCGGCGGCTCCGCCAAGCAGGGGCGCGACCGCGAATTTCAGGCCGTGCTGCCACTGCGCGGCAAGGTGCTCAACGCCGAACAGGCGTCGCTCAACAAGGTCCTGGCGAATCGCGAGCTCAGCGATCTGATCTCCGCTCTCGGCTGTGGCACCGGCAAGCAGTTCAACCTCGACAAGTTGCGCTACCACAAGATCTGCCTGCTGATGGATGCCGATTCCGACGGCCACCACATCTGCACGCTGCTGCTGACGTTCTTCTACCGCCACATGCGCCCGCTCATCGACCGCGGTCACGTCTTCATCGCCCAACCGCCGCTGTACAAGATCGAAGTCGGCAAGCAGATTCACTGGGCCCTGAGCGATCTCGAGCGCGACCGCATTCTCAGCGCCGCCAACGGCAAGTCGGCGGTGGTGCAGCGTTTCAAGGGGCTGGGCGAGATGAATCCCCCGACCCTGAAGGAAACCACCCTCGATCCGCACCGCCGGACCCTGCTGCGCGTCGCGATCGGCGACGATACGGCGGCAGAGCGGACGATTCAGACGCTGATGGGCAAGGACGTCGAGCCGCGCTTCAAGCTGATCATGGAGCGCGCCCCGCGCGTCGACGACGTCGATGTCTGACGCGGCGCGCTCAACGCTGGCGGTGAGTAATCGGGTGGCTGGCTGCGCGCCTATCGCCGCTCGCGTATCGCATATCGCCTATCGCCGATCGCAGCGATCGAGTGGTCGACGATAAGCGATACGCGATACGCGAGCGGCGATAGGCGCGAATCGCATGAAGACCATCGATCTGCGCAGCGACACCGTCACCCGGCCGACGCCGGCGATGCGGGCGGCGATGGCGGCCGCCGAGGTCGGCGATGACGTCTACGGCGAGGATCCGACCGTCAACCGCCTGCAGGCGCTGGCCGCCGAGCGCCTGGGCATGGAAGCGGCGATCTTCCTGCCCAGCGGCACGATGGCCAACCAGGCCGCCCTGGCGGCGTTGACCCGCCACGGCGATGCCATTCTGATCGGCGCCGATTGCCACGTGTTGCGCCACGAATCCGGCGCCGCGGCGGCGCTCTCCGGCCTGCAACTCCTCACCATCGGCAGCGGCGGCTTCTTCACCGTCGCCGATCTCGCCCAATCGCTGCCGCCACCCGATCATCACTTCGCACCGGTCACCGCCATCGCCATGGAGAACACCCACAATCTCTCCGGGGGGCGCATTTTTCCCTTTGCCGAGATGCGCGATCTGGTCGCCGCCGCCCAGGAGCGCGCCCTCAAGATCCACCTCGACGGCGCCCGACTGTGGAATGCGGTGGTAGCCAGCGGCATCGCGGCGCACCGCTGGGTCGCGGGAGTGGATACCGTCTCGTTCTGCCTGTCGAAAGGCCTCGGCGCTCCGGTCGGATCACTGGTCTGCGGCAGTGCCCCGGTCATCGACCGCGTCCACCGCGTCCGCAAGATGCTGGGCGGCGGGATGCGCCAGGCCGGCATCCTCGCCGCCGCCGGCCTGTACGCCCTCGAACATCACGTCGCACGGCTCGCCGATGATCACCGCAATGCCGAGCGGCTGGCGGGAGGGCTGGCCGCCGCCGGATGTCAGGTGGACCCGTGGCCGGAAACCAACATCGTGCGCTTCCGGGTCGCCGAGGCGGGCCAGATCGCTCGCACCCTGCGAGAGCGCGGCGTGCTGGTGAGCACGATCGACCGCCAGACGCTGCGCGCGGTCACTCACTTAGACGTAGCGGCCGAGGACATCGATGATGTCCTCGGCCGCATCGGCGAAGCGCTGGGGGGGCAGCGCATGTGAATCGTCGGCAGCTCGTGTCAAGCGGCCCCGGGGATGGAGGTTACGCTCGGCGCTGCTCCCATCACGGAAGAGCACTGGGCGAGACGCCAACGATCGCCGCATTCGCCATGATTTCGCGCTGGCTATCACTTGCAACGGCCAGCGCCCTTGGACGTTGCAAAGTCTCTGCCAACCCTCACCGCACGCGCGAACAACGGCGTCGGTCGCTAGCCCCCTCGAGTAGCCTGTGCGCCTGCTCATTCGGAGCTGCGCCCCAGAGGATGCACTGCCAATGCGACTGAGCAGATTACGGAGGTCTTCGCGCGCCGCTACCAGCCCATGACCGTCATCCGGCGGCGAATCGTTGCGGCGTAGGCGTTCATCCGCTGCGGGCGGCGGGTGCGGGGAGCTGGCAGACAGGCAGCGAGCCGCGCCGCTTGATCCCGTCCGAGAAACGAAGCCTGCACCCCGTAGTAGTGCTGGCTGGCGTCGGCGGCACCGTGGACTCCCGGGCCGAACTCGACCACGTTCAGATACAGCTCGAGGATGCGCGGCTTGCCGAGGATGAGCTCGGCGGCGATCGCCAGCGGCACTTCGAAGAGCTTGCGCACGACCCCGCCGGAGTCAGTCAGAAACAGGTTCTTGACCAACTGTTGCGTGATCGTCGAGCCGCCGCGCCACAGGCGGCCGCGCCGCCAATTGTCCTCGGCCGCTTCCCGTACGCCGAGCCAGTCGACGCCCCGGTGCTCGTAAAAACGGGAGTCTTCCGCCGCGACGACGGCGCGGGGCAGATGCGGGCCGAGCGCGCCCAGAGGTACGAAGCCGCTGACCGAGCCGGGTCGGTCGCCATATTGAACCCAGCGCTGCAGCTGCACCGCCGTGGTCAACGGAGGGAAGAACCGCAGATAGACCAAGCCGAGCAGACAGACGCCGAACCAGGCCAGTGCCAGCGCTGCCAACCAGCGCCCCACCACCACGACCGTCCGCCGGCGACGGGCCGGAGCCATCCTGAACGGCTCCTAGCACTCCCGACCGCGGCCGGGAATCGAGTTACCGGGGCATGACGGGGTCGGCCACCGGGTCGTCGATCTCCCGGTCGCCAACGCAGTCCTCACAAAAGCTCGAGCGTCGCCCGAGGGAGGTCGCTGACCCGTGGGTTGGACAGCCGCATTGTGGACAGAGGAGCGGATAGGCTTGAACGGGACGGGAACGTGCCATGGCCAGACCCTAGCCGCGGCCGGTTACGGGGCAATGACAGCTGGGTGAAACTCTCGCGCCGCAAGAGCCCGCTACACCCGGGGTTAGCAGCCGGTTGGAGCCCTCGTTTTCACGGATCGTCGTAGGCGATGGCGGGGCGCTCGCTGGCCATCATCCCTTCGAGCAGGTCGAGGCGATCCTGTCCCCAGAACGGCTCCCCGCGCCAGAAGAAGAACGGGGCGCCAAACACTTTGCGCTGGATTGCCTCTTGGGTCAGGGCGTCTTCCTGCGCCCGCAAAGCTGAATCCTCGCTGCGGGCCAGGAGAATTCTGCCGGGCAGGCCACTGGCGTCGGCGAGCCGCTGGAGGGTGGCCGGATCCTCGATGTTCTGCTCATCCGCCCAGAGCGCGCGCAAGACGGCGTAAACGAACTCATGCACGGAACTGCCGTCCTGCAGCGCCGCCAACAGCATGCGGTGCGCACGCGATGGGTTGACCGGATAGAACTTCGGTTGCAGGACGAGCGGGATTTGACGGATGTCGCGCCAGCGCTGCATTTCAACGATGCGGTAGGCTTGTCGGGCGCGGGAGCGCTGCTTGACCGGCAATCCGCCGGTGGCGGCGAAGACAGCCATGAGATCCATTGGCTTGTAGACGACCTGCAGGTTCCGGCGCCTCACCAGATCGAGAAAGGCGCGGGCACCGATATACGTCCACAGGGAAGTAAGGCTGAGGTAGCACTCGATCGTCGCCGGTGAGCCGTTCATGACCTATCCCCAATGCGCTGAACTGCCACTATCGGTCCGAACGAGCCAAGCGGTCAACCCGCCTCGCTGCCGACCTCGAGGGCAGTGCGCCGTCGCCACCGGGGCTATGCACCGGGTGCGCATCGCGAGGCCGGCGCGGCGCCCTCCGGGTTCAGCGCCTTGATGGTTCTTCCGCCCGGCCACTTTACCCGCCCGGCCACCGGTGAATATAGGAAGAGCATGGCACAGGAACCGTCCGAGAAGAGCCTCCAGCGCATGGAGCGATTCGTCGCCAATTATTGTGAGAAATCCGGCACCTCGACCCATCCCGACCCGGAGGTCACCGACGCGGTGGTGAAAGGTTTGGCGCATCACGTCGATACGCTCGGCCGGCCGCTCTGTCCCTGCCGCTTCTATCCCGACAAGCGCGAGGAGATTCAGCACCGCACCTGGATCTGCGCCTGCGACGACATGCAGATCTACAAGTACTGTCACTGCCTGCTGTTCGTCACGCCCGAAGGGCAGCCGATCACCGAGCACCTGCCGGAGGAGCATGAGGGCCGCAAGATGTACGGGGTGGTGAAGGACCCCACCCCCGACAAGGGGCGCCCGCTGCGCGACAAAGCCGCCGGACGCGAGGTCGAGCGCCGCACCCGCCCCTCCTGACCTGCAGCGACCCGGCCGGCGGCTTGCTCAGTCTGCGGCGATATGGTGTGGGGGCCCTCGTGTCCATTGCTCAGCCCCTCGCCGCCGCTCCACACCTCGCCTTCGAGGACGTCTGCATGGCGTTCGGCGACCGGCGGGTGTTCGACCACCTGTCGTTCAGCTTTCCGCCCGGCAAGGTCTCGGTCATCCTGGGCGGCAGCGGCTCGGGTAAGAGTACGGCGCTGCGCCTCATCGGCGGGCTGGTTCAGCCGTTGCAGGGACGCATCATCGTCGACGGCGACGACGTGGCGCGGTTGTCCGAACGCGCCCTGCAACGGGTGCGCGGCAAGCTCGGCATGGTGTTCCAAGGTGGCGCCTTGCTCGACAGCATGACCGTGTTCGACAACCTCGCCTTTCCCCTGCGCGAGCGCACCCGGCTGAGCACGGCGGAAATCACCACCCGCGTGCGCGAGTGTCTCGACGCCGTCGGCCTCACCGATGCCGACGGATTGCTGCCTGGCGAGCTCTCTGGCGGCATGGTCAAACGCGCGGCGCTGGCGCGGGCGCTGCTCATGCGCCCGCTCATCTTGCTGTGCGATGAGCCACTTTCCGGCCTCGATCCGATCTCGGCGCGCCGCATCGAGACGCTGCTGGTCGAAACCAATGCCCGCTTCGGCATCACCACCGTGGTGGTGTCGCACGACATCGCCTCCACCATGCGCATGGCGACGCGCGTCCTGGTCCTGCTGCCGGACGGCGCCGTCGAGGGGTCGCCGACCGAGTTGCGCCACAGTCGGGATGCGCGCATCGCCGCCTTCCTCGACCCCGATGCCGCCGTGTTGGACGACACCCAACGCGTCGAATCCCGGCCCGGAGTGGGCGCATGATCGGCGCCGTACGCCGTCTCGGGGCCGCCGCGCTGGGGTTCGTCGGGGAGCTGGGCCGCATGGGCCTGTTCAGCTCGCACATCGCGCGCTGCGTGATCACCCCGCCGACCCGCTTCGGCCGCTTCGTCGACGAGCTGTTCAAGCTCGGCGTGCTTTCCCTGATCATCATCTGCCTGTGCGGCGCCGCCGTCGGCGCCGTCATCGGCTTGCAAGGCTACAATACGCTGGTGCGCTTCGGCGCCGCCGAGTCGCTCGGTGCGGTGGTCGGCCTGTCGCTGATCCGCGAGCTGGCGCCGGTGCTGACCGCCCTCCTCACCACCGGGCGCGCCGGCTCTGCCGCCACCGCCGAGATCGGCACCATGGTGGTCACCGAGCAGCTCGACGGATTGCGCATGATGTCGGTCGACCCGGTGCACTACGTCATCATGCCGAAGGCGCTGGCCATGCTGGTCATCATGCCGTTGCTGTCGGCGCTGTTCAGCATCTTCGGCATCTTCGGCGGCTATCTGGTCGGGGTGCGGCTGATGGGCCTCGATGCCGGCCGCTACATGAGCAGCCTGCAGGATGCCGTGGACTTCGAGAACGACGTGCTCGGCAGCCTGCTGAAGGCACTGGTGTTCGGCGCCCTGGTCGGCCTGGTGGCGACCTATCGCGGTTTCACCACCGCGCCGACCTCGGCCGGTGTCAGTGCCGCGACGACCTCGACGGTGGTCATCGCTTCGGTGAGCATTCTGGTCTTCGACTATGTCATCACCGCGCTGTGGGGGGTGTGACCTATGCGCCGCTCGCCAACCCGTGACTTCATCGTCGGCTGCTTCGTGCTCGTCGGCCTGGCCGCGATCGCGTATCTGTCGCTCAGCGTCGGGGGCGTCTCCTATACGGGACCGAAGGGCCTGCGGCTGTTCGCCGACTTCGGCGAGATCGGCGGCCTCAAGCCGCGCGCCCCCGTGGTGGTGTCCGGGGTGAAGGTCGGCGAGGTCGAGTCGGTCGACCTCAGCCCCGACTACCGCGCCCGCGTGTGGCTCAACCTGAGCCCGCAGCTCAAGCTCCCGGTGGACACCAGCGCCTCGATCGTCACCGCCGGCGTACTCGGCGACCGCTACGTCTCCCTGCAACCCGGAGCGGAGGACGAGCTGTTGAAAGCGGGCGAGCAAATCGAGTTCGTCGAGTCGGCGGTGCTGCTCGAACGGCTGATCGGCAAGCTCATCCACAACACCGACGTCGGCAAGGCGGACGAGAAATGATGCGGATACTGCGAGGGATAGCGATGTGGCGGGCAGTCGTGGCCGGGGTGGGCCTGGCGCTCTGCGGCTGTGCGACGCAGCAAGCGCCGCGCCCGGATGACGACCCCTGGGAAGGCTTCAATCGCAAGATGTTCGCGTTCAACGAGCAGCTCGATACCCATGTCATGGAGCCGGTGGCGCGGGGCTGGAACTGGGCGGTGCCGGAGCCTGCCCAGCGCGGCGTGCACAACTTCTTCCAGAATCTGCGCTTTCCGATCGTGCTGGTGAACGACCTCCTGCAGGGACGCGGCAAACAGGCGATCGAAACGCTGGTGCGCTTCCAGACCAACACGATACTGGGCGTGCTCGGTTTCTGGGACGTCGCGGCGGCGCGCGGCCTACCCCCGCACGTGCAGGATACCGGCCTCACGTTCGCCCGTTGGGGCATCGCCTCCGGGCCCTACCTCGTGCTGCCGTTCTTTGGCCCCTCGAACCCCCGCGACACGGTCGGCTTGGCGGCCGACGGGGCGATGATGGTCTATATCTATTTCGTTCCGTATCCGGGCCTGACGACGGGCGTCAACGCCATCAACGTGGTCAACGAACGGGCCCGGTATCTCGACGCCGGCGCGCGCGCCAAGGAGGCCGCGCTCGACTTCTATGTCTTCATTCGCAACGCGGCCGTGCAGCGGCGCTGGAAGGAAATCCACGATCAGGCGCCCGCCGGCGGCGACGAGGATCTCTACAATGAGGAAAATCTGGAGCAGTACCTTGAAGAAGGCAATTAGCTGCGTCGCGGTGCTGCTGGCGCTTCTGAGTGCCGGCGGGGTGCGCGGCGAGGCGACGCCGACGCAGGTGGTCGACGGCCTGGCCGCGCAGGTCATCGCCATCCTCAAGGATCCGCAGCTGTCGAGCGCCGAGAAGCGGGCCAAGGTGGAGCAGGTCGCCGACGGCGCGGTCGACTTCCACACCCTGTGCAAGCTCGTGCTGGCGCGCGCCTGGTCGCAATTCTCGCCCCAGCAGCAGAGCGAGTTCGAGGCCGAGTTCCGCCGCCACCTGTCGCTGACGTACGGCCGCAACGTCGACAGCTACCAGAACGAGACCGTGCAGATCCTTAGCGAGCGCCCGGAGGCGCGCGGCGACGTGACCGTCCTGACCAAGATCCTGCGCGGCGGCGGCAACCAGGACGTCACCGTCGATTACCGCCTGCGACGCAAGACCGACCAGTGGAGGATCATCGACGTCACCATCGAGGGCGTCAGCATGGTGTCGAACTTCCGCTCGCAGTTTCAGGACATCGTCGCCAACGGCGGCCCCGACCACTTGCTGGTGCTGCTGCGCGAGAAGAACGCCACCGGCGAGACCCTGCAGCCGGCCAAGTGAGGCGCCGCGGCGCGGACGTCGGCGCCGCGGCCGGGCGCGGTCAAAAGCGCTTGTTGATGATGTTCGGCACCACCACCGGCAGGTCGACGTTCTGGTAGAGCGTCGTCTGCGACCAGGCTTCGTACTCCTGCTGGCGCACGATGCCGTCGGCGTCGCGGTCGGCCTTGTCGAAGCTGCCCTTCATATCGGGCGAGGCCTCTGCCTCCTCACGGCTGACCTGGCCGTCGCGGTTGGTGTCGGCGCGCTGCCACCGCCCGGCGCGCTCGGCGAGAAAGCTGCCGATCTCGAACAGGGTGACGATGCGATCGCGGTCGCGATCGATTTCCCGAAAGGTCTCCGTCGAGTAGCCGCCTTTGATCGCCTCTTCGACGGTGAGTGCCTGGCTGCGGTCCAGATCAGCAGTCGTGAAGCGTTGCTCGACTACGGCGGGTACCGCAGGTGTGGGAGGGGTCTCGGCGGGGGCCTCGGCGAGGGCCGGAATGCCTGCGCCTGCCCAGCTGGCGAGCATCACCCCAACCACCAGGATTGCGCACGCGACGCGCGGCAGCCGCGCGGCCACGGCGCGCCGCGATGCGCCCTCACCAGCCCCGGCATCGGATCGCCCAGCGGCCGGCGGCAACAGGTCGCGCTCATGCTTCGACAGGCTCATCCTGCGACCACCTCGGGAGAGCGGGCGCGGCTTTCGCCACGAAGCCTTCTGCCCAGCCTGAGGCCGTCGAAGGGTGGGCGGAACACATCTTTCAACGGCCTGCTCGGCATCACCATCATCTCCAATCGTCAGCGGGGGCCGTCCCCCCATCGTGCTTTCCCCCTTCTCTCGACGGCTTGTCAACCCGGGATCGACACCACGCCGCACCTCGCAGGCGCGCGAGATGCGGGCCGGCGTGTTGACCACGGCACGCTTTCTCGCTACCCGGCCCCTGTGTTCACCTCGGAAGCGATCACGCGCCACATCCGGGTGCGGGTACAGTCGAGCTACGTGCCGGAGCGCTCCGCCCCCGAGCGCAACAATTGGTTCTTCATCTACACCGTCGAGATCGCCAACCAAGGCGGCGACGTCGCGCAGCTGGTGAGCCGCCATTGGATCATCACCGACGCCAACGGCACCGTGCGCGAGGTGCGCGGCCCTGGCGTGGTCGGTGAGCAACCCGTGCTGGCTCCCGGCGAGTCGTTCACCTACACCTCGGCCTGCCCGCTCGAGACCCCCTTCGGGACCATGCACGGCACCTATCAGATGGTGACGCGGTCCGGGGACCGCTTCGACGCCGAGATCGCTCCCTTTTCGCTCGGCGAACCGCACGCGATCAACTGATCTCGACGAAACCCGGTCGGCGATACGGAGCCAGCCGAAAGAAAAAGCACCCCGCAGATGAACACGGATGAACACCGAGCGGAATCGGTCGAGACGAGCCTCGACCGGGCTGCGACCCGCCCTCGGGACACGAGCGTTTGCAGGGGTTTGCAGCCTGGTATGCCAACCTCCAACCGCCGTTCATCGGTGTGCATCTATGGCTGCGCATTCCCCTTCGCCGCGGGAGTCACCGCTTGATACAGTGCGGCGCGCCGTGCATCCAATAGGGCGATGCAAGCGCGACGAGCGTTTCGCCGCCTGGTCGCCGCCGCCGTGCTGAGCCTCCTGGCCGGCGCGCCGCCGGTGGCGGCTGCCGACTGCCCGGACTGCGACGGCGACGGGGCCGTGGCGATCAACGAGCTGGTGACGGCGATCTCCATCGCCCTCGGCGGGCTCGACCTCGACGCCTGTCCGGCTTTCGACCGCGACGACAATGGGGTGGTCGCGATCGACGAGATCGTCTTCGGCATCAACGCGGCGCTGGTGGGCTGCGGGCCGGAGGTGACGCCGATGCCTACGCCGACGCCGACACCGGATGGTGCCAGCCCCGTGCCGACCGCGGCACAAGCGCTGCAGGCGTGGCTGCGCGCCGGCAACTACCTGGGCTGGCCGTCCGAATCCGCCCGCCACCCCTCGGCCGGCCCACACGGCGGGATGGTACGCACCTTCGTTAATCCGGCGCTCTTCGATTCGCTCTCAACCGAGCAGGCGCAGCACCCGGCCGGCGCCGCGGCGGTCAAGGAGCTCTACTTCAGCGGCCAGACGGTGCGCGGCTGGGCGGTGATGGTCAAGCTGCAGGCCGACAGCGATGGCGGCCAGGGCTGGTACTGGCTCGAGGACTTCGGCTCCGGCCGTCCGATCGAAGGCATCGGCCACCCGACCTGCACCGGCTGCCATTCGCTGGGGCGCGACTACGTGCGCATCCCCTTCCCGCTGCAGTAGGAAAGCCCTGCGCGCACTCTCCGCTCATCCTGAGCCCGTCGAAGGATGAGCGCGGACCCGTGCAAACGTCTCGTCGGGCTTTCCAACCTCGGCGCCGCTGGCTAGAACGCCAGCACATGATCGTCACGGCGCGCGGGCTCACCAAGCGCTTCGACTCGCGCCTGGCGGTCGACGGCATCGATCTCGACGTCCCACCCGGCATCTGCTTCGGTCTGCTCGGCCCCAACGGCGCCGGCAAGACGACGACGCTGCGCATGGTCTACGGCGTCAGCCGGCCGACCGCCGGAAGCATCCACGTCTTCGGCATCGACATCGCCCGCCAGCCGCGCGCCGTGCGCCGCCGCCTCGGCGTGACCCTGCAGGAAAATGTCTTGATCGAGGTGCTCACGCCGCTCGAAAACCTGCGCGTCTTCGGACGCTACCACCGCTTGCGCGAGCCCGACCTGTCGCGGCGCATCGACGAGCTGGTCGATTTCCTCGAGCTGCGCGCCTACACCTCGGTGCCCGTGCAGCGCCTGTCGGGGGGATTCAAGCGGCGCCTCGCCATCGCCATGTCGCTCCTCAATCGCCCCGAGCTGCTGATTCTCGACGAGCCCACCACCGGGCTGGACCCGGCCGTGCGACTGGCCCTGTGGGCTCGCGTGCGCGACCTGCGCGCCGCCGGCACCACCATCCTGCTGACCACGCATTACATGGACGAAGCCCAGCGCCTCTGCGATCGCGTCGCCATCGTCGCCAACGGCCGCATCATCGCCGAGGGCGCACCGGGCGCGCTGATCGCCACGCACATGGCCCACGAAGCGGTGGAATTCGACTGCGCCCCCGAAGACGAATCCGCCCTGTTCGACGGCACGCCGGTACCGCATCACCGCTTGCGCACCGGCCGGCGCCTGATCGTCTACCTCGACGATCCGACGCCGCTGGTCGAGCGACTGCACCAGCGCGATCCCGGTGACCAGCGCACGTTGATCGTCCGCCCGAGCAATTTGGAGGATGTCTTCTTACAGCTCACCGGAGACAGTCTGGAGACTGGCGCATGAGCATCTCGCTGCCACATGCGGCGGCCGTCTGGCGCCGCAATGCCTCGATGTATCGGCGCTCCTGGTGGCTGAATCTGCTGCCCAACTTCTTCGAGCCGGTGCTCTACCTGGTGTCGATCGGGGTCGGAGTCGGAGCCTACATCAGCACCATGGGAGGCCTCTCGTACGCGGCCTTCCTCGCCCCCGGCTTGGTCTGCGTCGCGGCCATGAACGGCGCCAGCTACGAGGTGACGTACAACGTCTTCGTGCGCCTCAATCTCGAGAAACAGTACGACGCCATGCTGACCACCCCCATCCAGCCCGACGACGTGTTGTGCGGCGAGATGCTGTGGGCCGTGACCCGCGCCAGCGTCTACGGCGTGTGCTTCTTGGTGGTGGTGACGCTCTTCGGCCTGGCGCCGCTCCCGCGCGCCCTGTTGGCCGTGCCCGTCATCCCGCTGGCCGGCCTCCTCTTCGCCGCCCTCGGCATCGCCTTCTCGTTGCGCATCCGCACCATCGAGCTGTACAGCTTCTACTTCACGCTCTTCCTCAGCCCGCTCTTTCTGTTCTCCGGCGTCTTCTTCCCGCTCGAAGAGCGCCTCACCGGCGCCTGGCTCTGGTTGGCGGAGGCACTTCCCCTGCTCCACCCGGTGCGCCTGGCGCGCGCGGCCTTCGGCCATCCCAGCAGCCCGCTGACCGTGCTCTGGGACATCGCCTACAGCCTCGCGCTCTCGGCGCTGCTCCTCACCTGGGCCCGCCGCGCCGTCGACCGGCGCCTGGTGAGCTGAAGCGCGGGAAGAAGAGGAAGAGGGGACGTTGGGCCGAGTGGGCCGAGAAACCTCGGCCCACTCGGCCCAACGTCCCCTTTCGCGACTTTCGCGACCCTTTCGCGAACTCAGAAGTATCCGCTCGGCTCTTCGCCCGAGGTGTCGCCGGCGTCGCGACTGGGGATCCACTTGCCGGTGATCATTTCCTTGTAGCCCTTACCCGGGCCGATCATCGGGTAGACGTGCGCGGTCGGGTCGACCATGACTTCGAGGAAGGCCGGGCCCGGGAAGTTGACGAAGGCCTCCAGGCACGGGCGCACCTCGGCGGTATCGACGGCGCGGCGCGAGAAACCGAAGCCGTCCGCCTCGCAGGCGCGGACGAAATCCTTCTTGTGCAGGGTCTTATCCGAGCCGGAGTAGCGGTTGGCGTAGAACAGATCCTGCCACTGGCGCACCATGCCGTCGCCGAGGTTGTTGAGCAGCAGGACCTTGACCGGAATGTCGTAGGTGGTCAGGGTCTCCAGCTCGCCGAGGTTCATGCGGATGCTGCCGTCGCCGTCGACGTCGATAACGAGCGCGCCGGGATTGGCGATCTGCGCCCCGATCGCGGCCGGCAAGCCGAAGCCCATGGTGCCCATGCTGCCGGAGGTCAGGAAGCTGCGCGGGCGGATGAAGTCGAGGTACTGCGCCGCCCACATCTGATGCTGGCCGACGCCGGTGGCGACGATGGCGTTGCCCTGGGTGATCTCGTTCAACTGCTCGAGCACGTACTCGGCCTGGATGCGCTTCGCCTCGCGGTTGTAATTGAGGCCGAAGCGCCGCCGCAGGTCGGCGACGTGGCTGCGCCATTCGGCGAAGTCGGGTCGAATGCCCAGCGCCTCGCCGGCCTTGCGCAACTCCTCCAGTCCGCTCTTGGCATCGCTGACGTGCGCCCAGTCGAACGCCTTGACCTTGCCGATCTCCGAGGCATCGACATCGAGGTGGGCGATGGTGGCGTTGGGCGCGAACTCCTTCACCTTGCCGGCGACGCGGTCGTCGAAACGCGAGCCGACGGCGAAGAGAAAGTCGCAGTCCTCGATGGCGTAGTTCGCAAACGCCGTGCCGTGCATGCCGAGCATGCGCAGCGACAACTCATTGGTCGTATCGACGGCGCCGATGCCCATCAGCGTCGTCACCACCGGCATGCCGAAGCGCTTGGCGAAGCGGCGCAGCTCGGCGGCGGCGTCGCTGTTTATCACCCCGCCGCCGGCGTAGATCAGCGGTCGCCGCGCCGCCCCGAGCAGGGCGAAGAACGCCTCCGCCTCGGCCGGTTGGATGGCGGCGCGGGTCAGCTCCTCGAGCCGCTGCCGATAGCCGGTCAACGGCAGGGAGCCGCCGCCCTGGAAGACCGAGGAGGCGAGCTGGACGTCGCGCGGGATGTCGACCACCACCGGCCCCGGCCGCCCGCTACGCGCCAACTCGAAGGCGCTGCGCATGGTCGCTTCGACCTTCTGCTCGTCGGTGAGCAGGAAGACGTGCTTGGCGCACGACGCCATGATGTTGAACACCGGCGCTTCCTGGAAGGCGTCGGTGCCCATCGCCGGGCGCGGCACCTGGCCACAGATCAGCACCACCGGCACCGAGTCGGCCTGGCAGTCGCGCACCGGCGTCACGGCATTGGTCGCCCCCGGACCCGAGGTGACCAGGAACACGCCCACCCGGCCGCTCGAGCGCGCGTACCCCGCCGCCATGAAGCCGGCCCCCTGCTCGGTGGCCGGCACGATCAGACGGATCTGCTCCTCGGCCGCGCGCCCGTCGTTGTAGCGGAAGATCGCATCGTAGGTCGGCAGGATGGCCCCGCCGCTGTAGCCGAAAATCGTATCCACGCCTTCATCGGCCAATACCTGCACGATGGCATCGGCGCCGATCAAATTCGTGCCGGCGAGTGGATGCGGCTTGGCCGCCGGTTCGTCTGCGGCACGCTTTCTGGTCGATGGCTTCACCAATGTCGGCATCGCTCCACCCTTCCCAGCCTCCGTCGCGGCAGACTCGCACAAATGCGACGATTTGCAACGCCTCCAGCCCGGCCGAGCTTTTCTCCACGCGTGGTCGCAAGCTGGCCCGAAGCCGTGGGGGGAACCGCTCTCCATCTCTCGCACGGCCGAGAGTCCCGTGGCCTTCGCACGCCTCGTGGCCATCGTGGCCTAGGGTGACCGGGTGTCGGCGTAGCGCTGCTTGAGCGCGGCGGGCGGCACGCCGCACCAGTAGAGGAAGCGCAGCCACCACATCAGGGCGATGGTGCGCCCGGGGCCGTCGACCTGCCAGCGGCGCGAGGAGGTCGCAACCTTGGCGCGCAGGCAGGCGACCCGGCCGCGGCGCTTGAGGGCGCGGCTGAAGGCGACGTCCTCCATGATCGGGATGTCTTCGAATCCGCCCATGGCCTCGAAAGTGGCGCGGCGGACGAAGAGCGCCTGGTCGCCGGTGGCGATACCGCTCAAGCGCGAGCGCGCGTTCATCAAGCCGGCGACGAGCGCCAGGAGCGGCGTCGAAGGCTCCAGCCGCACGTCGAAGCGGCCGCCGACCGCGCCGGCATCGCGCAGCGCGTCGCCAATCGCGCGATCGAAATCCGGCGGGAGGCGGGTGTCGGCGTGCAGGAACAGCAGCACGTCGCCGCCCGCCTGGGCCGCGCCGGCGTTCATCTGCGCCGCGCGGCCGCGCCGGGCCGCGCACACCCGGGCTCCGGCCGCGGCGGCGATCGCCGCCGTGGCATCCGTGCTGCCGCCGTCGACCACGATCAGCTCGCACACGGCGGGGGCGCGGGCACTGCTCAGCGCGCTGGCGATGTGCTCCGCTTCGTCGAGGGCCGGGACGACGACCGAGATGCGCATCACTCCGGTCGCTGGCCCGGCTGCGCGTTCAGGGTCCAGTCGTAATCGAGGTACTCGATGTCCTTGTACTCGCCCTTCACCCAGCGGCTCACGAAGGCGGGCACGGAGCCCGCCGCCTTGACGAAGTCGTCTGCGAACCACTTGAAGATCATCGACAGTTTGGCGACGCCGTCCGCCGCGAACTGGTTGCGGGTCGGATCGGTCAGGAAGTCGTGCGTCTGCTGGTCGAGCTGCGCGTCGAGTCGGTCGCCGCGGTAGGCTTCGCGGCGCAGCCGCGGACAGCTGCTGGAGGCGCAGACGAGGGCGAAATGGATGCGCGGCTCGCGGAAGCGCGCGCGCAGGACGTCGTGCTCGATCTCGTCGAGCGTGCGCGTGCCACCGGCGAGCGGAAACGAGTAGAGGGAGAAGAAGCGCTTGCGGGCGAAGAAGCCCTCGCCGTCGTACCCCTGCAGGACCCCCTTGATGGCGTGCGCGTTGTAGGCGTTGAGCCAGAAGGCGATCTGCTCGGGCTCGGTGAGGGTCGTCGGATCGGTCTCGGCCAACATCTGCAGATAGGCTTCCAGCGCCGCACCGTCGCGCGCCGCCAGGTCGCGATAGGCGACGCGCCCGCGCTCGTCGACGTACTGCTGCAGCAGCGCATCGAAGGCGGCGTGTCGATCCGCGGCCGCGACACCAGTCCCGGTGGCGTGCAGCAGTACGAGCGCCAGCAATGCGCCAGCGCCCCAGCCACCCAGCCTTCGCTTCGTCATTTGTCACTCCCAGTTCGGGCCAGCCCGACCCCGTCGAGCGAGGTGGTGAGGCGGGACACTGGCTGGCGCATGACGGTGCGAACAGATAACGGAGCGGCCGGGACGGTCAAGAGCGCGCACCGTACCCGCGCGCATCCCGAGGGAGAATGCGAGACATGCGAATCGGCGCCGGCGGGATCGAGCTCAACTACGAGTGCGACGGGGCCGGGACGCCGCTGGTGTTGACGCACGGCCTGGGCGACTCGCTGCGCTACTGGGACGCCGTGGCCCCGGAGCTGGCGGCGCATCACACCCTGGTGCGCTGGGACGTGCGCGGCTTCGGCGATTCCGACAAACCGCCTGGCCCGTGTAGTCCGACGCTGCTCGCCGCCGATCTGGTCGCCCTGCTCGATGGCCTCGGCCTCGAACGCGTCCACCTCGGCGGCGTCTCGATGGGCGGCGTGATCGCGCAGCGGCTGGCCCTGGATCACCCCGAGCGCGTGCGCTCGCTGATCCTGTGCAGCACCTCGAGCGAGGTGGGGCCGGCCGGCACGGCGACCTGGCAGCGGCTCGCCGACCGCATCGAACAGCGCGGCTTCGCCGCCGGGGCGCCCGACGCGGCGCGCGCCTTCTCCAGCGCCTTCGCCGCCCGGCATCCCGACGTCGTCGCCGCCGCCGGCCGGCGCACCGCCGCCAACGCGCCGCACGCCTACGCCGCCGCGGCCCGCGCCATGAGCGACTACCGCTGGACCGCCGAGCTGGGACGACTGCGGCTGCCCGCGTTGATCCTGCAAGGCCTCGCCGACCAGCTCACGCCCCCCGGCGGTTCGGTCAAGATGCAGCGCGCCCTGCCCGCCGCGCGCCTGCTGATGTTCGCCGACACCGGCCACGACCTGCCGACCGAGCAACCCGAGCGCTTCACCGCCGCCGTGCTCGGCTTCCTGGCCGGCGTCGATACCAGCGCGGAACTGATCGCCTCCCTCTCCCGCCAGTAATGCAGAGGGCCGAAATCCTGAGCCCCTGTCCCTTGTTCTTCGCCCCGCGCACGATTTGTCTTGTTTGAAATCGGCAGTCGGGACTATCGTTGGTATCGACGAAAGGATGTCCGGCTGATGGCGCAGGCCTCGCGGTCTCCGGAGGGAGATGCGAAGACCAGTGCTCGCGTCGCCGGAACCCAAGGGGGTGGAGGCGCGAGCCACTTGGCCGCGACGTGGTCGGAAATCGCTGCGCCGCGCTGCTCGACGCCGCGGCGTGCGGCGCTGGCTGCCGCCATCGGCTGGGCGGCCGTCGCCGGCGTCGCGCTGGCGCAGCCGGTCCCGGAGTGTGCCGGCGACTGCGCCGGCGCGGGGCGCGTCACCGCGGCCGACCTCGTGCTGATGACGCTCATCGCCGGCGGCGAGCGGGAGGCGGCCGAGTGTCCGAGCGGCGCCGGCGAGGACGGGTACGTCACCCCCGACGACGTCGATGCAGCCGTGCGCAGCATCTTCGCGTGCGGAGCGCCCGTCTCCTACGCGGCGCTGGCCGGCGAGCGCTATCACGTCGCCTACCCGGATGGGCCGGTCGCGCTGCCACAGGCGGCCGCCATCGTCTCCGCCCTCGAACAGGCCGGCGACCTGGACGAGGCGGAGCTGGCGGGGTTCCTGACCTCCTTGCTGGGAGGCCTCGGCCTCACCCAGCGCATCGCCCAAACCGAGATCTTCGCCGAACGCGAGGCGGGCGATTGCGAGGAGTGCCTCGCCACGTGCACGGGCCGGTGCGTCCAGGGCCCGCGCGGGGACTGCTTCTGCTACGAGCGCCTGCCGACGGATCCCCCCGCTCGCACCGGCATCGCCGTCCTGCTGCTGAAGCGCGCCGAAGAAGCGGACGCGGCGTTCGACGCCCTGCGACGCCCGTGCCCCGACGTCCTCCTGCCGGCCGGGGTGCACGACAACTTCGGCGCCGGCAACGGCCTCGAACCGTCGACGCAGAGTCCCGGACTGCTCGCGCTGATCCAGGGCGCCGGCCATCCGCCCGTGAGCTTCGACTACACGGGGATCGATCGCATCTTCGGGCAGACATTCACACTGCCGGCGGGGAAGTGTGTCACGGCGGCAAAGGTGTTGCTCCGCGTCCGCCCGATAGCCAGCAGCATCTCTCCCGGCAGCCGGAACGACCTCGTTCGCCTGGGCTTCGTGAATCCCGCCGGCCAGTTCGTCGGGGCGCAGTGGGCGGCCTACTTCGGCACCGGCAACAGCGGCCTGCCCGTGCTGCTCGGCCAGCAGTGGACGGCGAGCAACTTCCCCTCGCCCGGGGTGCCGTTCGCGTTCGATCTGGCCAGCCTGCCGGGCGGGACCAACCTCGTGCCGGCCCTCAAGGCGCAGGGATTCCTGGACGTCTACCTGCAGGACGACTCGAGCATGGACTACGTCGACCTGGTGGTCCGCCTCTGCGACTGTCCGACACCTACGCCGACGCGGACGCACACTCCGACGCGCACGGCGACACCGACACGCACGGCAACGCCGGTCCCCGTGTCTACGGCGACGGCGACGCCCACTCCGAACCCGGCCTGCGCCATCGTCATCTGCAAGCAGACCACACCGGCGGGCGGGACCGGTTTCGCCTTCGGATCGACCTCCGGCCTGCAGGGGTTCAGCCTCGACGACGGCAAGTGCGCGATGCGACAGGTGTCCTGCGGCCCGTTCCAGGACGTCTTCGAGATCGTCCCGCCGGGCACGACACTGTCGAACATCGCTTGCGCGTTCAGCGCCGGCACCGGCGGCTACAACCTCCTCGGCGCCACCGTCAACAACACCGCCGGGTTCGAACCCGGCGACGACAAGGTGCTCGCCGTCCTGCAACCGGGGGCGGCCCTGCAGTGCCTGTTCACGAACGTCCTGGCACCGACGCCGACGAGCACCGTCACCGCCACCGTGCCGACGCGCACGGTCACCGCGACCGCGTCCGCGACCGCGACGGCCACGCCGGTCGGCACGCCGACCTGTGTCGCGCCGCCGCAGCACCTGGTGGCGTGGTGGCCACTCGACGAGCCCTCCGGTGCGACGACGGTGGTCGACATCGGCCTGCCGACGGCCAACAACGGCGTCGCCCAACCGGGTCCGATCGGGCCGAGCGGCTCGGGGCCGATGTCGGTGGCCGGCAACCTGCTTACTACCCCGCCCGACCGCGCCTTCTACCACTTCACGCAGGCGACCACCGTGCAGGTGCCGCCCACCGCCGACCTCGACCTCGCCAACGCCGACCTGACCATCGACGCGTGGGTCAAGCCGCTCCCCGGGCCGTGGTCGGCGACCAGGAACGATCTGCACGTGTACACCGTCGCCGACAAGCTCGACCTGGCGGCCAACAGCGGCTACGCGTTCTACGTGCAGGTGCGGAGCAGCTGCCCGACCTGCCCGCCGTTGCCCCAGCAGCCGCCGCCGGGCGGCTCCGCGACGCTCACCGAGATGCGCCTCGTCCTCGCGCTGGGAACCGGTTCCGGCCTGACGCTCCACGCCAGCGCCCCCTTCTACAGTGGCGGCGGGACCATCTTCCCGTCGCCGACGCCGCCCTCGCCGCTGACGCCGCAACCGCCGAGCTGGACGCACGTCACGGTGAGCGTCGATCGCGGCCAGCAGGTCGGGATGTTCTACGTCGACGGCAGCCACCTCGCCGGCAGCGACTTCGCCCCGGCCGCCGGCGTGAACAACGGCGCGCCGCTGTGGCTCGGCGGCACGCGGCTGTACGGCACCGCGCACGCACCCGGCTTCGCGGAATTCACCCTGAACGAGATCGAGATCTTCGACGCCGCGCTGACGCCGGCCGAGATCGGGTCCATCGCCGCGGCGAACGGCGGCAAGTGCAAGCCGACGCCGAGCCCGACGCCCTCCGCCACGCCGACGCGCACCGGCACCGCGACGGCCTCGCCGACGCGTACGCGCACGGCGACGGCGACGCGGCCGCCCAGTCCGACGGCCACCGCGACGGCGACACGCACGCCCGCCTGCGTCACACCGCCGGCCGACATGATCGCCTGGTGGACGGCGGACAACACCACGGCCGATCTGTCCGGCAACGGCTTCACCGGCAGCTTCTTCACGCCGCCGGGATTGTACACGGCCGGCAAGGCCGGCGCGGCGTTCTCGTTCCCCGGCATCCCCGATTTCGTGCAGGCGAGCCCGAGCCTCAACTTCGCCGGCGACTTCTCCATCGACGCCTGGATCCGCACCACCAACGCGGCGCAGGCCCCCATCGTCGACAAGCGCCTCAACGCCGGCTCCAATTCCGTCGGCTACTACCTGTTCGTGTTCGGCGGCAACCTCGCTTTCCTGCTCGGCGATGGCCAGCCTGACCTCGCGCACGTGTCGTCGGGGCCGACCATCAGCGACGGCGCCTGGCATCACGTCGCGGTGACGGTCGAGCGCGCGTCGACGAGCGGCGGCCGGCTCTACGTCGACGGCGCGCCGGTGCTCACCTTCGACCCGACGACGCGCCCGGGCAGCATCGCCAACGGCTTCTCGCTGCGCATCGGCCAGCAATGGATCAGCGCCATCGCCTTCCAAGGCGCCATCGATGAGGTCGAGCTGTTCGACCGCGCCCTGCAGGCGGCGGAGGTGCAGGCGATCTTCCAGGCCGACGCGGGGGGCAAGTGCAAGACGCCGCTGCCGACGCGCACGCCCACGCCGACCATCACGCGTACGGCGACGGTCACGCGTACCCCGACGGCCACTGCGACCCGGACGTCCACCGCCCCGGCGACTTCGACGCGCACGGCCTCACCGACTCATACGCCGACTCGCACCGCCTCCGCCACCGCTACCCGCACCACCACGCCGCAGTGCGTCTCGGAAGTCTGCGTGACGAAGTTCGACGACCGCGACGGCGACGGCGTGCAGGATGCCGGCGAGCCCGGTCTCGCCGGGTGGGTGATCAACCTCGTCGGCGCCAACATGCAGGTGGTGCCGTTCACCACCGGCGCCCAGGGCACCACCTGCGGCGGCGTACCGGCACCGGCCGTCTACACCGCCTCCGAAGTGCTGCAGGGCGGCTGGGTCCAGACCGCCCCGCCGCCACCGGGGACCCACTTCTTCGGCATCGAGTGCGACCAGCTCGTCAACATCGCCTTCGGCAACATGCAGATCGGGGTGCGCACCGCGACCCGCACCGCCACCGCCACCGCGACGCCGACGCGCACCGCGACGCGGACCTCCGACATTCCGCCGATCGACTAGTGTCCTGTATCAGTTGCATCGGTAATGACTCGTTGGGGTGGTGGAGCGCGCCGGCACTACCGATGTGAGTCGTACAGACCACCAGTACAGCAACCCGAACGTCTGGATACAGATGGCCGCGCGATCCTGGGCAGGCGAGCGGCAGTCCGTTGGTGCGGCTCAGATCCTCTGGCAGAAGGGGTTGTCGGCCTGGGTGCAGCCGTCGGGCGTCGACGGGATCCACTCGCTGAGCGAGGGCTCGACGCCGTCCGGCGTGATGATCGGCTCGTAGTTCAAGGTGAAGATGTTGCGCCACAGATCCACCGCTAGGCGCCCCGCGGCCACGCCCACGGTGCGCGACAGATAGGTGTCTGCCATCCCGTTCGGATCGTAAATGTCGAGGCGGTAGTCGGCGGGACTGCGACCGGCGCCGGCGAAGGACAAGAGGTAGATCCACCCAGTCGACTCGACGGCCATATCGAGATAGGTCACGTCGGCCTCTGGGTCCAGAAGCCGCACTGCGCTGCTGCCGCCCTTGAACCGCTTGACTGGGTTGCCGTGCACATCCAACGCCTGGATGCGGCGGTTTCCGCCCTCGAGCACGAAGATCGCGCCCGAGAGCAGATCGACGCCGACCGCTTGCGGCGTGCCGAGCAAGCCGATCCGCGTCCCCTTGCCCGCTTTCAGGACCGACGCCGCCACGACCGCGTCGGGTGCCGGGCTCTGAGGCAAGCGGAGAATCTCGAGCTTGTGGAATTGCGTGTTCACCCCGACGACGTAGCCGGCGGGATGGATCGCCATGGCATTCTGCTGCCGGCTGAACCTGCCCCAGCTCATCTCCTCGGTCTGCTCGAACGGTGACCGGTCGAGGCTGACGGCTCGCAAGTGATGCCCGCCGCCGGCGCCGGTCGGATCGAGATAGAAGTACCGGCCCGGTCGACCTGGCACGGCGCGGAGCTGGTAGGCCATCAGCGGCTTGCCGCTGTAGCCACACGGGGCTTTCTTCAGCCCGTCCTCCGGCCGTTGCGTGAACGAGACATTCTGGATGCGATGCAGCGGCGAGCCCGTCGGGCCTGCGCCACATACCGGCACCGTGCGGCTGCGCGCCTGCCAGGCATACCCGGCCACGGCGGCGTCCTCGCTCAGCGTGATGGCGTCGAGCTCGCAGAGGGTGTCGGCGTCGCAGACCAGATCAGCCTCGGTCTGGTGCGGGGGCGCATCCTTCGCCGCCTGCCACGTGTAACGCGCGTTCTCGACCGCCAGCTTGCGCTGGTGGTGGTACTTCGTCATGGCCGTCAGCGGCACGAGGTTCTCGGTGATCGTGATCTCCCGCGTGAGCGCGCCGTCGGCATCCTCCAGGTTAGCGAAGTCGCCCGTCGTGCCGTGCCCGGCGATCCAGTTGTTGTCGGTGAGGAACCAGACGTCGATCTTCCCGGTGCCGCCCGACGGGACGCGGAACTCGACCTCGATCGGATCGGTGCGCGTGGTCGGCAAAGTCCCTTTGAGCGTCTTGCCGAGCCTCCCGTCGTAGTTGGCGTGCACTTCCCACCGCGTCGCGCTGGCCGGGAAGCCGATCGGGTCGCTCGGGTCGTGCTTGATCGTGAGCTTGGTGGTCAGCGTCACCGCGATCTTGTTCTCGAAGAACGGCGGGCTCGAGTAGACCTCGCCGAACGTCTGCCCCAGCTCGGCGAGGGCCGCGCCGAGCGCAGCGAGCTTGATCCCCCACCCAACGAAGGGCACCGCGTCCTCCACTTCCTCCCGGCCGATGGCTGCGTAGAGCGCTTCGCGCAGCGCCGGCAGTGACTTGACCGCCAGCGAAACCAGGATCTCGCCGATCGTGGTCAGCGCCGGCCTGGCATCGGAGAGCAGAGCGCTCCGGAAGATGGCGGGCGGGACCAGCGTCAGGATCTTCGCCCAGACCTTCCAATCCGTGAAGACCTGTCGGATGGCCAGCACCTCTGCCGGATCACTCCCGGCCGCCACCGCCAGCAACAACGCCGGCACGCCGATATTGGCCACCATCGTGATCGCCGATGAAACGATCAACGCCTGATCGAGCTGGGGAACCGCGTTCTCTCCGCCAGGCTGCGCAGCCGAGTGTTCTTCGCCGAAGGCCGCGAACGGGTTCTCCCCGCCCAGCCCCAGCGTGAGGAACCTCACCCGCGCGAGCGAGGCGGCCGGCGGCATGTCGAATCGCAACGGCGTCGCCGCCTGGTCTCTTGGAAGAACGGGAATACCGAAAAAGTCGTTGTTCGCGTTGATCAGTGTGAGGAAGCGGGCCTTCACCAGCTTGCCATCTGCTGCCGGGGTGGCGGAGAGGTTGAAATCAAATGTCCCGTCGAACTGCGGGTCTTCCTCCGACTGCACCGCGAAGCCGCTCGGCGCGAAAAACTCCACATGGGCGGTGAGATAGCGCAGCCAGAAGTTCTTGACTTGGAGTTCGACGGTTCGTTTGACCGGATCGACGAGTGTCAGTCCGGTGAAGTAGAGGCCATGCGCCGAGGAGTTGTGGTTCGGGTCGGCCGGGTAGTCGGCTTCGAACGACTCGGACGTCGCTGTGTCGAGAGTGCTGGTGTCCGCGACGCTCTCGGATGTCCGACCATTGGCGAGATGCCAGTTCGCGTTCTCCAGTCTTTCGTCGTCGAATACACGCGCCAGGACGTCCTTGACGACGGCGTCGACTTGCCGGAGCACCGCGTCCGAGGGGTCGTACTGTACGAGTTGCTTGCCGTTAGCACCCAAGACCGGGGTGCCGTCGGAGTCGATTGCCGGCGCGGCGACGGTCCACCCCGGCTTGATGGCATCGGCGAGGAACTGGAGCAGCGTGGAATTCTCGATATGGCGGCAGACGATCGCGGCCTGGTTCGGATCGAGCCGGACGACCTCGGGGTGGTGGAAGATCAACGCGATCGCCGTATCGAGAGGGCTGATCCAGGTGTGGGGATCGGCGGGGTCCACCCCGCCGCAGACGATCTTGGAGAGCACGGGGGAGGCCGTGCGCCCCTCACCCGCCGTCACCCAGATGTGCTGGACCGCATTGGTCGGCAGATCGGCCTCCTCGACGAAGTGGGTCAGGAGCGCATCCGGAACCGTCTGCAGCAGTCCGCTCTTGCTCTTGAACTCGGCTCGCGTCGCTTCCGTGTGGGAGGTGATGCGCCGATTATCGAGTCGGCTGCCGATCGCATGCAGGACGAACGGCCCGTCGGCGGCGAACCGCGAGAGATCGAAATGCAAGCTGCGCGGTTGGCGCCCGGGCGGCCCCGGCGGCGGCGAGCCCGAATCCTCATCGCCACAGCCGGGCAACCAGGGTACCGAGATGGCGACCCCCAGCGCCGCCGAGGCTTCAAGGAACTTGCGCCGCGAGAACTGCTTCGTCGCCTTCGCCATCGACATGCCCTTCCCAGGCCGCACCGCTCGGAACTGCCCGACCGTGATACCCTATGAGTCAGGAGACCAACGCGAAGGCGCCGCGTCTCCGCCTTGCAGAGTCAATCGCCTTTCTCTCCTGACCGGCGCGCTACCCTTCGGCGTCGGCGTGGGGCAGAATACGCCGCTTACGGGGTCGGGGGTACAGCCGGCGGCCGTCGTCGGTGTCGGTGCCCGGAGCGTCGCGGTCGGCGTCGGTTGCGGGGCGGTGAGCTTCTCGCGCGTGTCGCACGGCCCCTGCACTCCACTGGGGCAGCGCACGGTCGCCGCCGTCGTCAAAGGTCCGAGCGCGCTGGCGAGATATTGCGCCGTGTAAACGACCTCCGGCTCGGCGCCGACCTGGTACACCCCCGTCGTGTCGGCAAACGACACCGTGGCGCCGGTGAAGTTGCAGCCGTCCACGGTCGCCTGGGTGAAGTCGGCGCCGCGCAGATCGGTGCCCACCAGGCTCGCCGCGTCGGTCAGCACCGACGCCGTGCGCTCCAGATGCGCCGTGTTGAACTTGCAGTTCACGCACACCGCGCGGTCGAGCGTGGCGCTCTGAAAGCGCGCGCCGGTGAAATTGGTCCCGCTCAAGATAGCGCCTTCGAGGTGCGCCTGGTTGAAGATGGCGCCGACCGCGCTCGCCTGGTCGCCGTAGAAGCGCGTGCCGCGCATCGACACGCCGGTAAGGTCGGCACCGTCGTTGAGCGTGGCGTTGGCCATGTACGCGCCGTCGAGCGTGGCCGCCAGGTTGTTCTGGTCCTTTTGCAGTTGCGCGCCGTCGAGGCGGGCCTCCGGCAGCCGCGCGTTGAGCAGGGTTGCGCCCTGCAGATTCGCCGCTTCGAGACGGGCCCCGTCGAATGTGGCTTCGGTGAGCGTCGCCCCGGTCAGCACCGTCGACCTGAGCGAGGCGCCCTCGAAGACCGCTTTGACCGCCGAGACGCGGCTCAGATCGGCGCCGTCCAGCAGCGCGCCGGTGAGCGTGGCACCGGTGAGGGTGGCGCCGCGCAGGAAGGCGTCGGTGGCGACCGCTCCGTCGAGGTGGGCCTGGCTGAGATCGGCCGCCGGGTACACCTGTCCGTTGGTGTCCTCGACACGCCCGGCGCTGTCGAACGTGGCGCCTTGCAGATGGGCCCCCCGTAGATTGACGCCGCGCAGGTAGGCGCTCTTGAAGATGGCCTGTTGCGCAGCGACATTGCGCAGATTGGCGTTCTCCAGACTCGCATGGGAGAGGTCGGCCAGCCGCAGCGAGGCGCCCTCTAGATCGGCCCCGTGCAGATCGACTCCGGACAGATCGCACCCGTCGCACCCATGGGCGAAGATCAGGAACGCCCCGTTCAAGTCCCGCGTGCCGTGCACCAGTGCCATCGACGCCGTGCCGCTGAGAGCGAACAATTCCTGCAGGTGAATCGAGCCGGCGGTCGGGCTGGGGCCGACGTCGAAATCGAGGGTCTTGCGCGGGCCGCGGAAGAAGACGTCCGCGTAGACGCGCGCGTAGTAGCCGAGGAAGGGCCCGACGAGATACTTCTCGCCCGCGGGCTTGCACATACCCCGAATCAGCGAGAAGTCGCTGCAGCCGCCGCCGTTCATCCAGAAGACCTCCCAGTCAAATTCGATCGACTCCGGAACGAATGGCCCCGGGCAGGATGGGCGATCCACTTCGATCGCGCGCCCTGCGATCGCAACCGGAAAGAACGTGAGGGTCTGCTGCACGGGCAGGATGCTGCAGTACGGCATCGGTGCCGCCCCCGCCGGGGGTGGCGGGTCCGCCTCGAGCCCCTGGTCGCCACCTGCGCTCGCTGGAGACGCGGCGGCCGTGGCGGCGCCTGCCTGCGGCACGATGAATAGCAGATCGCGATCGGGCAGCCCGCTGGCACCGTGATGAAAGACCGCGCTGTAGCGGCCGGCAGGAATGGTCTGCCTGATGCATGCCCCGCCCTGCTCGAGCCGCAGGGGAACGTCGCCCGTTTCATCGTTCACCAGCAGCATGAAGGAGGGAGCTCCAGTCGCCGGCGGCACCTCCGCGCCGGCCGCGACCTGCCAGCAGAACTGGCGCTCCATCGTTTCCGGGTAGGTGTACGGGATGACATCGACGCCGGGCTCTTCGCCGGTGTCGAGCGCGTCTTCGTAGTTGCCGCTGGGATCCTCGAGGCGCAGCGTCACAATGTCGTCCGGGTGGGCGCGCAACTCGGTGCGATCGGCGAACGCATTCTCGTCGTAGTTGATCAGCGGCGATTGCAGCGTCAGGTTGGTGATCGCGTCGCTGTCGTCGTCACCACACGCCGCGAGACAGAGCGCCAAGACGGCCGCGAACGCGACGCTCAGTCGCGCGCGCCGTACTCTGCGGCGCCTCTGACCGCATCGAGCACCAGCCTGCTGGCCCGGCCCCCCACTCGCGCAGGCGATGCCTGACGCCTTCGACGATGCCGCCCGAGCGCCGCCGCGCTGGCAGAACGCGTTGGCGTCTCCCCTGCATTCCGGCGGCGAGATCTCGATGGAGTCCACCGTCTACAACTATTCCGAGGTTAAACTGCCTTTGGCAAGCGCAAGAGAGCTTCCCCGTAACGGTGGTGTCGTCGCCGAGCTGCGTGCGATCAGGCATCGCTGCGCGAGCGCGCTGGAGGTGTTCAGTAGGGAACCAGCCGTCAGGCGTGCACGCTCTCGGGCTCGCAGGGGCTGGCGCACTCGAGCTGGATGGTGACGTGCTCGATGTCGAAGCGCTCGCCGAGCAGGCGGCGCATCGCCTCGAGCACCGCATCGGCGTCGGCGCCCGCATCGATGACCGCGTGCGCCGCCAGCGCGTAGCGACCGGTGGTCAGGGTCCAAACGTGCAGGTCGTGAACGCGGTCGGTACCAGGCACCGCGGCCATGGCGTCGCGCAGCCGCCCGAGGTCGATGTGCGGCGGCACCGCTTCCATGAGGATGTCGAGCGACTCGCGCACCAACCGCCAGGCGCTCACCAGCACCAAGAGCCCGATCAGGGCTGCGGCCAGCGCATCGGTCGCGGCCCAACCGGTGATGACGATCAGCACCCCGGCGATGAGCGTGCCGATCGAGCCCAGGAGATCGGACACGACGTGCAAGAAGGCGGCGCGGCGATTGAGGCTGCTGTGCTCGCCGCCGGAGAGCAGGCGCGCGCACACCAGGTTGACGACCAGGCCTACCGCGGCGATGGCGATCATGCCGCCCGTATCCACCTGGGTCGGGGTGGTGAGCCGCCCCCAGGCCTCGGCGAGGATGAAAAACACCGCCAGGCACAGGGCGACGCCGTTGGCCAGCGCGGCCAGGATCTCGGCCCGTTGATAGCCAAAGGTCTTGCTGTCGCTCGGCGGCCGGCTCGACACCCAGAGCGCGAACAGCGCCAGGCTGAGCGCACCCACATCGGTGAGCATGTGCACGGCGTCCGAGAGCAGCGCCAGGCTGTTGGTCAGCCAGCCGCCGACGAACTCGACGAGGCAGAAGCCCGCGGTCAGGACGAGCGCCCAGCGCAGCGCGCGTCGATCCTGGGCGCGATCGGTCATCGCTACTCGTACTGCACGATGGAGTACGCCGGGTACGGCGCCACGCGCCGCCGTCCGCCCAGCGCCTGCAGCTCGATGATGAACGCGCACTCGACGATCTCGCCGGCCAGCTGCCCGGCCAGGTCGATCGCCGCGCTCGCCGTCCCACCGGTGGCCAGCAGGTCGTCGACCAGCAGCACGCGCGCCGCTTCGCCGAAGGCGTCGCGATGGATCTCGAGCATGTCGCTTCCGTACTCCAACTCGTACTGGGCCGACAACGTCCGCGCCGGCAGCTTGCCCGGTTTGCGCACGATGGCGATGCCCACGCCGAGGGCATAGGCGAGCGCCGCGCCGATCAGGAACCCGCGCGACTCGATGCCCAGCACCATGTCGACCGCGCCGCGATAGCGGTTGGCCAGGTGGTCGATCGTCCACCGCAACGCCGCGCCGTCGCCGAGCAGCGGCGTGATGTCGCGGAACAGGATGCCCGGCTTGGGAAAATCGGGCACGTCGCGAATGTACCTGCGCAGATCCATCGTCCTCTCCCTCGCCGCTTCACGCCGCCGACCGCACCGCCGTGCACCGCCCGCTCATGCCACCCTCCCGGTCAGGGCCACTGCAGCCTGAGGGCGCCCAGCTCCGCGATCGAGGCGTAGTTGGTCAGATCGAGATGCAGCGGCGTGATCGAGATGTAGCCGCCCGCCACGGCCGTGCAATCGGTGCCCTCGGCGGGGACGAAACCCAGGTCGTCGCCGCCGATGCTTCCGTCGAGCAGTCGGGCTAGGATCGCTACCGGCAGTATTGCGCCGTCTGCCACGGCGCGGGCGCGAAGGGCGACGGGCCGTTCGCCAACCTCATGACCACCCGTCCGGCCGACCTCACG
>CAYYWP010000023.1:0-820 GCA_964475125.1 uncultured Binatia bacterium (SeqCode) | reverse complement strand
ATGAAGCCGTCGGCGACGGTGGTGCAGTCGGTGCCCTCGCCGGGGACGAAGCCGAGGTCGTCGCCGCCGATCCAGTAGTACTTGCGGCCGCGCGGATCGAGGTGCTCGACGACGACGTCGCCATAGCGGCGCTTGCCCTGTCGCGTGATGACGTAGCCGCGCAGCTGCTCGGCCGGCAGCGCCGGCACGTTGACGTTGAGCAACGTGTCGCGCGGCAAGCCGTTCTCGGTCAACACCAGCGCCAGGCGCGCCGAGAACGCCGCGGCGGCGCTGAAATCCACCGCCTCGCGCGTCACCAGGGAGACGGCCACCGACGGCACGCCGAGCAGCGTCCCCTCCATGGCTGCCGACACGGTGCCGGAATAGGTGATGTCGTCGCCCAGATTGCCGCCGTGATTGATGCCCGACACGATCAGATCCGGCCGCTCCTTCATGATGCCGTTGAGCGCCAAGTTGATCGCGTCGGTCGGCGTCCCGTCGACGGCGAAATGGCGCGCGTCGAGCTCCTCGACGCGCAGCGGCCGATGCAGGCTCAGCGAATGGCTGCTGGCGCTCTGCTCGCGATCGGGGGCCACCACCCAGACGTCGCCGAGCGGCGCCAGCGCCGCCTCCAACGCCTGGATCCCGGCGGCGCGGATGCCATCGTCGTTGGAGATCAGAATGCGCACCGGCGGAAGCTACCAGCCGACCCCTGAGCAGGCAACTGAGCGCCTCGCACCACGCAAGTGATGCAGGGGCACGGGGAGGGCCCGTGCCCCTCGGCAAATCGGGGCGAGCCGATTTGAACGGCCGACCACTCGCACCCCAAGCGAGTGCGCTA
>CAYYWP010000022.1:9530-32525 GCA_964475125.1 uncultured Binatia bacterium (SeqCode) | reverse complement strand
TTGCTCGCGCATGTACTGCTTCTCCAGCGTCTTGACCGACTCCCAGTGCAGGTGCACTTCCTCGGCCACGTCCTTGATCGTGGAGCCCCGACATCGCCGCCCCACGAAAAACGCAAACCGCTTGGTGTAGAGCGCATTGTCGGCCAGCCACTCCAGCCGCTCGCGCTTCACGGCCCCACACCTCCGGCACGCCACCCGGCGTACTTCCACGTCCAGGTAGATGCGAAGATCGCCGCACGGCAGGTCCCGCACCAACCGCCGGCGCCGGTCGTAGAAACCGCGGCCGCACCGTCCGCACTCGCCGCATGCCGTTTTCTTCGCCGCCGCACCAGTACCACGACCCGCGCCCTCGGATCGCCGAACACGCCACGCACTGTTGCCAGCGGGCGCGCGCCGGCAACCCGGTATGCGTCCTGTAGCCGTCGCCGTTTGCCCATCGCCGAATCATGCCAAGTTTCCCGCTCCGCTCGAAGCGCTCAACCCCTTGTGCCGTGCGGCTTCCCGGCACCAACCGCCTCGTTTTCTACCCACTCGATTCCGTGAAGACCCAAGAAATTCAACGCAGAGCCGCAAAGTCTGCAGAGAACGCTGTTCGGGGCGGCGGTCGCGCCGCTCACCCCGGCAACCCAGGCCGGCGTCTTGCCCGACACGTCCACGCGCAATCGAAGCGCCCGATCTGGCCGACGCCCGGCGTTGGATCACCATCGGATGCCGAACGCACATCATCGCCGCCCGCAAGGCATCGTCGGGCCAACGAAGAAAGTATGAGGAAGGTTGATCAACGCCAGACTGCCCGAAGGGTATCTCGCCCGCTACGATTGGACCCGCGCGCGCCGCGCCAGACTCTCCGCCAAGGCGGCGAACGCGTCTGCTCTGCTGCGGATCCTCGAACCCAAGCGCTGACCGAAACGTTCTCGGGTTCTCCGTGCTCAAGGTCAGTGCCCTGAAGGACCGCCCACTCGAGATCACGCTTCAGTAGAGTCGGACGGGGACCAAATGGATCAGAACGCTCGCTCGATGGCGGTGCGGGCGGCGCGCTTGACCGCGTCGTCGACGGCCACGGTGTCGAGCCGTTCGAGCAGGATCGCCTTGGTGGCCAGGCCGCCGCGCGCCGCCTCGCGCAGGAAGGCGAGATCCTTATCGCGTCCGGCGATCGCCTTGGAGACGAGGAGGTCGTGAATCTCAAGGCACAATCCCCTGGCGCCGCGCGTATTGGCGTTGTCGATGACGATGAGGCGCTGGTTCCACCCGGCCGGCAGCTTGGCGGTGGTCTCGGCGACGCCCTGCGCGTAGTAGCCATAGGTGGCGTGGAACGGCGACAGCTCGCCGATCGTGCCGTCGATGAGGTCCGCCCGCTCGGGGTGATGCAGGGGAAACAGGTCTGCCTCGACTGACACGCGCAGCAGCGCAGGCGCGTCGGGGAACTGCCCGAGGATCGCCTGGCTGCCGATGACGACGATCTCGTCGTCGGAGGCGATGTCCGCGGCGGCGCGGATCAGGTGCTCGAGCTGGGCGCGGGTCACGAGCTTGCGGTCCGAGCGTTCCGCGTCGCGCGCCAGATCTCCCAGCGCTCGGCGGGCGAGAGCACTCCGGCGAACGGGCTCGACTGGCGCAGCTCGTCGGCGAGCTCGCTCCGCGTGCCGAGGAAGGCCGCCACGGCGTCGGGATCGCCGTCCAAGATCTCCCTCCAGCGCTGCGCGCGATAGAGGGAGCCGGGCTCGGCCAGCCATCCCGCGACACGCTGCCGGGCCGCCTGGAGCACGTTCGGGTCGCGCAGCAGACGCGTGGCGATGACGCGGTGATAGGCCAGACTTCTTTCCTCCGCAAGCTGGTGCGCGTCCATCTTAGTCCACCCACACTACCACACGGCCGCGCGCGAGGGCCACGCGAGGCCACCCCATCGCGGCCCGCGTCGAATCGCCGCCGCGGCCGAATCGAGCGAGGGGGGGTCTGCCGGGTCCGCCTCGTCCGCCCGTCGAGCGGCGCGCTACGTGATCGGCGTGCCGCCCGCTCTATTTGAAAGTTCTTGTGCCACGAGGGCTTTCTCTTTGTAGGGCTCGTGGGTCTCCGAGGGTCTACGGCCGACGGCGCCTTGTACATGCTTGGCCTCGCGGCCTTCACGGTCGGGTCTCTGGCTTGCGCCGCGGCACCGGCCATCTGGGTGCTCCTGGCCGGTCGAGCCGTGACGGGCCTTGGCGCGGCGTTGATGATGCCGTCGCGGGGGGATCCCCGGGGGGATTCCCCGGGGGGACGTAGGGCCGGGTGTTCCGCCTATCTTTCAATCCGGAACACCCGGCCCTACGTCCCCTCTATCCCGTCCCCTCTATCCCTCACCTCCACGCCCGGTATCGGTACTCCGACGTCGACGTCGACGCCGGGCACCGGGGACTCTACGTCGACGGGCACCACGACGCCGACCGCGGGCATTGGCAGTCCGACGCCGACACGCAGTGCCACGCCGACGCCGACCGTCACCCCGACGGTGGCGCCGGCGCGCGTTGGCGACTGCAACGCCGACCGCGCCGTAAAGATCGAGGAGCTGATCCTCGGCGTCGGGATCGCCCTGGGGTCGCGACCGGTCAGCGACTGTCTGGCGTTCGATCGAGACAGCGACGGCGCGGTGGCCATCTCTGAGCTCATTTCCGGCGTCAACAAACGCCCGGAACGAATGTCCGGTGAATCAGCCCTGAGCGGCTTTGCACCCAAATATCCGCCCGCCTATCGCCTGTCGCGGCTTTGCACCTAAAGTTCCGGCAACCGCCTATCGCCAGGGGGATTGCTCGCAATTTTCCGGCGATAGGCCATAGGCGATAAGCCATAAGCACGGCTTTGCGCCGATTTTAGGTGCAAAGCTCCTCCGCTGGGGCATCGAGATCCGGCCGATCGAGTTCTGCCAACTCGCCGCCGCTGCCGGTGCGGGCTCCGGGCGCTGATCTCCGCCAGACCCGGCGCAGATTCGTAACAGCGGTCAGGCTTCGATCTCTGCACCCGCATGGGCAAAGCGCTGGCGATCGCGCGTCGTCGATGCTAGTTGCGTCATCGGGTCGGAGCCGATGAACGCCACCGCAAACACGGTGACCGCCGCGGACGGCCGTCGGCTCACCTATCTCGAGGTGGGCGATCCGAGTGGACTGCTCGTCCTCCACAATCACGGCGGCCCCAGCAGCCGGATCGAGGCGCGCCTCTTCGCAGAAGCGGCGGCCAAGCATCGCTTGCGATTCATCTGCGTCGATCGGCCCGGTATCGGACAGTCCAGTCCTCAGACGGCGCGCACCTACGCGGGCTGGGCCGCCGACCTGACGGCGATCGCCGACGCGCTGGGCCACCGGCAATTCGGCGTGACGGGCTGGTCGGAGGGGGGCCCGTGGGCGCTGGCGGCGGCTGCGTACATCGATCCGCTCCGACTGCGTCATGTCAGCAGCATCGCCGGCGGCAGCTACGGCACCTTCGGCGACAATTGGGCGGCGCAGTACCTCTCCACAGCCGACGCGCTGGGAGGATTCCTGGCACTGCACTTCGAGCCCGGCTTTCGCCTCTTGTACGCGGCGATCGGCCTGACCGCCGAACACTTCCGCGCCAGCTACATCAAACAGTTGCGCAAGGCGGTGAACGAGTACGATCGACAGGTCACGCTACGACCGCATTTCGAGGCCGACTTCTGCGCTGCCAGCGCCGAGTGCTTCGCGCAGGGGAGTGACGGGCTGGTGCAGGACAGCGAACTGCTCTATCGCCGTTGGGCGTTCGACGTGACGGCAATCGAGCGGCCCGTGCACATGTGGCAGGGACTGGACGACAGCCTCGTATCGGCCCCGATCAATAAAGCGGTCGCCGATCGTATGCCGGGCGCGCTGTGGCATCCGGTTGCAGGCGCCGGGCATTTCGTCGCCATTGGCGCTGCCGACGAGATATTCGCGATCGCGGCGCAGGAGCTGGCCGCTTCGTCGGGCTAATATCGCCGACGGCCGGCGGCGCGCCACCCTGGGCTCGGTGTGCAAGGATCGCGTCCATCTGGTCTGCCGCGTCGCGCTGGAGCACGGGCATGCCGTGGGCGTACGCGTTCATGGTGACGCTGATCTACGAGTAGCTCCTGCGCCCGGTGTCCGAGTTTGACGTCCACAGATCGTCGGCCGATACGATGTCCTGCTCCGAGCGCCACCATCGCCGGCTATTGAGCTGAATCGGGCTGGTGCGGTTGCCAACAGGGATGGGCCGCAGGCCCGGCTCGACCTCACCGAGCACCGAACGACGGTTCCTGGAAGGCAAGATCCGGTCGCTTTGAACGCAGAATCCCGTCTGGGGCGGATCAGGACGTCCCGCCGCGCTCATCGCGTGTCGATGCGTGTCGATTTGGCGCTGACTCGTTCGACTACTGGACGAAGGCGCCTGCAATCATCGCCTCTTGCCAAAGGAGCACGCCATGCCCGTGTCGACCAACACCGTTCGCCTCCACCGAGTGTTTCGCTGCCCCGCCGAGCGGCTGTATCGCGCCTTTCTCGATCCGGAGGCGATGGTGAAGTGGCTTCCGCCGCACGGGTTTACCGGCAAGATTCATGAGATCGACGCCCGTGTCGGCGACGGCTACCGCATGTCGTTCACGAACTTCCGCAGCGGGAAGGGTCACTCATTCAGCGCCCGGTACGTCGAACTGACGCCGCATGAGCGGATTCGCCACACGGACAAATTCGATGCCCCGCACCTTCCGGGCGAGATGCCGGTGACGATCACATTCCGGAAGGTCTTGTGCGGGACTGAGTTGAGCATCGTGCAGGAGGGCATTCCGACCGCGATACCAGCGGAAATGTGCTACCTCGGCTGGCAGGAATCCCTGTTGCAGTTGGCGGCCTTGGTCGAGCCGGAAATCCCGGACGGGCAGTGATGGTCGGGTTCATTGAACGTTCTCTTCCATAACAAGGGAGCCGTTCATGCAGGGTTCAAAGACCAAGACCATCGCGGGCTGGGTGCTGACGGGCCTCGTCGGTCTGTTTCTGATCGGCGCCAGCGGTGTGCCGAAGTTTCTCGACTTCCCGGGCAAGAACGAGATGATGGAGCACTTGGGAATCCCGCTCGGCGTTCTGCCGAAGGTCGCCGTGATCGAGATCGCGGTGGCGCTCCTGATGCTGATCCCGCGCACCGCGTTCCTGGGAGCGATGCTCACGACCGGCTACTTTGGTGGAGCGGTCTTCACGCACGTTCGAGCGGGCGATGGTGCCTTCGAGATCCTGTTCCCCGTGATCCTCGGCGTGATCATGTGGACGGGGCTGGCGCTGCGGAAGCCGATCCTGTTCTCCCTCGTGCTCGGAACGAGGGGACGTAGTTTCAAGTGTTCCGAGTCTCGGAACACTTGAAACTACGTCCCCTCTTCGGTCCCCCCGAGTTCGTGCGCCAGCTCGATCGCGATGCGCTCGAGCGCTGCCTTGGCGACGCTGATGTTCTTGTACGGATGGCGTGCGATGCGTTCGGCGCCGATGTAGCTGAGCGCCACTACCGACGCACCGCGCGCGAGCACGTCCTCCGCGAGGAGCGCGCGGCAGAGGGCGATCAGCGAGTAGGCCGAGACGCTCATCGCGTCGGCGAACTCCTCGCGGGTTACGGCGAGCAGCGGCTTGACCTCGCCGCCGCGAATGGTCTGGTCCATCGCGATCGAGTGCAGCACCCCGTCGAGACGCACGCCCGCCGCGCGCAGCGCGGCGGCGGTGTGGGCCAGGCTGTCGTCGAGCGCAACGTCGAGGGCAAGGGTTGTGGTCTCCGCCCCGAGCGCCTCGCGGACGGTGTCCTGGAAGTCGCGGTAGGTTCGCTCGAGATAGGCCGCGGCGCGCTCGCCGAGGCCGCCGTGGTGCGCCGTCGGCCCCAGGCCGGTGCAGACCGTCGCCCCGCCGCGGCCTGGATTTCGCGCGCCACATCGAGCGCCAGCGACGTCGGGGTCGTGATGCCGGTGACGAGATGGATGCCCCCTTCGAGAGGCCGTGCGGCGCGATCCGCGACGCGAGGCGAAGTCCGAAGTGTCGACTGCATCCAGACCTCATGAACCGCCAGCCTGGATCAGGCAAATAGAATAATCATGCGCGTGTGGGGCGGTTTTTCCGATGGACCCACGGAGACGGGCCCGCGGCGCCCGCACCGCCGGCCGAACTCGCCCCGGGTCTTCACCCCAGGGCCGCTCGCGGCGCCGCCGCATCGGGTTCGGCCGCGCCTGCTTCCTGGCCATCGACCTCCCGATGGACCGCCGCCACCAGGTCGTCGGCCAGGCCGAGCCGTCCCGCGAGCATCGCCAGGTAACCGCGTTCGGCGGCGGTGTCGGCGTCGATCGCGAGCAAGGAGGCGCTGTAGATCTCGAGCGCGCGTTCCGGCGTGGTGGCGTCCCGCACCAGCACCTCCATGTCCACCGGGTGCTCGAGCTGGCTCCACAACTCCGCCCGTTCGGCATCGGACAGTTCGAGCCCCGAGACACGGTCGAAGATCTTGCGCCGCTCCTCGCCGTCGAGCCTGCCGTCCGCGCGCGCGGCGGCGATCATGGCGCGCAGAAGCGTGAGGCCGAGTTCCTCGCCGGCTTCGGGCCGCGCCGGCGGGGGCAGGAACCCGGCCGCGGCAGCCCCCTCGAGCAGCGCGGCTGTCGGGGTCGGCAGCGGTGCGGCTCCGGCGATGCCTCGACTCTTGCGATAGCGGCTCCAGGCCGCATACGCGAGCCCGCCCACTGCGGCGATCCCGCCCAGTTGCAGAGCCTTCTTGGCCATCTTGCGGCCCTTCTTGCTCGTGAGAAGCCCGCCGGCGACACCGCCGGCCAGGCCGCCGGCGAAACCCGAGGCCGCGCCGCCACCGAGAACCTGCGCCAGAATCCGATCGACACTCATTTCTCTTCTCCCGAACCTCCGGCGTCGCGGCGCAGCCCGTCCGCGCTCGGAGCCGGCCTGGATCGTGGCCCAACCGTAGGGATCGCGCGCGACCGCTTCCAATAGGAAATCACGGCGCCTCGCGGCGGGAAAAAGCGCTTCGGATCCACGCGTCGCGCCAGCGCGAGGTCACGCGCTAGGTCCATAGAGAGACACGATAGATAATGGCTCTACTATCTGTTTTCATCTTCCCCAGAGCAGTGGCTAACAGCATCGAAGCACGACTCTCGCGAGCTTCCGCTTCCAGCCTGCTACCCCAGGTCGGATTCTCGGTCGGTCTCGACGACGAGTGCCCAGCCGAACTGCCGAGTCCCGCGCCGGCGCGATCGGCCGCGTGGCTGTCGGGTTGGTCCGACTGAGCCTCGCCCGGTTGGTCCGACAGAGCGGCGCGGCACTCTTGCGCCGACGCCGCGCCGTGGAGGGCGGATCTCGACCTTAGACTGCGTCCCTCGGCACGTCGTCTCCGCGCTTCCAAGAGAGACTCCAGGTCGTGTGCGACGTCGAGCGCCATCCCGGGGCAACCCTGGGGTCCGTGCGGACCGATTCTGCAGCGTCTGATACTTGTAGACTACATCAAGTCGCCAGCTTGGACGGACTATCGGCCAGAAGGCGATAGCCGAGCACCCGGCGGTGACCGACGTCTTCGTGTACGGCGTACCGGCGGCATCTGGTGCGCCCGGCGAGATGGACGTGGTGGCCGCGGTGGTCCGACTGAGCCTCGCCCGATCGGTCCGACAGAGCAGCGCGGCACTCTTGCGCCGACGCCGGACCGTGGGGGGCGGATTTCGACCTTGACTGCGTCCCTCGGCACGTCGTATCCGCGCTTTCAGGAGAGACTCCAGGTCGTGTGCGACGTCGAGCGCCATCCCGGGCAACCCGGGGGCCTGTGCGGACCGATTCTGCAGCGTCTGATACTTGGGGACTATCGGCCGACCACCGCGATGGAGCCCCGCGGCGGAACGGGCGCTCGACGGCGTGGTTCAGCGCAGCCGCCCCCACGAGCGAGGCAAGGAGCACCCCACCTTTCTCGACCCCCGTCCTCGGCGCCGCGTCGGTGTAGGCGCCGAACAGGACGATGAGCAGCCAGTGCAGGAGGTAGATCGAGTAGCTGATGCGGCCGACTCCCGTCGCCACGGGGTTGCACAGCACCCAACCGGTCGTCGGCGTCGTGCCGGCGTAGAGGACGAGTGCGGCACTCACACAGGGCACCAGCGCATTCAGGTACGGAAAGACCGTGCCCTGCGCGTAGGTGCGTGCCGCGTGGGCGATCAGCGCGATGCCCGCGACCAGCAGCGGCTCCAGCACCTCGGGCGACAGCGCGTTCGTCAGCGCCATGCCCATCGGCGGCATGGTGCAGCTGCCGGACGGCGTGGTCATCGACCTGCCCTGGCGCCGCTAGGAGTCCGCCCGAGTAAGCCCATGATGCCCTGGCGCACCTGGACATCCGCGATCGCCGCGTTGCCGGCCCCTCGACGTATCGACGGGATACGCCGTCGGGTTCGGCGCCTTGCGCTCGCGGCGCCAGCCGCGCCAGGACATCACGCGCGTACTCGGACGGACTCCTAGCGCGCGCCGGACGGGCTCGCTCGGGCTGAGACACCGCGCCAGGACGGAACCGCGTCATGGGGACCATGGGGAGCTCGCCGGACGATGTCGCGCCAACGCGGGGCGCCGCCCGGCGCGCCGGTCGTCTGTTGCGCACGATTGCCGTCGTCACCGTCGAGGCGTCGTGCCCGACCCTGCTCCTGGCGATCCTGGTGGACTGCACGCGCCACGTCGAGTGGATCGCCTACGGACGCGATCCGGCGATCTACGCCTCGATCGCGCGCTTCTGGCAAGACGGGCTGGTGCCGTACCGCGATGTCTGGGAGTTCAAGCTGCCCCTGATCTTCGTGGCGCTCCGCACCGGTTTCGCCCTGTGGGGATACGACCCTGAGAGCCTGCGGCGCGTGTTCCTGCTGGCGACGTGGCTCGGCGCACTGGCCATGTACCTCGGGCTGCGCCGCGCCCGGTGCCTGATCGCCGCGCCGGTCGCGGCGCTCGGATTGATGACGCTGGTGGTCGCCAACGTGTGGGCCCTGCCGCTGCAGAACACCGAATCCCTCGTCGTCGCCTTCGCGGCCTGCGCGATCGGCTGCGCCGCCGCACATCAGGGTGGCCCGCGCTGGTGGTGGGCGCTGCTCACCGGCGCGAGCCTCGGCCTCGCCACCGCGGGCAAGCAACCCGCCGCCCTCTTCGCGCTCCCGCTCGGGATGCAGCTCTGCCTGTGGGGAGCGCCCGACGGTTGGCGGGGCCGCGCCGGGTACGTCGCGCAGCGCGCCCTGTTGGGGATGGGCGGGTTCGGGATCGTCGCCGGAGCCTTCGCCCTGTACTTCGCGCACCGCGACGCACTCGGAGCCGCCTACCAGGCGGTCGTCGTCGACGGCGGACGCTACGCCAGCGCGCTGGACTGGCTGCGTCCGACCGCGCTCGAGCCGCCACTGGGCCGGCGCATTCCGCCGGCGGTGCGGCAGCTGCTGACCCCGACACCGGAGTGGCCGTATGTGCACGGCGGTCAGATGTGGCCGTACCTCGGCGCCGTCGCCGTCCTCGCGCTGCGAACGCTCTGGCGGCCGACGCGCTGGGTGGCGACGGCGTGGGCGTGGCTGCTCGCCGCGGCGCTGGCGGTGCTCCTCGGGCCGTACGCGGAGAATCACTACCTTGTGATGGCGCTCCCCGCGCTCGCCCTCGCGGCGGGGATCGCCGGCGAGCTCTGCTGGCCCGCCGCCGCTCCGCTCCGCTGCGGACGGCCGACGATGCGATTGCTCGGCGGGCTGCTGATCGCGGCGATCCTGTTCGGCCCCGCGTGGCGCGTCGGCTACATGCCGCGCCGCTCGCAGGGCCCTGGGATCGACCTGATCGAACAGGAAGCGCGGCGCCTCGGCGAGCAGATTCGCGCCGCCGCGCAGCCGGGAGACCGGCTCTTCGTCGGCGACGAACCGCTGCAGATCTATCTCTATGCGGGCGTCCCGCCTGCCTCGCGGTTCATCTACTGGAACGCGCCGAATCCCAATGCGATCGCCGAGCGCCGCGCAGCGGTCCAGCGGGAGCCCACCTTCTTCTTCATCCCCGCCGTGGCCGAACGGCAACGCCAGGCCCTCCTGGTTGAACGACCTGGCGCGCCCGACCCGATGGCAGAGCGCTACGAACGCTGGCTGACGTCCCCGGTGGGGAACGTCTATCGCCGGCGCGCCGCGGAGTAGTCTCGTAACGGACAGGCGTCCAGCGTGGTGGGAGCAGGAGGGGACGTAGTTTCAAGTGTTCCGAGACTCGGAACACTTGAAACTACGTCCCCTCCCCCAACGCTCAAAATCCCCCTTCAATTCGCCGTTTCGCGTGCGATAGATTGGGCGCCATGTGGCGACGGATGGCGTTTGCGGCGGCGTTCGCCCTGCAAGTTGCGGCGCTGGGAGCGGCGGAGGCGGGGGAATTCGACCGGCCCGCGATCGAGCAACTGACGCACGGCAGCGGGCCGTTCCTGTCGGCCAATGACCACCCGTCACCCAGCGCCGACGGCCGCTACGTCGCCTTCACCAACGACGTCTTCGGCCCCGCGCTCGTCTACCGGCTGGACACCCAGACCGGCGCGCTCGACGCCCTGAGCAGCAAGGGCAACATCAGCGCCTCCCTGAGCGACACCGGCAGCCGCGTCGCCTACGACGCCACCTTCGGCACCATCGGCGCGCTCGATCTGATCGCCACCTTTCTCTACGACTACGGCGTCCCCCCGGGCGAGCGTCCGCGGCGCATCGCCGGCGGCGAGCAGGGATCGCTGGCCGTCGCCCCGGCGATCAGCGGCGACGGCAACCGCCTCGCCTTCTTCAGCTTCTTCACCACCGATCTCGGCGGCGGCTTCGGGCACTACATCCAGATGCTCGACCTCACCACCAACCAGGCGCCGTTCGTCACCCAGCCCAACACCGCGCACATGGCGGCGGCGCTGAGCCCGTCCGCCAGCCACTATCTCTCGTTCAACCGCGACGGCTCGCGCCTGGCCTTCGCCACGCCGGCCGATCTCACGGGCAGCAACGGCGACGGCAACTTCGAGATCTTCGTCTACGAGACGCCCGGCAACGTCCTGCTGCAGACCACCCGCAGCGACGGCGGCGACATCCCACTGGCCAGCGGCGACCGCTACCCCGCCAACTTCGACGCCTCGGTGAACGCCGACGGCACCCGCATCGCCTTCCTCTCCAATCGCGACTACAGCGGCGAGAATTCCGACGGCGGATACGAGGTTTTTCTCTATGACCACCAGGTCGACCGCTTCATCCAGATCACCAACACCCAGGGCGGCGACTTCATCAGCGGGCCACCCGAGGCACGCGACAGCGTGCAGCCGGCGATTCTCGCCCCGGCGATCGACGGCAGCGGCAAGCGTATTGCCTTCATGTCGAACTACGACTTCTTCGGCACCAACCCGGATCGCAATTGGGAGATCTACCTGTGGGACGCGAGCTCCGGCACGCCGCAGGCGCTGCAGGTGACGTTCTCCACCGTCAATCCCAACGGCCGCTTCGGCGGTCAGACCAACTTCCATCCCGCGCTCAGCGCCGACGGCAGCCAGGTGTTCTTCGCCTCGTCGGGCAACCTCACCGGCGAGAACGCCGCCGGCCACGAGGAGATCTTCCGCGCCAGGCTCTGCCCGGCCGGCGGCGTGTGCGGCGACGGCAACGTCGACGAGGGCGAGGCCTGCGACGACGGCCCGCTCAACGACGACGAGGAACCCAACGCCTGCCGGACCGACTGCTCGCGCGCGCGCTGCGGCGACGGCGTCGTCGACGACGCGCCGCCGGCGTCCGAGGACTGCGACGATGGCAACCAGCTCGACGGCGATGACTGCCCGTCGACCTGCAAGTTCGGCATCATCCTCAGGCCGCAGCTCGTCCTCGGCAAGGGCCTGTGCGGCGACACGCCGCAGGATCTCGAAGTGACGGACAAGGTCAGCGGGCAGGACGTCACCCACGATCCCGCCATCAGCTTCGAATACATCGACGGCGTCATCGGTCCGGCAGTGCTCAACGCGGCGCTGTCGCGGGTGAAGAACTCCCTGAAGGACAAGTTCGAGATCGAAACGCCGGCGCTGAAGACGGCGAAGATCGAGATCGTCAACGGCCAGGTGGTCTTCGCCCAGGGCGAAGAAGGACTCGGCTTCAACGTCGTTCGCGCCAAGCGCACCATCGGCAACGTCATCGAGTACTCCAACCTGGCGCTGGTGATCTCCGGCTTCCGCCTGATCACCGTCGACTCGCTCGAGATCGAGCCGCAGTCAATCGGCACGACCCTCGCCGGCGCCGCCTCCGACCTGATCACCCGTGCCACCGGCAAGGATCTGCCCAATCCGCCGATGATTCTGTTCTCGGAGGGACCGTGCGACGACCGGGCGAGCTTCGTCGGCCGCACCGGCAACGTGGTGGTGAAGTCGATCAAGCTCGCCTTCCTGCAGGGCCTGATCAGCGACGTCGACCTGATGGCCGGCGTCGAGCAAGGCATCGGCCTGCTGCCGGGCAAGCATCCGCTGGCGAAGCTGGCGAAGGCCATCGGCAGCAAGGCCGCGCCGTTCGTCGCCAGCCAGTTCCTCGACTTCGAGGTGAGCTCCGAGGCGGCGATGGGCTCGGAGAAGGCAGAGGGCAGCCCGCCGGTGACGATGGACGACGTCATCGAGGTCGCCGACTCCTTCAGCCGCACGGCGCCGTTCTTCAAGGGCTTCGTCACGGCCCGCACTCCCGGTGTCTCGGCCGTGCAGGCAACGCTCGACCTCGGCAAGTGCCTCGGCAAGGCCAGCGACGACATGCTGGTGTTCGTCGGCCCGCGCCTCGAGAAGCAGCAGATCCGCAACGAGCGCGGCCGCATCGAGGATCCGCTGCGGCTCGGCGTCAACCAGGAGCGCACGGCGAGCGTCGTCGGCCTGGTCAACTTCGTCCGCGACGGCGAGCAGCCGCACGAGATCAGCTTCGACCTCGTCAACATCCTCCCCGACAAGGTCGGCGAGATCAAGAAGTTCATCGAGAAGTGGATCCCCGGCGGGAAGAAGTTCATCGAGGGCATCAACGTGCCGATCGACCTCGTCGTGCCGAGCGGCGCCGAGATCGGCCCGAGCGGGCTCTACGAAGCCGGCGCCAACTACTTCCGCTTCAAGTTCACCTACAACCCGTTCGTGCCCTCGATCACCATCAACGAGAGCCAACTGCAGACGACGATCCCCAACCTGCCGGTGGTGACGAAGTGGACGGTGCCGGTGCCGCCCAATCCACCGCAGCCGGTGGCGAGCCTCGACGAGAGCGCCGGCATCCTCAACGGCATCAAGCGCGGCACTGGCCAGCTGCAGGTCGACGTGTGCCTGCCGTTCCTCACCAACCAGTTCAGCAGCGACGTCAACGGCCTCGTCGTCAACGGCGACGACATGCTGGTCACCGGGGTGAAGTTCGACGACCGCAACGGCAACGGCCTGCTCGACCCGACCGAGCCGGGATTGCCCGGCTGGACGATCGAGATCCTCAGCGGCATCGGCAACGTGATCGCCAGCGGCGTCACCGGCGCCGACGGCGGCTACGCGATCACCGTCACGCCCGAGCAGTTGCCGATCGGCCTCAACACGTTCGGCATCCGCGAGCAGAACCAGCTCCGGTGGACGCCCACCGGCCCGGCGAGCGGTCTGTACCAGGGCCTGCCGATCGAGCTCGGCAAGGTCGTGCTGCGCGACTTCGGCAACTTCCAGGACGTCACCGTGCGCGGCGAGAAGTTTCACGACACCAACAGCAACGGCGTGCGCGACGGCGGCGAGGCCGGGCTCGGCGGCTGGCGGATCGAGCTCACCGACTCGCGCGGCGCCGTCCACCAGACCACCACCGCCGGCGACGGCCGCTACTCCTTCCGACTGCCGTACGCGGCGGTGAGCGGCGGCGGCGCCATGAGCATCCGCGAAGTGCTGCAGGCGGGTTGGCATCCGACCTTTCCCGCCGGCGGCGCGCTCGAGCTGTTCCCGGCCGGCCTCAACGCCGAGAGCGGCGTCGAGCTGAACGTCAGCTTCGGCAACCAGCTCGATTCCGAGGCGAGCACGCCGACCGTCACCACCACGCCGACAGTCACGGGAACGCCGACGCCGACCGACGACGAGTCGGAGGACGGCACGCCGACACCGACCGTGGAATCGGAGGGGGGCATCATCGCCGGTCACAAGTTCGAGGACCTCAACGGCAACGGCATCCGCGACGGCAACGAGCCCGGCATCGGCGGCTGGATCGTCTTCCTCGACGACGGCGACGACACGCTCAACAACCCGACCAGCGGCGACGGCGTCTGCGACGTCTTCGCGCTCGAGCCCTGCGTCGTCACCAGCGCCAGCGGCGAGTACGGATTCCCCGCCGACGAGGAGGGGACGTACGACGTCCGCGAGGTGCAGCGCCCCGGCTGGCGCCAGACGACCGAGAACCCGCCGACCGCGGTCGTCACCGAGGTCGGGCAGTCGTTCGGGGATCTCGACTTCGGCAACCAGCGCACCGGCATCGACAATACCGGCGACTGCAACGGCGATCTCCTGGTCGGGATCAACGAGCTGATCACCGGCGTCAACATCGCGCTCGGCCTGCAGCACGTGTCGGCCTGCGCCGTCTTCGATCGCAACGGCAACGGCGAGGTGACGATCGAAGAGCTGCTGCGCGCCGTCAGCTACGCGCTCAACGGCGTGCCGATGCCGCTGTCGACGCCGACCGCGTCGGCCACCGCTCCGCCCACGTCTCCCAGCCGGCCGACCGACACACCGGACGCGCCGCCGACGGCCACCGCGATCACGACGCTGACGGCCACCCGCACCCCCTCGGCCTCGCCGACGTCGGCGCTGACGCCGTCGCCCAGCGCGACGCGCACCATCACCCCGACGCCCAGCGCCACCGGCACGGCGACCCGTACCCGCACGCCCTCGCCCAGCCCGACCACATCGCCCGGCGAAGCGCCGGTGATCACCGACATCCTCTGCAACGACTCCACCGGGTGCCTGCTGGCGATCGACGAACCGTTCACCATCGCGTTCAGCTTCGAGGATGCCGACGGCGACGCCGCGTCGTGGGCACTGAGCGCCGAGCGCGACGACGGCGAGATCTTCGACCTCGGCGGCGGCACCTACGTCCCGCCCTTCGCCTTCGGCACCACCACCATCCCGTTCAGCGGCTTCCAGTGCGCGACGGGCAACTGCGCCGCCACCAACTGGCTCTTCACCGTCGTCGTCACCGACCTCGCCGGCAACGAGAGCATCCCGGCCAGCGTCGCGATCAGCGTGCTCGAGAGCGAATAGCCCTGGGAACACGGGCGGCCTGCCTGCGGCACAGCGCGCGGCGCAGCGAGTGCCTCCTCCGAAGCTGCGCGGGGCTGTCGGCTGGCCGCCCGCGCTTCCAGGTCATGCCGACAGCTGCAGCGTCTGATACTTGGGCACGTGCCGCTGTCCGAGGCCGGGGTAACGAAGCCCGGCGCGGCCGATCCTGGTGAAACGCTGATGCGTTCCAGCATCGTCAACTGCCCTTCAGGGTCGGTGGCAACGGCGGAGTAGCTGAGGGACTCGCCCGCACATACCTGGAGCTGGGGCCCGCCTGGCTCGGACCGACCGGGCGAGGCTCAATCGGACCAACTCGCCAGCCACGCGGCCAATCGCGCCGACGCCGTACTCGGCAGTTCGGCTGGTAGACCAAGAGACGGCAGGGTCTTCTCGATCGGCCCGAGGCTGATCGATCGTTGCCACGAGACCGCGGCAGCCGCCGCCGGGGCAGCCGAGGACGTCACACTCGAACACCCGGCGCAGGAGCTCTGCGCACGGAAAATGACGGGGGAGAGTGGCGCTTCGATATTGCGCTGGCAATGGCATGCGACGCTTTGCTATGCGTCGAAGCATGGGCCGGCCTGCATGGTGGCTTGCCTCGATCATCGCGATCCTGACGTGGCACGGGCCGTGGCCGGCGACCGCCGACATCGGCGCGACCTGGGATGACAGAGGGCCGCTGTTCATGCCGACGGCTACTCCGACGGCAACCGCGCTGCCAGGCGGTCTCGCCGGTGGGCGCGGATGCGCCGGCGACTGCAGCGGCAACCGGATCGTCACGGTCGATGAGCTGATTACCGGCGTCTCAATCCTCCTCGGCCTGCGTTCGCTCAACGACTGCAGCGGCCTGGATGACAACCGCGACGGTCGCGTCGTCGTCAACGAGTTGGTCGCGGCCGTCTCGCGGCTACTGTTCGGCTGCGACTTCACGCCGCCGACCCCTACCAACACGCCCACCGGCGGCGAGCAGAGCGTCTGCGGCAGCCCCATTACGACGGTGCCGCAGGTCTGCGGGCTGACCATCATGCCCACCCGGGTGCGGCGCGGCGGCACCATCACGTTGTCGTTCGGCCTGGTCGACCGCGAGGGCGACATCGACCGGCTGTGCGCCGGAATCGGTCCGGTGGGCAACACGCCGGCACTGCAGTGCATGAATCTGACCCCGCCCAACATGACGATCAACATCTTCGGCAGCGACAGCACCACGGTCGGGCTGCCGATCGGGCGCTATACCTTTGGCCTGCAGGTGTTCGATCGCGCCGGCAACGCCAGCCAGATCATCACGGCGGATTTCGAAGTGATCTTCATTCGCGTCTGATTTCCCATCGAGGGCGGCCACGATAGTGCCTCTAGGCCGTCGCACTCGGCCCGACCCGGCGCGCATCGCACGCCGGGAAATCGAACTGCGTGAAGTGCTGAGGGGAAGTGCTGAGGGGACGTAGGGCCGGGTGTTCCGGATTGAGACGGGCGGAACACCCGGCCCTACGTCCCCTCGTCCCTCCGGGCTACGTCCCCTCGTCCCTCGGTCGCTCCCGGCCTGCCGGGCGGAGCGATATCCGTCTGTTGGGGGAGGGCCGGCTGATCAAACGGATCATCGTTCCGTGGTTGAGCGTGTTCCTGCCGGTACAGGGCACGGGCCAGAATGGAGGCACTCGTCGACCTTGTCGCGGTGGCGGCGCGGCGATAGGCTCGTGGCCGTGGCGAACCTGGCAGATTCCGACCCCCTACGAGCACTGATCGACGACGTCCGCAGCGACTGTCTCTGGTTTCTGCGCGCCGATTACTACCCCACCAACGCCAGAGAGCGACGCACCGTGCTCGACTACATCGAGCGATACGGCGACCTCAATGCCTTCCGGCGCGCCCGCGCCCTGCGCACATGGCACTCACGGCCCTCCAGCGACGGGTCTGCCGCCTGATCGCGAACCAGCGCATCGGAGCGGGCGAACGCTACGTCGCCGGCGGTACCGCGCTCGCTGCGCTGCGCGTCACTCGCCGCGTGTCGCGCGACATCGACTTGTTCCACGACACCGAGGCGGCGGTGGCCGCGTCGTGGGCCGTGGACCGCGCGACGCTGGCGCAACACGGTCTTGCGATCGAAGTCCATCGGGAGCGCCCGGGCTATGTCGAGGCACGCGTATCGGCTGACGGGGAGTCGGTGTTGGTCGAATGGGCGCGCGATAGCGCGTTTCGATTCTTTCCCTTGATCGCGCATGAGGAACTCGGCTTGACCTTGCATCCGTTCGATCTCGCCACCAACAAGGTGCTGGCGTTGGTGGGACGGCTCGAGGTGCGTGACTGGATCGACGTCATCGCCTGCGACGAGCAGGTGCAGCCGCTCGGTTATCTGGCGTGGGCGGCCTCGGGAAAGGACCCTGGCTTCAACCCGGCCAGCATCCTTGCCGTTGCCAGTCGGACGGCGCGGTACACGCAGGGCGAAGTCGATACCCTGCAGTTCGACGGCCGCACTCCCGATGCGACGATGCTCGCCGTGGCGTGGCACGCTGCCCTCGATCGCGCCCGCGCCGTGGTCGACTTGCTGCCCGGTGAGCAGGTGGGCACCTGCGTGCTCGAGGTTGGCGGCGCACTGTGCCGCGCTGCCCCCGACCATCTGCGCTCACAGCTCGCCAGCCTTCGCTTTCACCCCGGCTGCATCGGTGGCGCGCTACCGCGCGTCACCGCCCAGCGGGGGAGGCGATCATGAGTGCGGAGGAAGAACCGACCGCGCGACCGCTAGAGGTCGCTACCTCGCTGGTCACGCGGCGGCCACGCGCGGACCGCGTCGCAGAGTTCGAGCAGGTGTTGTCGCGGACGATCTCGGCGGCGGCTGGTTTTCCCGGGCACCTGGGGGTGACGGTGTTGAAGCCGTCGGAGACGGGCTCCGGCGGTTATCGCCTGGTGGTGAAGTTCGACTCCGAGGTCGCGCTCAAGCGCTGGCAGCAGTCGCCCGAGGCGGCGGAGTGGTTCGCACAACTCGCGGCGTTGGAAGAGAGCCCGGCGGTGTTCGAGCAGGTGACCGGTCTGGAGTCGTGGTTCGAGCTGCCGAACGAGGGCGAGGGGGCACGGCGCCTGCATCCGACGCGACACAAGATGCTCCTGGTCACGTGGCTGGGGTCGTTTCCCACCATCAGCGTGCTGATCTGGGGGCTGTGGCCCGTGATTGGCCCATGGCCGCTGCTGGCGCGCACCGCACTGCTCTCCGCGCTGATGGTCGTGTGTCTCACCTACGTCGTCATGCCGACGCTGGTGCGCTGGCTTTCGGGGTGGCTGTTTTCCGCCCCGCCCGGTGGCCGCTGACGGCCAGGAGGGCGTCGGCGCTCACCCCCGCGGGCGCATCTGCCGCCGCGCCCAGTCGTTGGCCTCGCGCACGGCCTGATCCTGGTCGATAGTGAGCAGGCGTCCCTCGCGGGCGACGACGCGGCCGTTGACGATGGTGGCGCGGGTGAAGTGCGAGGAGCCGGTGAAGAGCAGCGCGGCGACCGGATCGTGATGCCCGGCGCGATCGATCGTCTCGACGTCGAAGATGGCGAGATCCGCTGCCTTGCCAGGCTCGATCGAGCCCAGATCGTCGCGCCCCAGGGCGCGCGCCCCGGCCCGCGTCGCCAGCCACAGGATCTCGCGCGCGGTCAACCAGCGCTTCGGCTCCATGGAATTCACGCGGTGGGCGAGGAGCACGAGCTGGGCCTCGGTGACCAGGTCGCCGCCGACGTTGGAGGAGGGGCCGGTGGTGCCGAGACAGACCTGCGCGCCGGCGTCGAGCAGATCGCGCACCCGCGTCAGCCCCCAGCCGAGCCGCAGATCGGAGGCCAGCGCGTGCGAGATGTGCGGGCCGCGCGCCGCCAGCAGCTGGATTTCATCGTCGCTCAGCGGCGGGTTGGTGACGTGGTAGAGAACGACGTCGGGCGCCAGCCAGCCGACGCGGTCGAGGAAGCCGACCGGGCGCACTCCGTAGCGCGCTAGGGTGAACTCGACGTCGACCACTTCGTGGATATGCGTCGCCAGACGCACGCCCGGATGGGCATCGGCGAGCGCGCGCATCTCGCGAAAGATCGTCTCGCTGTCGGAGTAGATCCCCATCGGCGCCAGGTCGATGCGCACCATGGCGAAGGGCTTGGGGTCGTGGTACTTCGCGATCAGCGTTTCGGCGTGCCGAAGAATCACGTCCTCGGACTGCGTCGACTCATCGGAGACGAGACCACCCTTCGAGCGGCCGAGCGTCAGACAGCCGCGCGTCGGCTGATAGCGGATGCCGGTTTCGCGCGCCGCGGCGATGGCGCGGTCGACGAACTCGGGCGGCTGGCCGGGCGGGTAGAGGTACTGCTGGTCGGCCGACAGCGTGGTGCCGGTGAGGAGCATTTCGGCGAAGTTGACGCGCGCCGCCACCTGCGCGGCCTCGGGCGTCACCGGGCGCTCGAGCCACAGGGTGGTGAAGAAGGTGATCCAGTCGAGGAAGTGCACGTCCTGGGTCTCCGGCGTGGCGCGATAGATGGCCTGGAAGCTGTGGTTGTGGGTGTTGATCAGGCCGGGCAGCACCAGACAGCCGCGCGCGTCGAGGATCTCCGCGCCGGGAGCGGTGAGGTTGGGGCCGACCTGGGCGATGGCCGGACCGTCGATCAGGACGTCGCAGTCCGGGATCTCGCGCCGGGCGTCGTCCATGGTGGCGACCACGCGCGCGTTCTTGACCAGCAGTTGGGCCATGCGCTCCTCCGCGGCTGCCTAGGGATGCACTCTCGGCGGCGGCGCGCAAGCGGCGCGACGGGAAGGCACGAGCCACGGTGGGCGCCGACCTTCGTGCACAGTCGGCTCTCGATACGGGTGCTACGCGCCCTACTCGGGCCGATCGGGTGGGGGGCAAAACCCCTGTGCGGCGAGTGCCGCCGTTGCGGTTGCGCCCCGATGGCGGGTTGTCCTAATTTGCCCGCCTCACGCCATGGCCGTCGAAGTCGCGAAAGTCGAGCTCAAGCACGTCCAGGATGCCTCGGGGCTGGCGGAGCGCATCCGCGCCGGCCAGATGGCGGCCGATCAGGTGGTGGCCGTCATCGGCAAGACCGAGGGCAACGGCGGGGTGAACGACTTCACCCGCATCCTCGCCGATCAGGCCTTTCGCCGCGTGCTGCGCGAGCTCGGCACGCGCAGCGCCGACGACATCGCCCGCATCCCGATGGTGTGGTCGGGCGGCTGCGACGGCGTGTTGACGCCGCACGCGACCGTGTTCGCCGCGGACGGGCGCACGGGGCCATCGAGCGCGCCGCGCTTGACCATCGGCACGGCGATGAGCAGCGAGATCCTGCCCGAGGATATCGGCCAGCCGGCGATGGTGGAGAAGGTCGCCGACGGGGTGCGGCGCGCGATGCGCGATGCCGGTATCGATGACCCGCACGACGTGCATTACGTGCAGACGAAGACGCCGCTGCTGACCATCGACGCGGTGCAGGACGCCGAGCGCCGCGGCCACGCGGTGCACTGCGAGGTGCACGAATCGATGGGGGTGTCGAACGGCACCACGGCGCTCGGCATCGGCGTCGCCCTCGGCGAGGTGCGGATGCCGCGCGCCGAGCAGATCTGCCGCGATTTCGAGCTCTATTCCTCCGTCGCCTCGTGCTCCTCGGGCGTCGAGCTGACCCAGGCGCAGATCGTTCTCCTCGGCAATCGGGCCGGCGCCGGCGGGCGCTACCGCATCGGCCACAGCGTCATGCGCGACGCCCTCGACATCGACGGCATCTACGAGGCCATCCGCAACGCCGGGCTGCCGTTGCCGGCTCGGCCGCGCGCCGAGGACCTCGACGGGCGCGTCGTCAACTGCTTTCTCAAGTGCGAGGCCGACCGGCGCGGGGTGCTGCGCGGCCGGCGCCAGATCATGCTCGACGATTCCGACGTGCACCACCACCGCCACTCCAAGGCGGCGGTCGGCGCGATCGCGGCGTTGGCGATCGGCGATCCGGCGGTGTTCGTTTCGGTCGATGCCCTGCATCAGGGCCCGCACGGCGGTGGCCCGGTCATCGCCATCGTCGATCTCGGCGAATGAGCACGGCCTTCGACATCCTGGTCCGCCGGGCGCGCTTGCGCGGGCGCACGGCGCTGCACGACATCGCCGTGCGCGCCGGACGCATCGCCGCCATCGCGGAGCACATCGAGGGCACGGCGCCGGTCGCGATCGACGCGGGCGGCGGCCTGACGCTCGAGTCGTTCGCCAACCCGCACCTCCACCTCTGCAAGGTGTACACGCTGCGCATGATGGACGACGAAGCGGCGCGCACCTACCGCGGCGAGGGCATGGGCAAGGCGATGTCGGCCATCGAGCTGGCGGCGCAGGTTAAGACCAAGTACGCGGAGTCCTGGATCGTCGAGAACGCGCGCCGCGCGGTCGCCCTGGCCGCCTACTACGGCACCACCCACGTGCGCGCCTTCGCCGACGTCGACAGCAAGGCACGACTCGAAGGCGTGAAGGCCTTGCTGCGCGTGCGCGAGGAGTTCAAGGGCGTGGTCGCTCTGCAGGTCGTCGCCTTCGCCCAGGACGGGATCGTGCGCGAGCCGCACGCCGCCGAGCTCATGCGCGAGGCGATGGCGCTCGGCGCCGACGTCGTCGGCGGCATCCCGTGGATCGAGTTCACCGACGCCGCCAGCACGGCGCACATCGAGTGCTGCTTCGACCTGGCGCAGGAGTTCAACACGGACGTGTCGATGCTGGTCGACGACGCCGGCGACGCCGATCTGCGCACGATCGAGGGCATGGCCGTCACCGCCATGGCGCGCGGTTGGCACGGGCGCGTGCTGGCGCATCACGCCCGCGCCATGTCGCTCTATCCGACGGCGTATCTGCAGAAGCTCATCGCGCTGATGAATCAGGCCGGCCTCGGTTTGGTCACCGATCCGCATACCGGGCCGCTGCACGCGCGCGTTTCGGAACTGATGGCCGGCGGCGTCAACGTCTGCCTCGGCCAGGACGACATCTCCGACGCCTACTACCCGTTCGGGCGCAACAACATGCTCGAGGTCGCCTTTCTGGCCGCGCATCACCTGTGGATGACGGCGCGGCCGGAGATGGAGACCTTGTGCGACATGATCACCACCCGGGCGGCGGCGGCGATGGGCGTGAAGGAGCACACCCTGGCGGTCGGCGCGCCGGCCAACTTCGTCATCCTCGACGCCCCGGATATGCTCGAGGCCCTGCGCGAGCACGCGGCGCCGGTGGCCGTGATCAGCCACGGCGCGCTGGTCGACCAAGCCAAGATGCGCGCCCTGGCGCGCGGGTAGGACCGGCGTCGGCGATCGCCGCCGCCTCGCATCCGCGGCCGGCCCGCTTCGTCATTCGCCCCACCCATCCCCACCGGGCGCACGCCGTGCGCCCCCTCCGGTGTGGCGGAAGTGGCCGGCGCGATGCAGCCCGAGCCCCCCTCCGCTCACCCTGAGCCCGTCGAAGGGTGAGCGCGGTGCGCGCCAGGACGGCACCGGCGGGTACGCCGTTCGTGGTGGCGCTCCCCCCGTCCACCCCAGGCGCACGCCCTGCGCCCCCTGGCGGTGTGGCGGAAGTGACCGGCGCGGTGCAGCCCGAGCATCCCCCCGCTCACCCTGAGCCCGTCGAAGGGTGAGCGCGGTGCGCGCCAGGACGGCACCGGCGGGTACGCCGTTCGTGGTGGCGCTCCCCCCGTCCACCCCAGGCGCACGCCCTGCGCCCCCTGGCGGTGTGGCGGAAGTGACCGGCGCGGTGCAGCCCGAGCATCCCCCCGCTCACCCTGAGCCCGTCGAAGGGTGAGCGCGGTG
>CAYYWP010000022.1:0-9430 GCA_964475125.1 uncultured Binatia bacterium (SeqCode) | reverse complement strand
CCCCTGGCGGTGTGGCGGAAGTGACCGGCGCGGTGCAGCCCGAGCATCCCCCCGCGCACCCTGAGCCCGTCGAAGGGTGAGCGCGGTGCGCGCCAGGACGGCGTGGGCGGGTACGCCGTTCGTGGTGCCGCTCCCCCCGTCCACCCCAGGCGCACGCCGTGCGCCCCCTACGGTGGGCGGAAGTGGCCGGCGCGATGCAGCCCGAGCATCCCCCCGCTCACCCTGAGCCCGTCGAAGGGTGAGCGCGGTGCGCGCCAGGACGGCACCGGCGGGTACGCCGTTCGTGGTGGCGCTCCCCCCGTCCACCCCAGGCGCACGCCCTGCGCCCCCTGGCGGTGTGGCGGAAGTGACCGGCGCGGTGCAGCCCGAGCATCCCCCCGCGCACCCTGAGCCCGTCGAAGGGTGAGCGCGGTGCGCGCCAGGACGGCGTGGGCGGGTACGCCGTTCGTGGTGCCGCTCCCCCCGTCCACCCCAGGCGCACGCCGTGCGCCCCCTACGGTGGGCGGAAGTGGCCGGCGCGATGCAGCCCGAGCATCCCCCCGCTCACCCTGAGCCCGTCGAAGGGTGAGCGCGGTGCGGGCGACCGCGCCGCGGTCGGCGCGGCTATGAGAACGGCCTACGCAGCGGTGCGGGCGATCTCGACGCGGTTGTCGTGGAAGGTCGGCGCACCGCCCATGTCGGCGTCGCGTTCCGGCGTCGTCGCGTTGGCGTTGGCGCCGCCCTCGACGAGCTTGGGCCAGTGATTCTTGTACATGAAGGCGACGCCCGGCCGCGTCGCTTCGTCGATGAGCGCTTCGCCGACGAAACTGCCGCGGTCGTTGTAAACGCGCAGCGCGTCACCGTCGGCGAGGCCGCGCGCTGCCGCATCGCGCGGGTGCAGGTGAATCTGGATGCGGCCCATCTTGCGCCGGTGCCAGTCTAGCGAAGCGAAGGTCGAGTTGAGGAAGAAGCGCCCGGCCGGTGCCATCAGCACCAGCGGGTACTGCGCCGCGAGCGCCGTATCGAGCACCTCGTGCGGGGGGACGAAGCCGATGAGGGGATCCTGGCCCGCGTGTGCCAGCCGCTCGCAGTAGAGCTCGATCTTCCCGCTCGCGGTCGGGAAGCCACCGGCGGCGAACGGCGCCGTGCCAGGGGTGAAATCGGCGGCGCGCAACCAGCCGCGCTGGCGCAGGCGTTCGAGATCGATGCCACGGGCGCGGGCGGCGTCGGTATCGAGCACCTGACGGGCGAGCTCGAGGTCGCTGTCGTACAAGCACGGCGCCTCGAGCCCCATGGTCTTGGCCAGGCGCCGGAACACCTCGGTGTTGGTCAGGCATTCCCCCGGCGGGGCGATGGCCGGATCGTTCCACTGCAGGTAGTTGTGCCCGTACGCGCCGCCGAGGTCATGATGCTCGGGCTGCATGGTGACCGGTAGGACGACGTCGGCGAAGTCGGCGGTGTCGGTGAGCTGGTGCTCGAGCACGACGGTGAAGAGGTCCTCGCGCGCCAGCCCGCGGCGGACGCGGTTGGCGTTCGGGTTGCTCGCCCCCGGGTTGGCGTTGAAGACGACCATGGCGGTGATCGGCGGGTCGTTCAACTCGGTCAGCGCCTCGCCCAGACGCGCCATGTTGATGGTGCGCGCGGGCGGCGCCGGCATGTCGGGCGGCGCCGCGGCCTGGCCGACGTCCTGCGGGAAGTGTCCGCTGGTATACGGCAGGGCGCCGCCGCCGACATGGCGCCAATCGCCAGTCAGCGCCGGGATCGCCAGGATGGCGCGCACGGCGGCGCCGGCGCCGCCGTGGCGCTGCAGGCCGAGGCCGAGCTTGATGGCAGTCGGACGCGTCGTCGCCAGCCGCTGGCCGAGGCCGCGCACGACGGCGACGTCGAGCCCGCACACTTCGGCGGCGCGTTCCACCGGCCACTCGGCCAGGCGCGCCTCGAGCTGCGGCCAGCCGATGGTGTAGCGCTCCAGCCAGTCGCGGTCCTCGGCGCCGACGTCGAGCACGGCCCGCATGAGGCCGAGGGCGAGCGCGCCGTCGGTGCCGGGCAGCGGCGCGACGTGCTCGTCGCAGCGCTCGGCGGATTCACTGCGGATCGGATCGATGGCGATCAAGTGGGCGCCGCGCTGCCGCGCCTCCAGCACGAACTTCCACAGGTGCACGTTGGCGTTGAGCGGGTTGGTGCCCCACAGGATGATCTGTTTGGCGTGGGCGATGTCTTCGGGGTCGAAGCCGACCGGCGCGCCGTACGTGGCGGCGCACGCCGCGTTCGCCGCTGCCTCGCAGAGGTTCGGGAGCAAGCGCGAGGCGCCGAGGAAGCGGAAGAGCCGCGGGCCCAACGTCCACCCCTGCACGTAGCCCATGGTCCCGGCGTAGTAGTAGGGCAGAATCGCCTGCGGTCCGTGCCGCTCGATCGCCGCGCGCAGGCGGTCGGCGACCAGTTGCAGCGCCTCCTCCCACGAGATGCGCTCGAAACGCCCCTCGCCCTTGCGGCCGACGCGGCGCAAGGGATGAAGCACGCGCTCGGGGCTGTAGACGCCGTCGAGGTAGCGGTTGACCTTGCCGCACAGCGCACCGGCCGTGAACGGGTGCTTGCGATCGCCGTGCATCGCGACCGCCTTGCCCGTCGCATCGACCTCGATCTGCCAGGCGCACGTATCGGGACAATCGAGCGGGCAGAACCCCTGCACGAGGCGATTTGTCATGGGTCTTCTTACCAGACGGCCGTGCCGGGCGTCCAGGTTCGCGCCCCGACGTTCACGTCACCCCGGATCCCATGAACGCGCTCCCGCCGGGCGCGGTCGAGGCCGCGACAACGGCGCCACCAACGCCGGCACGGAACGGCGATCGGCGCAGGCTCGATGCCGAGGCCGATCGGCGCGAGCAGTTGCTGTTTCGCGCCCCGCATCTGGTCGAGCGCGTGCTCGCCCAGCGGCCGTACGAGGGCCGCATCGTCACCACCATCGACCGGCGGTTGCAGGAGTTGGTCGAACGCCAGCTCGGTCACTTCACGGCCCGCATGCATCGGCTCGGCATCTCTGGGACGCCCCGCCGGGTGCGTTCACCGTGCGTGCCGTGGACGAGCAGGGGCGCTCGGCCGCGACGCCCCTGCGCGTGACGGTGGAGCCCAGGTGAGGCCGGTCCACTGCCCGACAGATGGCCTCCCCCGAGTCCGATGCCCGTCTCCGCTCGCCGCGTCGAAGGGCCAGCGGAAGGTGTCAGTGCGCCGGCCAACACAGTCCTCGAGTCCTTCGGCCATGCGCGAAGCCCTGCGCGGGAAGCCGAGGCTGATGGCGGTGATACTGCGCAGGGTGCGGGTAGGTCTGCGTAGGGGCGCACGCCGTGCGCCCCTCCGGTGTGACGGAGGCGGCCGGCGCGATGCAGCACGAGCACTTTCCGCTCACCCTGAGCCCGTCGAAGGGTGAGCGCGGCGCGGACGGCGTGGAAGTCGGCGCGGCGGGCGCCAGCACGGCGTCGGCGGGTGTGCCGTTCGTGGTGGCGCTCCTCCCCCGTCCCCACCGGGTGCACGGCCGTGCGCCCCTCCGGCTGGCGGGAGTGGCGTACGCCGTCGTGTTGCACAAGGCCGGAACGCGACGCGGCGCAAGCGCGCTTCGCTCGTGCTCACCACGACCATCGGCGCGCCGATCCCGACTGGCAACGCAATCGAACGCTGGATACGGTGCACGGCATGCGTACGTGGGTGTACGTGGCCGCGGTAGTGTTCGCCGTCGGCGCGCCGGCGGCGGCGTCGACGCGGCCCTACGATCCGTCCTGGAACCGTCTGGTCGATCAGTTGGCGGCCGACGGCTTCGAGGCGCGGCGCCTGCAGGCGCTGTTCGCCGACCCGCGCGTCGATCCGTTTCAGGGGCTCGCCTTCTCCCTCTACCCGCGCGAGCATCAGTCGCTCTACCGCGGCTTTCGCCGCGCCGACAGCGTGCGGCGGGCGCGCGGCTGCTACGCCGAACACGCTCCGGCGCTGCGCGCCGCCGAGCGCCACTACGGCGTGCCGGCGAGCGTCATCACCGCGATCCTGCATGTCGAGACGCAGTGCGGGCGCAATACCGGGCGCCAGCGGGTGCTGGTGCAAGTGGCCAAGCTGGCGATGGCAAACGACCCCGCCAATGTGCGCTGGAACATCAGCCGCCACACCGCCGGCGTACACCGCCAGCGGCACGCCGCCATCGCGGCGCGCGTGCGCCAGCGCGCCCGCCAGCTGGAGGAGACGTTCTACCCGGAGGTGGTGGCGGCGCTACAGCTCGCGGCGCGCAACGGCATCGATCCGCTGGCCGTGCGCGGCTCAAGCGCCGGGGCCTTCGGCCTGCCGCAGTTCCTGCCCTCCAGCTACCTGCGCTTCGCCGTCGACGGCAACGGCGATGGCCAGATCAGCCTCTACGACGCCGACGACGCCATCGCCTCGACGGCCAACTACCTGCGCGGCCACGGCTGGCGGCCGCGCATGAGCCAGGCCGAGCAGCGCCGCGTGATCTGGGCCTACAACCACTCCGATGCGTACATCGACGCCGTGCTCTTCCTCGCCGGACAGATCGACAACGGCAAGCGCAAGAGTGGAAAGCGATGAGCGAGTGGCACTGTCCACGCATCGCGCTCCACCGCCCCAACGAGTCGCTACCGAGGCAATGGCACGGGACCCTAGTGAACGCGCGGCAGAATGTCGCGGGCGTAGAGCTCGATCTGTGGCACCAGCTCTTCCGGGGCGCAGAAGGGAAACAAGACGAACTTCGTGCAACCGGCGGCGACGTACTCGTGCAGTTGCCCGATGCAGGCGCCGAGTGGGCCGATCGCGGCGCGCGCGGCCAGGGCCTCGGGGCTGATCTTGAACGGCCCAGCGAGCTGGCGCAGCAAGGCGTCGGCGCGGCTGCGGTCGTCGGTGATGTAGCTCGGCAACAGCACCCCCGCTTCGCGCGGGTCGATGGCGCGGCCATACCCGGTCGCGTAGGCGGCGAGCTGCGCCATGCTGTGGCGGAACTCGGCGGCGTCGACGAAGGAGGGGAACCAGCCGTCGCCGTAGCGCGCTACGCGCTTGAGCGCCGCCTCGCTGCGGCCGCCGATCCACACGTCGAGCGGTCCGCCGGCCGGCCGCGGTTCGATGGTGACGTCGTCGCAGTGGTAATAGCGCCCGTGGTGGGTGACGTGGGGTTCCGACCACAGCTTGCGCAGCAACTCCACCCCTTCCTCCATGCGCTTGCCGCGCTCCTCCGCCGCGATGCCGACCGCGGCGCATTCGCTCGCATCGTTGCCGATGCCGACGGCCATGATCACGCGCCGCCGGCCGCCGGTCAGGTAGTCGAGCGTGGCGTAGCTGCGGGCGACGTGGACGGGATGATGGGCGGGCAGCGTCAGCACGCTCGGGCCCATCTTGATGCGCGTCGTGCGCGCCGCGAACAGCGCCATGACGCAGGCGATGTCGAGCTGCTCGCCGATGACGCGGTCGGAGAGCCAGATCGAATCGATGCCCAGGTCCTCGGCGCGTTCGGCGTAGGCGCAGATCTGCGCCGGGCTCGGGATCCCGGTGCGCGCCGTGCCGAAGCCGATGCCGATCTTGATGCCGCTCATGGTGGTCCCCCTCTGGGCGCGATCATGCCCGGTTGCGACGCCGCCGTGAAGTGCGGCGCGATTGCCCGCGCCAGGTGAACCTGTTAGCGCCGGTCGCGCCGAGGGCGGGCGCAGCGGCGCGCCCCCCGGTCAACTCTGGAGAGGTGAGGCATGTCATTGCGCGAGCAGTTGCTGGCGGTGAAGCCGATCGACGCGCTGCTCACCGAGCAGGCGGACGAGCACCGGTTGCGCCGCGCACTCGGCCCGCTCAGCCTCACCGCGCTCGGCGTCGGGGCGATCATCGGCGCCGGCATCTTCGTGCTGACCGGCCTGGCGGCCAACCAGTATGCGGGCCCGGCGTTGGCCTTGTCGTTCGTCGTCGCCGGGGTGGGCTGCGCGCTGGCGGCCCTCTGCTACGCGGAATTCGCCTCGACGGTGCCCGTGGCCGGCAGTGCCTACGCCTATGCCTACGCCACGCTCGGTGAGCTGCTCGCCTGGATCATCGGCTGGGATCTGCTGCTCGAGTACGCCGTGGCCTCGAGCACCGTCGCGCACGGCTGGGCGCACTACTTCCGTGCCTTCGTCGAGATCTTCGGCGTCACGCTGCCGACGGCGTGGAGCGCCAACCCGATCGATTTCGATCCGACGACGGGGGCGTGGGTGTGGACCGGCGCCTATTGCAACCTCCCAGCGGCGCTCATCGTGCTGCTGATCACGGCGATTCTGGTCGCCGGTATTCGCGAGAGCGCCGGGGTCAACGCCTTCTTCGTCCTTCTCAAGCTCGCGGTCGTGCTGTTCGTCATCGTCGTCGGGGCCGGCTACGTCGAGACGGATAACTGGACGCCGCTGATGCCCTACGGATGGACCGGGGTGTTCCAGGGCGCGGCGTACATCTTCTTCGCCTACATCGGCTTCGATGCGGTCTCGACGCAAGCCGAAGAGGCGCGCAACCCGCAGCGCGACGTGCCGATCGGCATCATTGCCTCGCTGGCGATCTGCACCGTGCTCTACGTGCTGGTGGCCGCGGTGCTGACCGGCATGGTGTCGTACCGGGACCTCACGCTGGACGCCCCGGTCGCGCACGCCTTCGCGGCGCGCGGCCTGCACGTCGCCAACTTCCTCATCTCCTTGGGCGCCGTCGTCGGCCTGACCAGCGTGCTGCTGGTGATGCTGCTCAGCCAGGCGCGCATCCTGCTCGCCATGGCGCGCGACGGCCTCATCCCGCGCCGCTTCTTCGGCGCCGTCCACCCCCGCTTTCGCACCCCGTACAAAGCCAGCATCCTGACCGGGATCGTCGTCGCCATCGTCGGCGCGCTCTTCCCGCTCAAGATTCTGGCCGATCTGGTGAACATCGGCACGCTCTTCGCTTTCGTCGTCGTCTGCGGCGCCGTCCTCGTCCTGCGCCGCACCAAGCCCGACCTGCCGCGGCCTTTTCGCACCCCCTGGATGCCGTGGGTGCCGATCGGCGGGATCATCAGCAACCTGGGGATGATGTGCGCGCTCGGTTGGCACAACTGGCTCCGCCTGGCGGTCTGGCTGCTGCTCGGTCTGGCCGTGTACTTCTTGTACAGCCGCCATCGAAGCGCGCTGGCGATGGAAAAGGCAGGCCGTTAGCCCTGATCGGAAATTCCTTGAAACCACGAAGGCCACGAAGCATTCGAATGCAAGGGTTCTCGCGGCGCTGCGAGAAGGAAGAGAAGCTCCTCGTTGTGCGGTGATGATGATCGAAGCACCGCCGCCGTGAGCCGGGATCTTCGTGGACTTTGTGGTGAAAGGTTTTTTCGCAGTGGGGTTAGTTGTTAAGGTATTAGGCAGTCGAGGATCAGAAAAACCAGAACTCCGAGTCCCTTAACCGCCTAACACCTAACCGCCAACAGCCTTTTTCCAGACCTTACAACTAGCCACCTTGCTCCTTGACCGAGCGCAGCATGGCGATGGCCGCGTAGGTCGCCACCGCGATGACCAGCCAGCGGATGGCGTCGACGGACATCTCGCGCACCAGGAAGGCGGCGAGGAACACGCCGGGGATGCCGCCGAGCGTGAGGCCGAGGGCGGCCCGCGGGGCGTAGCTGCCGCGCTGCACGAAGCGCATGCCGCTGATCGGCATGAGAAAGGCGCAGGAGCCCATCATGACGGGGAAGACGGACTTCAGGTTCATGCCGAGCAGGCCGAAGAGGATCAGGCTCGGCGCATAGGCGCCGATGCCGATGGTCATCAGCGCACCGAGCACGAAGTTGCCAACCAGCCCGATCGCCATCCGCGCCCCGCTGAGGGCGATGGCCTCGCCGCCGCCGGGGAGGAGGCCGAGCGCGGTGGCGAGGAAGATGCCGGCCGCGACCAGCAGCGCGAAGCCCATGCCGACGCGAATCGCACGCTGCGGCCAACGCGACACCGTGCCGGCGCCCAGCCACGCGCCGAGGACGGCGGCGGCGATGAGCAGTGCCAGCGTGCGCATGTCGACCTCGATGATGGTGATGTAGATGAACGCTTGGGCGAGCGTGGGAAGACTGTGACCGGTCAGCAGCGTGCCGGGGATCAGTCGATCGGGCACGACCCGCAGCAGCTTGAAGGCCGACGTGGTGGGTGCGAAGGAGCCGATGCCGAGGGTGTCGAAGAAGTTGGCCAGCAAGCCGATCGCCATCTGGACCGCCGAAGGCGCCGCGAGCGGCGCGGCTGGATCCTGGGCGCTGGCGTCACGCCGCGCCGCCGCCAGCTGCCGGCCCCAATAGCCGCTGAACACGATACTGACGGCGGCCAGGGCGAGATAGACTGCTCCTCTGATGCCCACCGCGCTCGGACTGCGATGTCGTTGTCAGTCGAGCGACTCGACGGCGGCGACGACGGCCTTCGGGTCGGGGTGGTCTCCGGCTTCCTGGCTCACGTGGCTGAAGGCCACCCGGTCGTCCGGGGTGATGACGAACACGCCGCCCTGTTGCCAGGGATCGCCTTGCGTCCGCCCCTGGCGCTGACCGCCTCGCAGGGCGCGCAACCCGTGCGCGGTGCTGCGCAGATTGAACGTCGAGAGCACGCTGCGCTTCAGGCCGGCGGCGCGATAGGCGCGCAACTCCGGATCGACGAACAGCGGACTGGTCACGTGTTGCGCGGCGCGAAAATTCGCCGCCTGCTCCGGGCTGCCGTTGCCGACGATCACCAACTCAGCACCTCTGCGGCGGATGCCTGCGAGCGCTTCGTCGCGCAACTGCGCGACCTGCTCGCGGCAGAAGAGTCAGCCGAAGTGGCGAATGAATGCCAGCACCACCGGCTGGTCGCGCCACAGCTCTCCCAATCGGTGAGGGTGTCCGTCGGGGTCGAGGACTTCAATCGGCTTCAGCTGCTTGGCGACGTTTGCGGCCACCCGGTGCTGATAGCGCGCCCTCGGTGCCTCGCGCAAACGACGCGATCGGCCCCGATCCCGGGCCTCCGGCCCCTGGTCCCCGGGCCTCACAGGCCTTGCCGATGGCGGTGCCGTCGGCTATGGGTGGAAGCACTGGTTGTATTGGCGCGAGAGTCCCCCATTTCGTCGGCGCCCCGAGGCGCCTCCCGCACCCGCAGTCAGTGGTAGAGGCGAAGCAGCAGAGAGCTGCCGATCAGCAGGCCGCGACGGCGCGGCAGAAGGAGTCGATGACATGGGGAAGAAGCTCTACGTGGGCAACCTTCCATTCACGGCGACCAGCGAGGATCTCCAGGAACTGTTCGGTCAGGCGGGTGCCTGCGATTCGGCGTCGGTGATCACCGATCGGAGCACGGGCCAATCGCGCGGCTTCGGCTTCGTCGAGATGGCGTCCACGGATGATGCGCAGCGCGCCATCCAACAGCTGGATGGCCAGGAGTTCAAGGGTCGTACCCTGCGCGTCAACGAGGCGCGCGAAGATAGCCGCGGTGGGGGCGGCGGTGGCGGC
>CAYYWP010000021.1:4500-33354 GCA_964475125.1 uncultured Binatia bacterium (SeqCode) | reverse complement strand
CCGGACATGGCGTGTTGGAGCGCCTGCGCGGCTGGTTGCGCGCGCCAGTGCTCATCCCCGCCGCCGCCTTGGGCGCAGTCGCGCTGGCGGTGAGCCTCGGTCGCCCGCCGATGACGGGGCCGGGGGGAACGGAGAATAGCCGGGCGCTGCCGGCGGCGTCGGCGCGGCTGCGCGTGACGGTGAGCGAGGCAGTGGTCTATAGCGGGCCGAGCGGGCAGTCGTCGGTGATTGCGAGAGTGCGCCACGGCACACAGCTCGTGGTTGCTGGCGAAGAACGCGGTTGGTACGAGGTTCGACTTGACGGGGGTCAGTCTGGGTGGATCGTGCGGGAGGCGTTCGAGTAGCCGGTGAGCCCTGATTGCTTGCGCCGGCGCGATGGTTGCCGGCTGATGTTCGGTGCGTTGGCCGCGTTGGCGGCCCTCAGCGTCTGTGTCGGGGTGCGGCCAGCCGCCGCCCAGGAGGAGCTGCGCTGCGGAGAAGCCGTGCAGCGCACGTTGTCGGCTGGGGCCACCCACGCGTACCGACTGAGCGCGCCGCTTGGGGCGTCGATTTTTCTGCAGAGTAGCGACGTCTCGGGCACGATCGGCCCTGTCCGCATGCGAGTCAGGGGTGCGGCTGGACAGCAGATCGCCGACACCTGCGGCGGCATCGCCCAGTTCAGCGGCAGCGGCGGGGAGGCGCAACTCGAAGTGTCGGCCTGTTCCGCGGGCGCCAGCGGCGTTTACACCGCCACCCTCAACATCGTCTCCGACAGTCTCCCCAACTGCGGCCGCGCCTTGCCGTGCGGGGCGACGCCGGAAGGCGTCGGCTTCAAGCTCGCCGGTGAGGTGGATGCGTGGCTGCTGTCTCTGACCGCCTCCGTACCGGCGACGCTGAAGCTCAATTACACCCAGATGTCTGGCGCGCCGCAGTTGCGCCTCTACGGCCCGAACGGCGAGGTCGTCCTGGCTCGCACCTGCGCCGGGCAGACCTCGATCATGCCGACCGCGACGGGGGTGTATACGGCCCTCATCAGCGCCTGCGGTCAGCCGGTGCGCGCCCCCTATCGCATCGAGTACTACGAGCCGAGCTGTCCGATGGGCCCGGTGATCACGACCTTCGGGATTACCAACGCGACCAACGACGCCCAGCAGCCGATCGGCTACGACGAGCTCGACCGGCCGGTGTTCAACCATCCCTTCGGGCAGGGGCTGTCACTCATCCTCGAGGCGCGCGCCGGCGGCAACGGCCGCAAACCCGGGGTCTTCCCGGTGCCGTATGAGGAAGGCGACGTGACGTACGCGCCCGATCTGCAGGTCATCCTCGAGCACCCGCTGGGCGATGGCAATCCGTTGATCTGCGACACCTTTCCGCCCGACCTCGGCGGGGTCCCCGCGACCGTGCCGTTTGTTTTTCCAGCCACACCGCTGGGGCTCGATATCGTGCACGACATGGGGTGCCGCTTTATCGATGGCGCGGGAGAGCTGATCGCTCGGACGAGTTCGAGCGAAGCGTGTACGCGGTCGAACGAGGGCTTCGGGTTCAACTTCGTCGACCGCGGTTCGAACCTACAGTTCTGCGCTCCCATCGCTTCGGCCTGGGCGTTTCCGCGCGGCGACACCACGGTCGCGGCGCGCATCAAGGGGTCACGCGGGGGGGCCTTCGGCACCGTGCGTGAGATCGTCGTGCGCATCGGCGATCCGACACCGCCGACCCTGACCCCAACCCCGAGCGCGACACCGACCGCCACCGCGACGCCGACCATCACTGCCACACGGACGCGCACCCGCACGCCCACACCGCGGGCGACGCGCACCGCCACGGCCACCACGACCATCACTCCGACGGCGTCGGCCACCCCGACCGGCCCGACCCCGACGGCGACCGAGACGCCGACGGGTCCAACCCCGACGCCTCCGCCGGTCTGCTCTGGCGACTGCGACGGCAGCGGTCAGGTGACGATCGAGGACATCATCGCCATCCTCAAGATCGTGCTCGGGCAAAGCGACGTGACCGCCTGTCCGCCCGGCGATCTCGGCAACGATGGCCAGATCGGCATTCCCGACCTGATCGCCGCGGTGATCAGCGCCCTGGAGGGCTGTCGGAGCTGACAGATGGGACGCGGCGTACTAAGGACGCCGCGCCATGTCCGCGCCGACCTGTCCGCACGCCCCCGACTGCGTCGGCTGCCCGCTGTTCGGGCTGCCTTACGGCGAGCAGCTGCGTCGCAAGCACCGCCAGGTGACGGCGGCGTTTGCCGCCTATCCGCGCCTGGCGGATGTGGTGGTGCCGGCGCCGATCGGCTCGCCGCGGCTGTTCGGCTATCGCAATCAGGCCAAGTTGGTGGCGCGCCGGACGCGGCGCGGCCTGCTGCTGGGCATCTACCGGCCGGGTACCCATGAGGTGGTCGACATCTCCGCCTGTCCCGTGCACGACCCGCGCATCACCGCCGCCCTCCGGCAGATCCGGCAGGGGCTCGACGACCTCGCCGCACCGGTCTACGAGGAGCGGAGCGGCAGCGGCTGGCTGCGCTACGTCGTCGTCCGCAGCAGTGCCTGGCGCCGCGCCGTCGAGCTGATCCTGGTCGTCCGCGACCGCGCCTGGGCCGGCGAGCGCGCCTTGGTTCGACGGCTGCGCGGCGCGCGCGGCGTGGCCAGCGTGGTGCTGAACGTGAACCCGAGCCCCGGTAACGCCATATTCGGGACGCAGTTCATCGCCATGCCGACCGATGCGGCGCTGCTCGAGCGCGTCGGCGCACTCAGCCTGCGCAGTCGGGCCGGGGATTTTCTCCAGGCCAACCTCGGCGTCGCCCGCCGCGTCTACGACTGCGTCGCTCGTTTTGCCGATCCGGCGCCGGAGGAGACCGCGGTGGACTTGTACGCCGGGGTCGGGGCGATCAGCTTCAGGCTCGCGGCGCGCGCCAAGTTCGTGCTCGGCGTCGAGGCGTCCGCCCGCGCCGTCATCGATGCGAAGCTGAACATTCGCCTGAACGGTTTCCACAACGTCCGTTTCGCCGCGGCGCCGGCGGCAGAAGGCCTGGCCAAGGCGCACGCAACCCTGGGGCGCGTCGACCTGATCACCCTCAACCCGCCGCGCCAAGGTGCCGACGCCGCCACCCGCGCGGCGATCGTCGCCGCGGCGCCACGGCGCATCGTCTACGTCTCCTGCGCGCCGAGCACGCTGGCCCGCGATCTCGACTGGTTCGTGGCGCACGGGATGCGGGCGGTCGCCGTGCAGCCCTACGACATGCTGCCGCAGACCGAGCACGTCGAATGCGTCGCCCTCCTGCACACCGGCGAGCGCGGGCCGGACGATCCGACGGGTTCCAAGCCGTAGGCGCAGTCCGCCTCGCTTCCTGATTCCACCGCTTGACTCCCGGGGGCGCGGCGACGAGTGTCGGGCATGCGCTGTCGCGCCTGCGGCTCGGAGGTGTTGCCGGGCAAGGCCTTCTGTCACGTGTGCGGCGCGCCGGTGCCGCCGCATTGCCCGCGCTGTGGGGCCGAGGTGGGAGCGGAATTTCGCTTCTGTCCCGACTGCGGGAACCCGTTGGGCGCGGCGGCGGCGGAGACCACGGCGCCCAGCGGGCTGGCGGCAGTGCCGGAGTCGCTGGCGGAGAAGATTCGCGCCGCCCAGCCACGCGCCGGCGAACGCAAACAGGTCAGCGTCTTGTTCTGCGATCTGGCGGGCTCGACGGCGGTCGCCGGTGGTCTCGATCCGGAGGAGTATCGCGAGCTGCTCGAGCAGTACGTGGCGCTGGGGTTGTACGAAGTGCACCGCTTCGAAGGCCTGGTGACGCAAGTGTCCGGCGACGGCTACATGGCGCTGTTCGGCGCCCCGATCGCGCATGAGGACGCGCCGCGGCGCGCCGTGTGGGCGGCGCTCGCCATCCGCGACGGCCTGCGACACTTCAACCAGCAGCTGCAGCGCGATCGCGGCATCGCCTTGCCGGCGCGCATCGGCATCAACACCGGCCCGGTGGTGGTCGGCACGGTCGGCAGCGATTTGCGCATGGACTACACGGCGATCGGCGATACCACCAACCTGGCCGCCCGCCTGGAGCAACTGGCGCAGCCGGGGACGATCTTGATCAGCGAGGCGACGGCCCGCCTGGTGCGCGGCTTCGTGCGCTTGCGCGCGGTCGGCCCGCTGACGGTGAAGGGGAAGAGCGATCCGGTGGCGGCCTACGAGGTGCTCGAGGTACGCCCGCAGGCCAGTCCAATGGCCGTGGCGGCCGAGCGCGGCCTGACGCCGTTGGTCGGCCGCGACGAAGAGCTGGCGCAGCTGCGGGCCTGCTACGAACGCATCGCCGGCCACTTCTCGCAAGTCGTGGCGGTGGTCGGCGAGGCCGGCAGCGGCAAGTCGCGCCTGATCTACGAGTTTACCCAGGGCCTCCTCGGCGCGCCCGAGCCGGTGCAGATGTTCGAAGGCCGCTGCGCGGCGCTCAGTCAAACGGTGCCCCTGGCGCCGTTCGTCGGCATGCTGCGGCAATACTTCGATCTCTCGGCCGACGAAGACGAGCAGGTCGCCTGCCACAAGGTCGCGACCCGACTCGGCGACGCCGCGGCGAGCGCGAACGCCTATCCGCGCCTCTGCCGCGCCCTGTCCCTGGCGGCCCCGCAGCCGGCGGATCTGGCCGACGAGGCTCTGAAACGCGAGACCTTCGAGGCCATCACCGGGTTGGTGGGGGCGGAAAGCCAGCGCGGTCCAGTCGTCGTCGTGGTCGAAGACCTGCACTGGATCGACGAGACCTCGCAGGAGCTGCTCGAGATGTGGGTGGCACGGCTGATGCGCGCCCGCGTCATGCTCCTGCTCAGCCACCGGCCCGAGTACTGGCCGACCTGGCGCACCGCGGCGGCGGTGACGCAGCTGCCGCTGCGCCCGCTGCGCGAGGCCGAGGTGGGTCAGATCGTCGCCGCCGTGGCGGGTGGCGCGCTTCCGCCTGCCTTGGCGCAGCGCATCGTCGAACGGGCGGAAGGCAGTCCCTTCTTCGCCGAGGAGATCACCCGCTCGTTGCTGGAGGAGGGGTTTCTGCGACCCGGCCCGCACGGCAACGAGCTGACCCGCCCGCTCGACGAGATCCTCATCCCCGGCAGTGTGCGGGAGGTCCTGGCGGCACGGCTCGATCGCCTCGGCGCCAACGCCAAACGGGTTGCCCAGGTCGCCGCCGTGCTGGGGCGGCAGTTTCGCGGCGGCGACGTGGGCCGATTGCTGGCGGCGGAGGCGATCGAGGTCGGGCGCGAGCTCGCCGAGCTCGAGCGCCGCGGCATCCTGCACCACAAGAGCCTCTTTGCCGCCGACGAATACCGCTTCGGCGAGAGCCTCACTCAGGAGGTCGCCTATGAATCGCTGCTGCACCGCGAACGCCGCCAGTTGCACGGCCGCGTGGCGGCGTTGCTCGAGACCGGTGTCGCCGATCCCGCCCAGGCCACGCCGGCGCTGATCGCGCACCACTACGTGCTCAGCGACGACAGCGCCAAGGCCGTCGAGGCACTGCTGCGGGCCGCCGCGGCCGCCGAAGCACTGCCGTCTTACCGCACGGCGCTCGACTTCCATCGCCAAGCCTGGGAAATCGGCGAAACGGCCTTGCGCGATCGGGCCGACGACCCTCGCTACCGGCAATGGGTGATGCAAGCCACCCTGGGCTATGCGCGCATTACGGTGCTGTACGGCGCCTCGGCCGATCCCGAGGCCGAGCGCGCGGCGCGGCGCGGCCGCGAGCTGGCGCAGCAACTCGGCGTCGCCAGCGTGGCCGCCTTGCTGCGCGGCCTGCACGGCCTGTTGCTGGTCGCCGATCCGGCGCGCTTCGCGGACGGGGTGGAGGTCGTCGACGCGGCTCTGGTGGAGGCGCGCCAGGCCGGCGACCCGCTGTTGGCGCTCAATGTATCGCGCGCGGTCGCCTGGAACCGCCTGCTCGACGCGCGTTTCGCCGAGGCCGAGGCGACCATCGCGGCGACCCTCGAAGGGTTGGAAGCTTCCGGTCAGGGCGCCGCGCTGTCCGACCTCTACGTCGCTTCGCACTGGATGCATGCGGGTATTCTGCTCGCGGCCGGCGACCTCGCCGCTGCGCTCGAGGAGGCGCGCCGAACCTTGGAGCTGGCGGAGCGGGCCGGGAATCGCACCGTGCAGAGCGGCGCGGCGTCGGTCGTTGCCATGGTGCACGAGGCGCGCGCCGAGTACGCCGAGATGCGCCGCTGGGCGGAGCGCTCGCTGGCATCGGCCGAACAGATCGGCAGCCTGCCGAGCACGTACCGCGGCGAGGCCCTGCTGCTGGCCGCTCGGGTCGCGCTGGGGGAGAAGGTCACCCTGACGCGCGCCCTCGAGGGCCTCGAGGAGGGAATCGAGCAGGGGGGCAACATGCTGCTGTCGGTGCCGTACGTCGTCGACGCCTTCGTCGGCCTCGGCGATCTGGCGCGCGCCGAGCGCATCGCCCGGCTGGGCGTTGAGCGCGCCGGCGGTCGCTATCGCCGCCTGGTCGCCGATGGCGCCCTGGCCAGCGTCCTGGTGCGACTCGGACCGGCGGCGTGGGGCGAGGCCGAGCAACTCCTCGACCAGGTCATCGCGTTGGCGGAGTCGACCGGTGCACGGGTCGAAGTAGCCCGCGCCCTGGTCGCGCGCGGGCGGCTGGAGATCGCGCGCAATCGCCGCGCTGCCGCGTGCGAGGCCTTGCGGCGCGCGCGTTCGGCCGGCGAGGCCATCGGCTTGCAGCGTTTCGACGCCGACATTGCCGCGTTGTCGGCACAGGTGGACGTCGCAGCGGAGCCGCCGGCGGTCGGTTGAAGCAGGGCGGTGGGTGGGGAACGGTGGGGCGGCGGAGGGGCGTGCGCAAGCGGCCACCGACTGCGCTCAGCCGGCGGCGGCGCGCACGGCTGCGATGACCTCGTCGGCCTGTTCGGGGCTGAGGAACGGCGACATCGGCAGGGAGAACACTTCATCCGCCGCGGCCTCGGCGGCGGGGAAGGCGCCGGGCCCGTAGCCGAGGCCGCGATACCCGTCCTGCAGGTGCAGCGGGCGGGGATAGTGGATGGCGGTGCCGATGCCGCGCGCCGTCAACGCCTCGAGCAGGTGCCGGCGCTGCGCGCTGCGCACCGCAAACTGGTGATAGACGTGCTCCACGCCCGGTCGTTCCGTCGGCAGGGTGAGCCCACGCGCCGTCAGGCCACTGGCGTAGCGGGCGGCGACGGCGCGGCGGCGCGCGTTCCAGGCGTCGAGATGGGGCAGCTTGACGCGCAGCACCGCCGCCTGCAGCGCATCGAGGCGGGAGTTGCGCCCGTCGGCGATGACGTGCTGGTAGCGGCCGCGCTCGCCGTGGCGGGCGATCAGCCGCACGCGCTCGGCGAGATCGTCGCGCGAGGTCGCCACGGCGCCGGCGTCGCCCATGGCGCCGAGATTCTTGGTCGGATAGAAGCTGAAACACCCGGCGTCGCCGAGCGCGCCGACGCGCCGGCGCTGGCCGTCCAGCGTGCACCAGGCGCCGTGCGCCTGCGCGGCGTCTTCGATCAGGGCGGCGCCATGGCTGCGCGCCAGCGGCAGGAGGTGCTGCAGGTCGGCCGGCTGGCCGTACAGGTGTACGGCGATGATCGCTTTGACCGGCTGGCGGCGCAGCGCCGCGGCGGCGCTGGCGAGATCGATGGTGAAGTCGGAGCCGATGTCGGCGAACAGCGGCGTGGCGCCGCTGCGCACGATGGCTTCCACCGTGCTGGCGAAGGTGAAGGGCGCGGTGAGGACGCGGTCACCCGGCCCGACGCCCAATGCCTGCAGCACCATTTCCAGCGCGTCGGAGCCGTTGGCGACGCCGATCACGTGGCGGGCATCGAGGTAGGCGGCGAACTCGGCCTCGAAGCCCTGCACTTCCTCGCCGCCGATGAACGCGGTGCGGTCGATGACGCGTGCCAGCGCCGCCTCGATCGCGGCGCGCAGCGCCCGGTACTCGGCGCCGAGGTCAAGGAACGGTACGGGCATGGTGCGTGCACCCAACTAGTGGCGTGGCGGGTGGGTGGCGGCGAACGACGGCGAGTAGCGCCGCAGGGCATCGTAGAGCTCGGCCAGCGGCAACTGACCGGGGGCCATCGGCGCGCCGACGAAGGCGTAGGTCAGCACCGACCCGAAGAGCGGAAAGAACACCCGCGACGCAGCCCCCGCCTCGCCCATGCCGATGACGATGCGCGGCGTGCCGCCGGGGAGGAGCAGGAGGTCGAGCAGGCGGCGCAGCGCCGCCGGCTCCGCCGTGGTCGTGGCGATCTTGACCACGTCGCCGCGCCGGCCCTCGGCGAGCACCGACTGCAGCGCCGCCGCGGGCGGCGTGGTGTGGAAATCGTGCTGGGAGACGATGGCGAGCCGGCCCTGGCCGCGGGCCAGGGCGACGATCTCGTCGCACAGCGGCGAGCGCAGCTCGATGTCGAGTCCGTCGACGCAGGCGGCGACCTGGGCGTAGAGAGCGCGCCGTTCGGCGTCATCGAGGACCGCCGCGCCGCCCTCGGCGGACCACCGCACGGTGGCGATCAGCGGCTTGCCGAGGGCGCGCAGCGCCGTGCAGAGGGCGACGGCACGGGGCGCCGCGACGGTGCTCATCTGGTCGAGGCGCACCTCGATGACGTCGGCCAACTCCGCCCAGCCGGTGTCGCCCAGCTCGCGCTCGCTCACCGTCGCCGCGATACATGGCAGCGCGCCGAGCTCGAGTCCGCCCAGTCTGACCATCCGCGGCAGAGTCGCACGCGCGGGCGGCGAAGGCCAGTCGGTTCACTTGTGTCGCGCCCCGGCCCGCTGCCGGCGCGTTTTCTCGACTTGCCGCCGGCGGCCCGGTAGGGTGCCGGCGCATGCGCGCACAGCCAGCCGTGCCGCCGATGTCGAGGCGCTTCTTCTGGGCGGTGCTGGTCGGGATCGCCCTGGTGGCCGCGGGGCTGCGTGCCGTCGGCGTCGGCGACCTGCCGGCGGGCTTGTTCTGCGACGAGGCCGCGCTCGGGTACAACGCCTACTCGATCCTGCACAGCGGTCGGGATGAGCACGGGCTGCTGCTGCCCCTCTATGTCTGGTCCTTCGGGGTCAGCTACAAGAACCCGGTCTTCATCTACACCGCGACGGTGCCGATCGCCCTCTTCGGCCTCAGCGAGTTCAGCGTCCGGCTCACCTCGGCGCTGTTCGGCGTGGCCGGCGTCGTCGGCATCGGCGTGCTCGGCCGCCTCGTCTTCGGCGGCGCCGGCGGTCTGGTGGCGGCGCTGCTGCTGGCGTTGGTCCCCTGGCACGTGCACTTCAGTCGCATCGCCTTCGAGCTCATCGCCTTCCCGACCGTCTTCCTGTTCGCCGCGGCGGCCCTGGCCGCCGGCGTACGCGGACGGCCCTATTGGCTGTTGATCGCCGGTCCGCTGTTCGCCCTCTGCCTGTACACCTACGCGCCGGCTAAATTGTTCGTGCCGCTCTTTCTCCTCGGCGCGCTCGCCGTCTACGGGCGACGGCTGTGGGCGGTGCGCCGGATGGCGGCGCTGGCGCTGCTGCTGACCGTGATCAGTGGGCTGCCGGTGGTGCTGTTCGACCTCGTCCACCGCGATCGTTCGCAGCACTATTTCCAGAACACGACGATCCTCGATTCGTCGAAGAGCGCGGTCGATAACGCGCGCCGCGTCGGCGAGCAGTATGGCCGCTTCTTCTCGAACGCCTTCCTCTTCACTTACGGCGACCCGTTGACGCGTCACGCCGTGCCGGGGTTCGGCGAGTTGTATCGCGCCATGGTGCCCCTGCTGGCGCTCGGTATCCTGTGGTGCCTGTGGCCGGCGCACCCGGAGGGCAAGCTCTTTCTCTGGTGGTTGCTGCTCTATCCGATTGCCCCGGCGGTGATGAACGAGGCCCCGAGCGCCTCACGCGGGATCATCGGTGTGGCCGGCTTCTGCCTCGTCGCGGCCGCCGGAGCGACGCTGGTTCTCGCGGGGCTGGCGCGCATCGCCCCCGGACAGCGCGCGCGGCGGATCCTGCAGGGCGCCGCCGTGGCGCTCCTGCTCGTGGCGCTCGGTGTCGAAGGCTGGCGATACGCGCGCGCCTACGCGACCACCTATCCAGCCGTGGCCGCCGACGACTTCCAGTACGGCTACCGCGAGGCCATCGACTTCATGGAGGCGCGGCGCGGACAGTACGACCTCTTTCTGCTCACCGCCAACCGGGTCAACATGCCGCAGGTGTTCACCGCCTTCTACAACGCGGAACGGGTGCCGAAGCGCAGCCGCGGTGGCGACTACCTGATCCTGCGGCCGGACGAGTTCGACCGCTATGCGATGGAGCAGCGCATCCTGGCGGCGGTGCGCGAGGACGACCTGGAATTCTTCGACGAGTACAACGAGCTGCATCGCGTCCGGCAGCCGGGTGGGCAGACGGAGTACGTCATCGCCGAGCTGCGCAGCCGCAAGCGCTATCTGCGCGACTGGTTGGTGCTCGGACCGTTCGACAACCAGCGCGGCGCGGGACTGACGCGGGCCTTCGTCGACCCGCACCAGCTCCCCGCCGGCAGTGTCCCCGCGCTGTGGGGAGAGGCGCGTTGGCAACAGGTGAAGCCACAGTTCGTCAGCGTCGACCTCAACAACGCCTTTCACGGCGCCGCCGAAGCGGCCGGAAAGCCGCTCGAGTGGGTATGCGCCTATGCCACGACCCGGCTCGGGGCCCCGGCGCCGCGCCATGCCGTGCTCGAGATCGACGCCGGCGGACAGCCGTTGCAGGCCTGGGTCAACGGGCAGCCAGTGACCGAGCAGGCGGTGCGAGCGGTGGGCCGGCGACGCTGGCCGGTGCAGCTCCAGCAGGGGGTGAACCAGCTCTTGATCAAGCTGTGCAAGGGCGGTGGCGAATGGCAGTTCACCGCCCGCATCACTGATGATGAGGGGCGCGACCTGCGCGACCTGGCGGTGCGCGCCGCCTTGCCGTCCGCGGCGGTGGACGGGATCGCGCCGCAACCGCCGTCGCCGGAGGCAGCGGCGGGTTCGGCTGCCGGCCTGGCAGTGGCGCCGCGCTGAGCAGGCGCGGGGCGATCAGGAGCCGCGTTCGGCGAGCTGGTCCACCAGGGCCACCAGCTGGTCTCGATACGGCGTGTCAGGCAGGCTGTGCAACGCGTCGCGCGCCACCTTGGCATGCCGCGATGCCAGCTCGTAGCCGCGGGCGATGACCCCGGAGCGCCGCAGGCGCCCCAGCACCGCGCTCACTTCGCCCTCCGACAACTCCGGTTTGGCGAAGAGGCTGCGCAGCTCCTCGTCGTCGGCGAGGGCGAGGACGATCGGCAGCGACGGATTGCCCTCGCGCACGTCGAGCCCCACCGGCTTGCCGAGCTTGGCCTCGGCCGCGGTGACATCGAGCAGATCGTCGATCATCTGAAAGGCGAGGCCGACGTGATGACCACAGCGCGCCATGGCCTCGATCGCCGGCTTGCCGGCGCGCGCCAGATACGCCGCCGTGCGCGCGCCGACCTCGAACAGCGAGGCCGTCTTGCGGGTGATCATCTCGTAGTAGTCTTCGTAGGTGACGGTCGGGTTGTGGCGCAGCCGCCCCTGCATGATCTCGCCTTCGGTCAGCGCGACGCACGCCTCGGCTGACCAGTCGATCACCTGCGCGTCGAAGCGGCCGCAGATCTGGAAGGCGCGGCTGAACAGAAAATCGCCGGTGACCAGGGTCTCGGCGATGCCGAATTGGCGGCGGGCCGAGGCGCGGCCGCGCCGCACCTGGCTGCCGTCGATGATGTCGTCGTGCAGCAAGCTGGCCGAGTGGATCAGCTCCAGCGCGGTGGCGAGGTCGACGGCATCCCGGATCTCGCGGCCGTCGCAGGCGTGGAACACCAGGAGAATGACTGTCGGACGGGCGCGTTTGCCTCCCGAGCCGATGAGGTAGGTGGCGATCTCGGTCAGGCGTGGCTCGCGCGCGCTCAGCAGGCCGGCCAAACGGTCCTCGACCAGGCGCAGCTCGCTGCCGACCAACACGCTCAGCGACGGCGCCGTGGCCACCGAGGCCGTGGGGCGAGCACTGGTCATGCGCGCACTCCGCGCGGTCGGCGAATCGGCATAGGCCGCGCGGATCATGTCAGGTTCCGGTGCACTGTCAAGGCGGCCGCGGTGTCCGCGTTGCCTTCGCACTGGGCAGCGGATAGGGTCGGCGGCGTGGTGCCGTCCCTGATTCCGGTCGAGATCCAGCGGCTGGGTACGCGTGCCGTGCGGGTGGTGTGGCAGGATGGGCACGCGGGCGAGTACCTCAATACCTACCTGCGGGCGCACTGTCCGTGTGCCGGGTGTCGCCATCGGCCGCGCCCGGCGCTCCCCATCATGGCCGCGGCGGATGACGGGCTCTACCCTCAGCGCCTCGATCTGGTTGGGCGCTATGCCGTGGGCGTGGTGTGGAGCGATGGCCACGACAGCGGAATCTACAGCTATCGAACCCTGCGCGCGCTCTGCCCGTGTGAGGCTTGCGGCGCGACGCAGCGTATCGCGTCATGAGCGGTGCGGCGCCGCCGCCGGCGGCAGAAGCCATCCCGGGCATCGGCGACATCGTCGCCGTCGGCAGCACCAAGGGCGGGGTCGGCAAGTCCACCGTGGCGGTGAACCTGGCCTGCGCCGCCTCCCAGCAGGGGCGGCGCGTCGGCCTCTTGGATGCCGACATTTACGGTCCCAGTCTGCCGATCATGCTCGGCCTCTCCGAGCGCCCGCGAGTGGAAGAACAGAACAAAGTCTACCCGCTCGAGCGCTACGGACTGCGGGTCATGTCGATGGGGTTCTTTCTCGACGACACCTCGCCGGTGATCTGGCGCGGGCCGCTGGTGACGGGCTTGTTGCGCCAGTTCCTGCGCGACGTGGTGTGGGGTGAGTTGGATCTGCTGGTCGTCGACTTGCCCCCCGGCACCGGCGACGCGCCGTTGACGCTGGTGCAGCAGGTGCCCCTGGCCGGCGGCGTCATGGTGACCACGCCGCAGGCGGTATCGGTCATCGACGTCGAGCGCGGCATCGCCATGTTCAACCAAGTCAACACCCCGGTCCTGGGGCTGGTGGAGAACATGAGCGACTACGTGTGCGGCCACTGCGGAACCCACGATGAGATCTTCGGCAGCGGCGGCGCAGCGCATCTCGCCGAACGCCTCGGCCTGCCGGTGCTCGCCCGTCTGCCGCTCGATCCGGCCGTGCGGGCGAGCGGCGATCGCGGCAAGCCCATCGTGCTCGACCGCCCGGATCATCCCATTGCCCACGCCTATCTCGAGCTGGCAGCGCAGGTGCTGGCGGCGATCGAGGTGACCCGCAGCCCGCTGCTGCGTATCGTCGACTGAGCCAGGGGCGCGGGCGCGTTGCGACGGCAGCGAGCCCTGGCTATAAGGCCGCGTTTGCTGGCTCATGGCTCGCCTGCTGTTCGCCCTCTTCAACGGCCTGCTCATCGTGGGCACGGCGTGGGTGGGCATGCACTGGTACTGGCGCGGGCGACCAGACGTTTCCGAGATCAAGGGCTCGCGCCTGCTGAGCAGCCGGGTCCGCGCCTGGTACTTCAGTAACCTCACCCCGTTCGCCGATTTGCTGGTCCGGCGCGGGGTGCGCCCGATCGCCCTGACCTACGCCCAAGGGGTGGCCAGCCTCGCCGTGGCCCTTGCCTATGCCGCCGGGCTCGTCTTCACGGCGGGCTTCCTGGTCTTGTTCACCGGCACGCTGGACATTTTGGACGGCACGGTGGCGCGCCGAACGGCTGGCGTCACGGCCCGCGGAGCGTTTCTCGATTCGGTCATCGATCGCTATGCCGAATTCGTCGGTTACGTGGGGCTGATCATCCTCTTCGGCGGCGGATGGCGGGTGTGGGCGGTGCTGCTGGCGCTACTGGGCGGGATGATGGTGAGCTACGCGCGCGCCCGTGGCGAGGGGCTGGGCGTGCGCTGCGAGATCGGCTGGCTGCAGCGCCCCGAACGCTTCGTCATCCTCGGCTTCGGCTCCATCTTCAGCTCCCTCACCGACCACCTGCTCGGCGGCCGGTACACCGTGCTGGTCGCGACGATCGTCGTCCTGGCGGCGCTGTCGCACGTCACCGCGGCGCAGCGGATCGCCGCCGTCAGCCGCGCCCTGGCGGAGCCGCGTCATGGTTGAGCTGCGCGGCAAGGGCTGGCGCGTCGTCGGCTATTTTCTGTGGATGCTCGGCGCCGGCGTCGTGCTGGACAGCGCAGCGCTTGCGGCCGGCGGCGTCCTGTTGGCGGTTGGCGCGGTGCTGTTCGGGCTCGGCGTGGTGCAGTCGTTGGCGCAGGGCAGGCCGGCGTGAAGAGCCGCGGCGCCCGCATCGCGCTGAGCCTGGCGATCTCGGCGCTGTTTCTCGGCTTCGCCGTGCGCGGCGTCGACTGGGGCGAGGCCGGCGCGGCGCTGCGCCGGGCCAACTACGTGTGGGTGGTGCTGATGCTGCCGGTGACGGTCTGGACGCTCTTCATTCGCGCCCAGCGCTGGCGGGTCTTTCTCCACGCGGTGGGCACGGCGCCGCGGCGCGAGCGCGTCTCGGCGACCAACATCGGGTTCCTGGCCAACATGGTCTTGCCCTTGCGCATTGGCGAGGTCGTGCGACCGGTACTCTTGGCGCGGCGCTGCCGGTTGCCGCTGAGCGGGGTACTGGCCAGCGTCTTGCTCGAACGCATCTTCGACATGTTCACGATCCTGCTGCTGTTCGGGGTATCGGCCAGTCTCGTGGACGTGTCGACGCAGGTGCGCGACTGGGGCTGGATGCTGACCACGCTGGCCGGCGTGGTCGCGGTGGTGATCGTGACCATCCGGCTGCGTGAAGCCAACGCCTTGAGCGTAGCGCGGCGGCTCAGCGGGTGGCTTCCGGCGCGCTGGGGGCAGGCGGCCTTCGGGTTCGCACAGGGCTTCGTGCAGGCCCTGCGCATGCTCGACAGCCCGCTGGCGTATCTGCGCGCCTTCGCCTGGTCGCTCTATCTTTGGATGGCCATCGGGGTGGTGTACGTCTTCGGGTTCTGGGCCTTCGGGCTCGACGTGCCGGTGCTGCGCGGGGCGCTGGTGTTGACCACGCTGGTGGCGATCGCGGTCTCGGTGCCGTCGGCGCCGGGCTTCATCGGCCCCTTCCAGCTCGGCTGCGTGATCGGGCTGCAGATCTTCGGCGTCGCCAGGAGTCCGGCCATCGCCTTTTCGCTGATCGTGCATCTGACCCAGTTTGTCGGCGTCATCGGCGCCGGACTATACTCACTGTGGCGAGAGAACATGAGTCTGCGCGACGTCGAGTCGGTGGAGTAGGGCGGTGGCCCGCGGGCTGGAGGGCAAGACCATCGTCGTCGGCCTGAGCGGCGGCATCGCCTGCTACAAGGCCGCCGAGGTGGTGCGGCTGTTGCGCGGCGGCGGGGCGCGCGTGCGGGTGGTCATGACCGAGCACGCCGGCGCCTTCATCACCCCGCTGACGTTGCAGACGCTGTCGGGGGAGCCGGTCTCAACCGATTGCTTTGATCTGACCCAGGAGTCGGAGATCGGGCACATCCGCCTGGCCGACTCGGCCGATGCGGTCGTCATCGCGCCGGCGACGGCCAATCTGATCGGCCGCGCGGCGGCGGGTCTGGCGGATGATCTGCTGACGACGGTGCTGCTGGCGACCCGCGCGCCGGTGCTGTTGGCGCCGGCGATGAACGTGCACATGTGGGAGAACGCGCTGGTGCAGGCCAACCTGACGCGCCTGCGGGCCCACGGCTGGCGCATCGTCGAGCCGGGCGTCGGCGCCCTCGCCTGCGGCTACGAAGGCCCCGGGCGACTGGCGGAACCGCCGCACATCGTCGCCGAGGTGGAACGCGCGGTCGGGCCTGGCGACCTGCGCGGCGAGCGCGTGCTGGTCAGCGCGGGCCCGACGCGCGAGCCCATCGATCCGGTGCGCTTTCTCTCCAATCGCTCCAGCGGCCGCATGGGGTGGGCCCTGGCGGCGGCGGCGTGGCGACGGGGTGCCGAGGTGGTCCTCGTGCACGGCCCGACCGGCCTGCCACCGCCACACGGCGTGCGCTGCGTCGCGGTTGCCACGGCGGCCGAGATGCGTGCCGCGGTCGAGCGTGAGTTCGCCGCCTCGACCATGCTCTGCATGGCGGCGGCAGTGGCGGACTATCGCCCCAGGGCGGCGGCGGCGCAAAAGCTGAAGAAGGGCGAGGCGCCGCGGCGGCTCGAGCTCGAGCCGACCGTCGACATCCTCGGCGAGCTGGGCGGCGCCGCCGGCGAGCACCTGCTGATCGGCTTCGCAGCCGAGACCGAGCACGTGCGCCGCAACGCCGAGCGCAAGCGGCGCGGCAAGGGCCTGGACCTGATCGTCGCCAACGACGTCTCGCGGCCCGACGCCGGCTTCGAAGTCGACACCAACGCGGTGACGCTGATCGATGCGCGCGGCGCGGTCGAGGTGGCCCTGAGCAGCAAGGACGAGGTGGCGGACCGCATCTTCGATCGCGCCCTGGCCTTGCGTCGCCCGCGCCGCCAGCCGGCCCGGCGACGCGGCAAGCGGGCGCCCGCGGCGCGCGCATCGCGCTGACGGCCGACGCGCCGAAGGCCGTCGCCGACGGGCGCCAATTGCAGGGGCGCAGGGCGGGTGGTAGCCATCGAGAACGCGATGGCCTCTGATCCGATTGACGAATCGTGGCCGGATGTTCTGGCCAGCCTGCGCGCACAGCTCGAGTGGCAGCGCGACGCCGGTGCCCCTTGGTTGCCGCTCGCTCGGCTCGATCAGGCTCGCGCGCCCAGGCCGGCGAAGGTCGAAGCGCGGCTCGCGGCGGCGGACGCGAGCCTGTTCAGCGATCCGGGGCTGAAGGCGGCAGCGACCGTGGACGCGTTGCGCGACCACATCGGCGACTGTCGGCGCTGCAAGCTGGCCGGCGGGCGAACCCATCTGGTGTTTGGGGTCGGCAATGCAGAGGCCCAGCTGATGTTCGTCGGTGAAGGGCCGGGGCACGACGAGGACGTGCAGGGCGAGCCGTTCGTCGGCCGCGCCGGGCAGCTGCTGACCGAGATCATCACCAAGGGCATGAAGCTGCAGCGCGCCGACGTGTACATCGCCAACGTGATCAAGTGTCGGCCGCCCGGCAATCGCAATCCGGAGCCCGACGAGATCGCCAGCTGCTTGCCGTTCCTGGAGCGACAGGTCGAGCTGGTGGCGCCGCGCGTGATCGTCGCGCTCGGCACCTTTGCCGCGCAGACGCTGCTCGGGGTGAAGACGCCGATCACCCGCATGCGCGGCGCCTGGCAGGCGTATCGCGGCATCAAGGTGATGCCGACGTTTCACCCCGCCTACCTGCTGCGCAATCCGGCCGACAAGCGCCTGGTATGGGAGGACATCAAGTTGGTGATGGCCGAGCTGGGGCTGCCGCGCTGATGGGTCGCGTCCGGCTGACGACGGCGTGGCTGGTCGCGCTGCTCTGCGCCGCGGGCGCGGGCGCGGCGCCGGCGCCTCCGGCGGCCGAGGGTGGGGCGCCGGTTGAAGTGGTGCTGCTCACCGTCGACGGCATCATCAACCCGGCGACGGTGAGCTACATCGGCGACGGCATCGCCGCCGCGCAGGCCAGCGGCGCCGCCGCGGTCGTGATTCAACTCGATACCCCGGGTGGCTTGCTCGAGTCGGCCAAGCTGATCGTCAAGAGCGTGCTCGGCGCCCCGGTGCCGGTCATCGTCTACGTCGCGCCGAGCGGCGCCGGAGCCACCTCCGCCGGCGTCTTCATCACGCTGGCCGCCCACGTCGCCGCCATGGCCCCCGGGACCAATATCGGCGCCGCCCACCCGGTCGGCCAGCAAGGCGAGACCATCAAAGGCGACATGGGCGACAAGGTCGAGAACTTCGCCGCCTCGTTGAGCCGCAGCATCGCCGAGCAGCGCGGCCGCAACGTCGAATGGGCCGAGCGGGCGGTGCGCAAAAGCGTGTCGATCACCGAGAACGAGGCGGTCAAGCTCAAGGTGGTGGACTTCGTCGCCGGCTCGGTGGCCGAGGTGCTCAAGAAGGCGAGTGGGCGGGTGGTCGAGGTGCAGGGGCACAAGCGCACGCTGGCCATAGCCGACGCGAGCGTGCGGCCGGTCGAGATGCGCATCGGCGAGCGCCTGCTCGATTTTCTCGCCCATCCGTATGTCGCCTACCTCCTCTTGATGGCCGGGCTGCTCGGTCTGTACGTCGAATTCACCAATCCCGGGGTGATCTTCCCAGGCGTCGCCGGCGCGATCTGTTTGGTGCTCGGCCTGGCGGCGATGCAGATGCTGTCGGCGAACTGGGCCGGACTCGGCTTGATCGGGCTCGGCGTCGCCATGCTGCTCGCCGAGGCCTTCTTGCCCAGCGGCGTGCTGGCCGTCGGCGGCGTGGTGGCGTTCGCCCTCGGCTCCCTCCTGCTCTTCGACTCGCCCGATCCCGCCATGCGCCTCGATCGCGGACTGATCGCCGGCGCGGCGCTCACCCTCGGTGGCTTCTCGCTCGCGGTCGGCTGGCTCGTGGTGCGCGGGCAGCGCCGCAAAGTCACGGTCGGTGTCGAGGGCATGATCGGCGAGGTCGGCCAGGTGCGGCGCGTACTCGGACCCGGCCATCGGGTGAAGGTCTTCGTCCATGGCGAGTACTGGGATGCCGAGGCGGATGAGGCGGTCGAGGTCGGTCAGTCGGTGCAAGTGGTGGCTGTCGACGGGTTGCGCATGCGGGTGCGGCGGACTGCGCCGTCACCATAAGGAGTCCCCATGCTGAGTCCGCTAGTGCTGGTCGTCTTGATCGGCGCGGCCCTGCTGATCAGCGGCCTGAAGGTCCTCAAGGAGTTCGAGCGCGGCGTCATCTTCCGCCTCGGCCGCCTGGTCGGCGCGCGCGGTCCGGGCATCGCCTACGTCATCCCGCTGGTCGAGAAGATCGTCCGCGTCGACCTGCGCACGGTCACCATGGACGTGCCGCCGCAGGACGTCATCACCAAGGACAACGTCTCGGTGAAGGTCAACGCCGTGCTCTACTTCCGCGTCGTCGACCCGCAGCGCGCCATCACCGAAGTGGTCGACTACCTGTTCGCCACCTCGCAGCTGGCGCAGACGACGCTGCGCAGCGTCTGCGGGCAGCGCGAGATGGACGAGCTGCTCGCCGCGCGCGAGCAGATCAACCAGCACATTCAGGAGATTCTCGATACGCAGACCGACCCGTGGGGCATCAAGGTCGTGACGGTCGAAATCAAGCACATCGACCTGCCGCAAGAGATGCAACGCGCCATGGCGCGGCAGGCGGAGGCCGAGCGCGAACGGCGCGCCAAGGTGATCAATGCCGAAGGCGAGTTCCAGGCCGCACAACGGCTGGCCGAGGCGTCGCACATCATCGCCCGCCACCCGAGCGCTCTGCAGCTGCGCTTCCTGCAAACGCTGAGCGAGATCGCCACCGAGCACAGCTCGACGACGGTATTCCCGCTGCCGGTCGATCTCTTGCGCCCGTTCGTGCCGCGCGCGGAGCCCGAGCGCGAGTGAGGCGCAGCCGTCCGGCCCGCCGTCCTCACGCCACCCCAGCATGACCCACGCCGCTCCGGCGCCGCCGCTCGTCGAGCCCGCCCTGGCGCTCGCCGACTTCGACTTTCCACTCCCGGAGGAGCTGATCGCGCAGACGCCGGCGGCGCGCCGCGATGCGGCCCGGCTGATGGTCGTCGAGCGCGCCAAGCGCCGCCTCGAGCACCGTCAGGTGAGCGATCTGCCCGCGCTCCTGCGCGCCGGCGATCTGCTGGTCTTCAACGACGCGCGCGTCTGCCCGGCCCGTTTGCGGGGACATGGACCGGGCGGCGGCGCGGTGGAGCTGCTGTTCGCGCGCCCATCCGGTCCGCACACCTGGGAGTGCTTGGGACGGCCCGGGCGGCGGCTGCGGCCCGGAGCGCGGCTGAGCCTTGCCGGCGGCGCATCGGCGGAGGTGGTGGCGCGCTTGGCGCCCGGCCGCTACGCCGTGCGCCTGGCAGCCGACGGCGATGTGCCGAGCCTCATGGCCCAGCACGGCGAGCTGCCGTTGCCGCCGTACATCAAGCGGCCGCAGGGGCCACTGCCGGAGGATGGCGAGCGCTATCAGACCGTCTTTGCCCGCGCCGATGGGGCGCTGGCGGCGCCGACCGCCGGACTGCACTTCACCGAACCGCTGCTGGCGCGGCTGCGCGACGCCGGCATCGCCTTGGCATGGTTGACCCTGCTGGTCGGCCCGGCGACCTTCCTGCCGCTGCGCAGCGAGCTCAGCGAGGGGCAGGGGCTCGAGCCCGAGTGGGCCGAGCTCCCGGCGGTGACGGTCGACGCCATCGCCGCCACGCGGGCGCACGGCGGGCGGGTCATCGCGGTTGGCACGACGACGACGCGCGCGCTGGAATCGGCCTCCCGGCAGGGCGGGTCGCTCAAGCCGGGGGGATTCTGGGCCGACGTCTTTCTCCGTCCGGGAGCCTGCTTCGCCGCCGTCGACGGGTTGCTGACCAACTTTCACCTGCCGCGCTCGACGCTGCTGATGCTGGTCAGCGCCTTCGCCGGGCGCGAGACGATCCTGGCGGCCTACGCGGCGGCGGTGCGCGAGCGCTACCGTTTCTACAGCTACGGCGATGCGATGCTGATGACCTGAGGCGGGGAGGGGCGGTGGGCGAAGAATTGATTCCCGCGGCGCCGCGGCCGTCGCCCTTCAGGAGCCGGCACCGCGATCCGCACAGTCAGGCGCGGGCCGGGGAGCTGCGCACCGCGCACGGCGGCGTGCCGACCCCGGCCTTCATGCCGGTGGCGACGCTGGGGTCGGTGAAGGGGATCACGCCGCGCCAGCTCATCGGTGCCGGGGCGCAGATCGTGCTCGCCAACGCCTATCACCTGTCGCTGCGCCCGGGAGTCGACGCCATCGAGCGGCTCGGCGGCCTGCACCGCTTCATGGGCTGGGGGGGCGCTCTGCTCACCGACAGCGGCGGCTTTCAGATCATGAGCCTGGCGAAACTGCGCACGGTGTCGGACGCGGGCGTCACCTTCGCCTCCCATCTCGACGGCACGCGGCTGTTTCTCAGCCCCGAGGACGTCGTCGAGCGCCAGCGCCGGCTGGGGGTCGACATCCTGATGCCGCTCGATGAATGCCTGCCGGCGACGGCCGATGGCACGGCGGTCGGTCGGGCGACCGAGCGGACCACCCACTGGGCGCGGCGTTCGGCCAATGCGGCCGTGCGCCCGGACCGGCACCTGTTCGGCATCGTGCAGGGCGGGCTCGACTCCGCCATGCGCCGCGATCACGCCGTGCGACTTGCCGGCCTCGGCTTTCCAGGATATGCGGTCGGGGGTTTGAGCGTTGGAGAGGAGCGCGCACGGACGCAGGAACTGGCGGCGGTGACCGCGGCGGCGCTGCCGGAGGATCGGCCGCGCTACCTCATGGGTGTGGGCTTGCCACAGGATCTGCTCCGATTCATTGCCATGGGCTACGACATGTTCGACTGTGTACTGCCGACGCGCAACGGCCGGACCGGCACCTGCTTCACGGCCGCGGGACGGATGAACATGCGCCTGGCGCGCCACGTCGGTGATGAGCGTCCGATCGATCCCACCTGCCGCTGCGAGGTCTGCCGCACGGTGTCGCGGGCGTACGTCCGCCACCTGTGCGTCGCCGGCGAGATGCTCGGCGCCCAGCTCGCCAGCCTGCACAACCTGCACTTTTACCTGGATCTGCTTGCCCAGGCCGGGCAGCACATCGCGGCGGGCGACTACACCGCTTGGGCGGCGGTCCGCGCCGAGGCCATGGAGGCGGGAGAAGCCGCATGATCGACGTCGCCTGGGCGCAAGCGGCCGATGCGGCCGCGGGGCCACCGGTTTTCGTCCAGTTCGTTCCCTTCGCCCTGCTGATCGGGGTGTTCTACTTTCTCATCATCCGGCCGCAGCAGCAGAAGCAAAAAGAGCATCGCACCATGCTCGCCAACCTGAAGAAGAATGATGAAGTGGTGACCAGCGGCGGCCTGCATGGGCGGGTGATGGCAATCGCCGACGACGTGGTGACGCTCGAGATCGCCGCCAACGTGCGCGTGCGCGTCAGCCGCCCGCAAATCGCCAGCGTGGTGAACCCGCCGAAGCCGAGCAGCACCCCGCCGGCCAACGACAAGGAAAAGGACAAAGGCAAGTGAGCCAGTCGAGCTTGTTGTATCGAACCCTCCTGGTAGTCGGGCTGACGCTGGTCGCCTTGGTGCTGCTGCTCCCGACGGTGTGGCAGCCGCTCCCCGACTGGCTGTCGTTTCTGAAGGGAAACAAGGTCTCGTTGGGCCTGGACCTGCAGGGGGGAACGCACCTGATCATGCAAGTCGACACCGACCAGGCGGTGGTCAACTCGCTGCAGATCAACGGCGACGAGTTGCGCCGGGCGCTGCGCAGCGTCGGTCTGCGCAGTCCCAAAGTGGATGTGGCCGGGGACGGGTTGAAGGTGACCGTCGCCGCCGATGGGCGCGACAAGCTGCTGGAAATCGTCGGCGAGCAATTCCCCAACTTCACGCTGGGGCCCTCGGAGACCCAGGAGGGAAACCTGGTGCAGCAGTTGGCGCTGACCCCCGAGGAGGTGCGTAGCATCAAACAGTCGGCGGTCGATCAGTCGCTCGAGACGATCCGCAACCGCGTCGACCAATTCGGCGTCACCGAGCCGATCATCCAGCGCCAGGGCGAGCGCGACATCCTCATTCAGCTGCCCGGCATTCAGGATCCCGAGCGGGCCAAGCAGCTGATCGGCAAGACCGCCGTGCTGGCCTTCAAGCTGGTGCGCGACGGCGATGCGGAGCCCTACGCCACCGGCAGCCAGGCGCTTCCGGCAGGCACCGAGATTCTCTACGAGACCACGCGCTCACCGTCGGGCGAGCGCAAGAAGGGCGTGCCGTTGCTGCTCGAGGCGCAGACGCTGATGACCGGCGACGTGGTCACCGATGCGCGCGTGCGCCCCGGCGATCTGCCGGGCTCGCGCATCGTCTCGCTCGACTTCAACCAGCGCGGGGCGCGGCTGTTCGGCGAGATCACGGCCGCCAACGTCAATCGCCGCCTGGCGATCATCTTGGACGGGACGATCTATTCGGCGCCGGTGATCAAGGAAGCCATCCCGGGCGGCAAAGCGGTGATCAGCGGCAGCTTCACCCCGGATGAGGCCAAGGACTTGGCCATCGTGCTGCGCAGCGGCGCGCTGCCGGCACCGGTCTCGGTGGCCGAGGAACGCACGGTCGGTCCGACGCTGGGGCGCGACTCGATTCAACAAGGCATCCGGTCGTTCGTCGTCGGCGGCGTATTGGTGGTGTTGTTCATGCTCGTCTACTACAAGTTCGCCGGCCTGCTCGCCGATCTGGCGTTGGTGTGGAACATCCTCTTCATGGTCGCGGCCTTGGCGGCCTTCGGCGCCACGCTGACCCTGCCGGGCATCGCCGGCATCGTGCTGACCCTCGGCATGGCGGTCGACGCCAACGTGCTGATCAACGAGCGCATCCGCGAGGAACTGCGCCTCAACAAGACGGCACGCGCGGCGATCGAGGCCGGTTACGAGCGCGCGCTGCCGTCGATCCTCGATTCGAACATCACCACGTTCCTGTCCGGGATCATCTTGTTTCAATTCGGCTCCGGCCCCATCAAGGGCTTTGCCGTCACCTTGTGCATCGGCCTGGTCAGCAGCGTGTTCACCGCGGTGGTCGGCACCCGCCTGGTGTGGGACTATCTGCTGTCGCGGCAGCGGCTGCAGACGGTGAGTATCTGACATGCTCGAGATCATCCCCCCCACTACCCAGATCGACTTCATCGGCCTGCGTCGGCCGGCGATCGCGATGTCGATTCTGTTGTGTGCGATCGGCATCGGCATGCTGTTTTGGCCCGGCGCTCAGATGGGCATCGATTTCGCCGGCGGCTCGCTGGTGCAGGCGCGCTTCAAGAGCGCCAAGGCGGCTGACGAAGTGCGCAGCATGGTGGGTGCCGCCGGGGTCGGGGCGGTCGACGTGCAAGACCTCGGCCGCGACGGGACCGAATTTCTCATTCGCGTGCCGCTCACCGAAGAGGGCAGCGAGAGCGTCAACAAGCGGGTGACGAGCACGCTGGCCGACGTGGTTGGCGCTGGTGAGGTCGACATCCTGCGCGTCGAAGCGGTCGGCCCGCGGGTCGGGGAGGCGTTGCGGCAGAAGGCGGTCCTCGCCGTCATCTTCGCCACGCTGATGATGGGAGTCTATATCTGGCTGCGCTTCGAGTGGCGTTTTGGCCTCGGCGCCGCGGCGGCCCTGGCCCACGACGTGCTCGTCACCGTCACCTGCCTGATCCTCTTTCGCTACGAGTTCGATTTGACCATCATCGCGGCGCTCCTGACCGTGGTCGGCTTTTCGGTCAACGATACGGTCATCATCTCCGACCGCATCCGCGAGAACCGCCGCAAGGATCCGCGCATGCCGCTGGCGAAGGTGATCAACCGGAGCATCAACGAGACGCTCAGTCGCACCATCCTCACCACCGGCACGGCGATCCTGGTGACGATGTCGCTGTTCATACTCGGCGGCAGCGTGATCCACGGCTTTGCGTTCGCGCTGCTGGTCGGCTTCATCGTCGGAACCTATTCGTCGATCTTCATCTCGAGCCCGATCGTGCTGTTCTTCGAGCCCGCCACCGCTACCTCTCCGGAGCGCGGCGAGGGGCGGTCGCGGCCGGCGCCCGCCGCGCGCCGTACCTGAGCCGGCGATGGCGGGGGCGCGTGTACTGAGGACCCCCGGACTCGACCGATGAGCCGTTTCCGCCGCTGGCAGGTGACACCCCGGCCGCCGGCGGCGGACGCACTGGCGGCGAGCCTCGGGGTGTCGCCGCTGCTGGCCAGTCTGCTCATCAATCGCGGCGTGGAGGATGCCGGTCGGGCCACGGCCTTTCTCGACGCGCGCCTGGCGGACCACCTGCGCTCGCCGATGCTGTTTCGCGACATGCCGCGCGCCAGCGGCCGCCTGGTCGAGGCGCTGCAGCGCGGTGAACCGATCGGCATCTACGGCGACTATGACGTCGACGGCGTGAGCGGCACGGCGCTGTTGGTGCGCTTCCTGCGCGCGCTGGGCGCCCGTCCGGAGCCCGTGGTGCACATCCCGCACCGGCTGCGCGACGGCTACGGCCTCAGCGCCAGCGGGATCGAGCACCTGGCCGGGGCCGGCGTGCGGGTGATGGTGACGGTCGACTGCGGCGCGGTGAGCCACGTCGAGATCGCGCTGGCGCAAGCGCGCGGGATCGACGTCATCGTCTGTGACCATCACCAGGTGGCGGCGACGCGCCCGCCCGCCTATGCGGTGCTCAATCCGATCGAGCCTGATGCCGGCTTTCCGTTTCGCGGCCTGTGCGGCACCGGGGTGGCGTTTTACCTCGCCCTCGGCGTGCGCATGCGCCTGCGCGAGCACGGCACCGCGGTGCCGGACCTGCGGCGGGAGCTCGACCTGGTGGCGCTCGGCACGCTGGCCGACTTGGTTCCCGTCGTGGAGGAGAATCGGGTGTTGGTGAAGTACGGCCTGCGCGAGCTGCAACACAGCGAACGGCCGGGGATCGTCGCGCTGCGGCGCGTCGCCGGGGTGGGGCAGGTGTCGAGCGCTGCGGTCGGGTTTCGGCTCGCGCCGCGCCTCAACGCCGGCGGCAGGCTCGACGATGCGAGGCGCGCGGTCGAGTTGCTCACCACCACCGATCGCGAGCGCGCCGAGCGCCTGGCCGTCGAGTTGGACGACGAGAATCGCGCCCGCCAGGCGATCGAACGCGAGATGCTCGACGCGGCGATCGCGCAAATCGACGCGGCGGGCGGTCTCGGCGGGCGCAAGACGATCGTCCTCGCATCGCCGCTCTTTCACCCCGGCGTCGTCGGCATCGTGGCGGCCCGGCTGGTCGAGCGCTACTACCGTCCCACGCTGCTGATTGCCGCCGAGGATGGTGGTCTGGGGCGCGGCTCGGGGCGCAGCATCAGCGGCGTCGACTTGCACGGCGCACTCAGCACCTGCAGCGACGTCCTGGAGCGCTTCGGCGGCCATCGCATGGCGGTCGGCCTGAGCCTGCGCCTCGAGCGGCTCGCCGAGCTCACCGATCGATTCGAGGCCGCCGTGGCGGGCCGCACGGCCGCGGCGGATTTCGTCCCCCACCTGCGAGTCGACGCCGAGCTGCCGTTGCCCGCCATCGACGCCCGCTGCACGGCCGAGATCGCGCGCCTGGAGCCCTTTGGCCCAGCCAACCCCGAGCCGCTCTTCCTCGCCCGCGATGTGCGCGTGCGGCAGCGGCGCGTCGTCGGTGAGCACCATCTGAAGCTGATGCTCGAACAGGGCGGTCGTTCGATGCCGGCCATCGGCTTCGGCATGAGCGACCAGACTATCGCTGCCGAGGACCGCCTGGACATCCTCTTTCACATCATGGCCAACGAATGGAACGGCAACCTATTCAGCGAGTTACGTATCAAGGACCTCAGGCCTCATCAGGCCGACTGAGGCGGCGTTGGGCGCGCCGCGCAGGGGGTGCAATCGCCTTGACTGGCCTCATACCCGATGTTAATCCCTCCGCCTCGTTAACCACGTTCAGACGCCAAGCAGGACGACAGCGATGGAACGAGACGAGGGGATGCTCAACAGCAAGGAGGTCGCCCGCATCCTGGACCTCAGCCCCGATACCGTCAACGAGTTCGCTCGCAAGAGCATCTTGCCGGGCGTAAAGAAGGGGCGGCAGTGGCGGTTTCGCCGGCGCGATATCGCCTCGTTCAAGCGTCAACTGCGCGGCGTGACAGCGGCCTGATCCAGCGCCGGGCGCTCCATCTCTCGAAGGGTTCATGCCGAGCCTCGAAGGCACGCACGCATACCAGAGCAAACTCTACTCCGAGTTTGCCCACCTCTACGACCTCGTCTTCGCGCGCATCTTCTATCCGCGCATTGCCGGAGTGATCCGCGCGCTCAACATCCCCGCCGGCGCCAAGGTGCTGGAGGTGGGGGTCGGCACCGGCTTATCGCTGGCTGCCTATCCGGCGCACTGTCAGGTGCTCGGCATCGACCTGGCGCCCGACATGCTGGAACGCGCCCAGGAGCGCATCGATCGGTTCGGGTGGCGGCACATCCAGGTGATGGAAGGCGACGCGATGGACCTGGCGCTGCCCGATCACAGCTTCGACTACGTCATGGCCTTCCACGTCGTCAGCGTCGTGCCGGACGCCGGCCGCATGATGCGCGAGGTGCAGCGCGTCTGCAAACCCCAGGGGCGGATCGTCATCATCAACCACTTTCGCAGCGACAAGCGGCTGTTGGCGGGCATCGATCGCCGCTTGGAGCCGCTGACGCGGCGTTGGGGATGGCACACCTTGTGCCGTCCGGAGGTGTTCGACGGGTTGTCGCTGGAGCTGGAGCGAGTCTACAAGACGTCGCGCCACTCGCTGTTCACGATCGTCGTGGCGCGCAACCTGGGCGAAGCCGCCGCCGCGATCAGTGTCTCGATTTGACGCCCGGGTCGAACGGCACGATGCCGTTGCGCAGCAGCCATTGAGCGTCGTGCGCGCCGCGCGTCCGTAACCAGCGCGTGTAGATGCGCACGGTGTGCGCATCGCTGCGAAACAGCTCGGCGAAGCTGATCTCCGACAGCACGCGGACGAAGTCGGGGAACCGCGACGCGATCTCCGCGAACACGTCTCTCGGCGCCGTGGCGTCCGGCGGTCGCAGGTGTGCCAGCTGGCCGTAGGCACCGGCGCCGATTCCCATGTAGTAGTCGGTCGGCACCAGGCGCCGTTCCAGGTGCTCCATGAAGATGCCGGAGAGGAAGAGAGCCGAGTCGCCGACCTGTTTCAGCGTCGCCCAGCGGCGCGCGTGGGGATGGTGAAATGACTCGAGGTAGTCCAGGGCGAGCGGCCGACTGTCCCAGTTCGACGGCGGCGTGGCGTAGCGTTCCAGCAGGCCGACCACGTAGCGCTCGGCGAGCGCGCTGACCTGCACTTCGTGGGCGCGCATGGCGCGCAGCAGGAGGTCGTGGAAGAAATCGGTCAGCGAATGGCGGATGAGAGGCGCTTCGGACATCGCTCAGCTCCCGCGCCGCCTCCCACCGAGACCGCGTCCTGTCTCCACCGCCGCTGGCGGTGGCTCCCACTGCCCGCCCAGATGGCTCACGCCACCATCCTCACACGGCGAAATTCTCCCCGAGCCAGCGGCCGAAAGCAAGGGAAAAGGGGTGGTTCGGGCCGAGTCGGCGCAATTGGCGTCAGCACTGCGCTGCGATATATAGTGACGGTCGAACGGAGGTTCAGCGCTCGTGAAACAACGCGCCGGCATCACGATCTTCTTGGTGGCCGTCTGTGGCACGCTGCTGGTCAGCAGCTGGCTGGCCCGCCGGGTCTCGGCCGTCGGTCGCGACGCCTACCAGAACATCGAGGCCTTCGCCAACGTCTTGACGATGGTGCAGAAGAACTACGTCGACGACGTGCCGACCGACAAGCTGATCGATGGCGCGATCAGCGGCATGTTGACGTCGCTCGACCCGCACAGTGCGTATCTCACCCCGGAGCTGTACCGCGAGTTGCAAGTCGATACGAGCGGCAGCTTCGGCGGGCTCGGGATCGAGATCACGCAGCGCAATGGCGTGCTCACCGTCGTCTCGCCGATCGAGGACACGCCGGCCTATCGGGCCGGGATCCGCTCCGGCGATCAGATCGTCAAGATCGACGATGAGCTCACCAAGGACATGAGCCTCATGCAGGCGGTGAAGCGGATGCGCGGCGCCGAAGGCACCAAGATCAAGTTGACGATTCGGCGCGAGAAAGAGCCGGATTGGATCACCTTCACCCTCAAGCGCGAGGTCATCCAGATCAAGAGCGTCAAGTCGCGCGTGCTGGAGCCGCACTTCGGATATCTGCGCATCACCCAGTTCCAAGAGCGTACCGAGCACGACGCCAAAGCGGCGCTGGAGCAGCTCCAGAAGGACTCGGGCGGCTTGCGCGGGCTGGTGCTCGACCTGCGCAACAATCCCGGCGGCC
>CAYYWP010000021.1:0-4490 GCA_964475125.1 uncultured Binatia bacterium (SeqCode) | reverse complement strand
CTGCGCATCTCGCAGTTCAGCGACACGACCGGGCCGGACGTCGGCGGCGCGTTGCGCGCGCTGCGGGAGGAGGCGGGCGGCGAGTTGCGCGGCATCGTCCTCGACCTGCGCAACAATCCCGGCGGCCTGCTCTCGCAAGCGGTCAAGATCTCGGACCTGTTTCTCGATTCCGGCCTCGTCGTTTACACCGAGGGACGGCTGGAGGGTAAGGTACAAAAATACCCGGCACACCAGGGACAGTCGCCCCTGCCGCACGAGTACCCGATGGTCGTGCTGGTCAACGGCGGCAGCGCCAGCGCCTCTGAGATCGTCGCCGGCGCCCTGCAGGACCACAAGCGCGCGCTGGTCTTGGGAACGCAAACCTTCGGCAAAGGGTCGGTGCAGACCATCCTGCCGTTGGCCGACGGTCAAGCGGCGATTCGCCTCACCACGGCGCGCTATTTCACCCCCAACGGGCGATCGATCCAGGCGACCGGCATCACGCCGGACATCATCATGGAGCCGCCGGTGCAGGTCGCCACGGCGGGCAAACCCGAACGGCCGCCGGATATGCTCAGCGAGCGGAACCTGCCGGGTCACCTCGAAGGGGCGCGCGAGCGCCAGGCGCCGGCGCAAGGAGGCGAGGGGGAGCGTGACGACGGCGGCGGTGCGGAACCGGGCGGTGGAGAGGTGAGCAGCGTGCCGGCGGCGGATCAGTCGGATCCGATGATCGAGCGCGCCCTCGAGTTGCTGAAGAGCTGGAGTCTGTTCAAGACCGTCGTGGCGCAGAACCCGCAGTAGGCGTGCTCTGCGCCACCGTGGGCGCCGCCGCGCCGCCTCGAGCGCATGGTCGTGCGCCGCCAACGCCCGCCGGTCGGGCTGGCCTGGGTCGTTACCTGGCCGCTCAGCGCCGTCTTCGCTGCGCTGGCCTTCTTGGCCGCCAACGAGTTGCGTCAGCACGGGCAGGGGGGTGATGGGGCGCCGCCGCCGGCCAGCGCAGAGTGGAACGAGCGCCTGCCGGCGCGCATTGCGGCGCTGGAGGCGGCACTGCGCAAGGGGCCGTTGAATCTGGGCGCAGCGGTCGAAGAGGAGCGCGGCTCCGGTGCGCTGCGCTACAAGTATCGCCGCTACACGGTCCAGCTGGTACCGGCGGATCGCCCCCGCGCCGACGCGGCGATCGAGGCCGCTCGCACGGCCGACGCCGGGCTCACCGCGGCGATCACCGACGGTGCCGAGCAGACGGACATCCGCTTCGGGCTCGACGGCTTGTTGGTCTCCAGCTTGCGCGTGCTGTGGCGCGAGCATCCCGAGGACCCGCCGCGGCTGGCGGTCATCATCGGCCCGCTCGGCGACGATCTGCGCCAGGCGCGCTACGTCATCGAGGAGCTCGATGCCCCGATCGTCCTCGGCATTCGCCCGCAGAGCCCGTTCTCGCGCCAAGTCGCCGAGCTCGGCAAGATCTTTGAGCGCGAAGCGGTCGCACAACTCGACGCCGGCGGCGCGGCGGCGGCGACGCCGGCGGATGCCGGGCCGTCACGGCTGGAGATCGGCGCGATCCTCACCGCCGTGCCCGACGCGGTGGGCCTGGCGTGGAGTGGGGTGGATGCGGCGGTGCCGGAGCCGGATCGACAGCTGCTGGCCGAGTTGGATCGGCGGCACTTGCTGTTCGTCGGCGCGCGCGGCGATGCGTCTGGCGCCGGGCTGCCGGCGCCCCTGGTGTTGTCGGCGAGCGTGGTGGAACGCGACGCCCTCGAGGCGCAACTGCGAGCTGCCGGTGTCGACGCCGAGGGCCGCGGTCGCGTGGTGATCATGGCGCCGCCGACGGAAGGGGTGCTGGCCGCGTTGCAGCAGGCGCTGCCGCAGTGGCGGGCGCGCGGCGTGGAGATCGTGCCGGTGTCGGTGTTGAGCGCCGGCGGCGCGCGGCGCGGCGCGCCGCGGCCCACGTTGTCACACCGCTGAGCCCTTTGTTACAGTCGGCAGCGATGCGAGGGCCGGTCGATGCCGCGACTCAGGTGCCCGTCCTGAGCGTCTCCGACCTCACCCGGGCGCTGCGCTCCGCGCTCGAAGAGCAGTTCGCGGAGGTGTGGGTGGCGGGGGAGATCTCGACGTTCCGCCTGCACGGCTCCGGCCACGCCTACTTTCGCCTCAAGGACGAGCGCGGCCAGATCGCCGCGGTGATGTTTCGCTCGGCCGTGCGTGGCCTGCGCTTTCGGCCGGACGATGGGCTGGCGGTGTTGGCGCATGGGCGGGTGAGCCTGTACGAGCCGCGCGGCGACCTGCAGCTCTACATCGACGTCCTGGAGCCACGCGGCATCGGCAGCGCCCAGCTCGCCCTGGAGCAGTTGAAGCGGCGACTGGCGGACGAGGGCCTCTTCGAGGCTGCGCGCAAGCGGCCGCTCCCGGCGTGGCCACGCGCCGTGGGCGTGGTCACGGCGCTGTCGGGAGCGGCCGTGCACGACGTGGTCACGGCGCTGCGGGCCCGCGTTCCCAGCGTGCGCATCGTCGTCCGCCCGGTGCGCGTGCAGGGGCCCTTCGCGGGTGGGGACATCATCGCGGCGCTGGCCGACCTCGCCGCGCAGGCGCTGGTGGAGGTGGTGATCGTCGGGCGCGGGGGCGGCTCGACGGAGGATCTGTGGGTGTTCAACGAGGAGCGCGTGGCGCGCGCCATCGCCGCGGCCCCGATGCCCGTCGTCTCGGCGGTCGGCCACGAAATCGACGTGACCCTGGCCGACCTCGCCGCCGATCGGCGGGCCGCCACGCCGACCGCGGCGGCGGCGCTCGTCTTGCCCGACGGGGCGGCGCTGCGCCGCGACCTGCGGCAGCGCGGCAGCGCCTTGCACCAGGCGGTGCGCAGCCTGCTGCGGCAGCGCGGCGAGCGCGTCGTTGGCCTGGGGCGTCGCCTGCGCGATCCGCGGCGCGCCCTGGTCGAGCACCGGGCGCAGATCGAGGCGCTGTCGGGGCACAGCACCCGGGCCGTGCTCGGGGTGCTGCGCGTGGCCGAGATGCGATTGGCTGGTGCGGCGGCGCGGCTGCACGCGCTCAGTCCACTGGCGGTGCTCGAACGCGGCTATGCGATCGCGCGCCGCAGCGACGACGGACGCGTCGTGCGCGCCGCCGCCGAGGTGGCCGTGGGCGACGCGCTCGATCTGATCTTCCGCCGCGGTGGGGCGCAGGTGCGGGTCGAGGCGCAGCGGCGGTAACGAGGTGAGCGCGATGGCAGATGACGACGGCGCGCCGGCGCGGAGCTTCGAGGCGGGTCTGGCGGAGCTGGAGGCCCTGGTGGCGCGGCTGGAATCCGGCGATTTGCCTCTCGAAGACGCCCTGCGGGCCTTCGAGACCGGGGTGGGCCTGGTGCGCAACCTGCATGAGCAACTGGACGCCGCCGAGCGCCGGGTGGAGGTCCTGACGCGCGATGCCGCGGGCGAGCTGCAGGTGCGCACCGCCGACGAGGATGAGTTGTGACCGACTTGGCTGCCTACTTGGCCCGCCAACAGGCGCGCGTCGATGCGGCGCTGAGCGCCTACTTTCCACTCGAGCCGGCACCCCACCGCCTGTTCGAAGCGGTGCGTTACAGTTTGCTGGAGGGCGGCAAGCGCGTTCGCCCGGTGCTGGCGCTGGCGGCCTGTGAGGCCGTCGGTGGCGATGGCGATGCCGCCCTGCCGGTGGCCTGCGCGCTGGAGATGATCCACTCGTACTCGTTGGTCCACGACGATCTCCCGGCGATGGACGACGACGCGTTGCGCCGCGGGCGGCCGACGACGCATGTCGCCTTGGAGGCCCTGCTGGCTCGAGTGGACGCCGTCAACGGGAAGGTCAATGCCATCGTGACCTTGGAGCGCAGCGGGGCCCTGCGCCAAGCCCGTCAGGCCACCCACAGTCTTCGCCGGGGGGCCAAGCTCCCGCCCCTTTTCGGTGTGCCCGTCACCATCAAGGACGTGACCCCCACCAAAGGGATCCGCACCACGTATGGCTCTACCCTGTTCCGTGATTTCGTCCCCGACGAGGACGCCCTCGTGGTGGCGCGCCTCAAGGCCGCCGGGGCCATCGTGCTCGGCAAGACCAACACCCCGGAGTTCGCTTTTGGCCCCAACACCACCAACGCCGTGTTCGGGGCCACCCGGAACCCCTGGGACCTCTCCCGTACTTCGGGTGGATCGAGTGGAGGTGCCGCGGCCGCCCTGGCCACGGGTATGTGTCCGCTGGCAGAGGGAACGGATCTCGGAGGCTCCTTGCGAGGGCCGGCCTCGTTCTGCGGGGTCATTGGTTTCCGCACCTCCCCGGGCCTGATTCCCCGCTATCCGGACGTGCTGGCCTGGGACACGTACTCGGTCGAAGGGCCCATGGCCCGCACGGTGGCCGACACCGCCCTCATGCTGTCGGTGATGGCCGGCCCCGACGACCGAGTGCCGCTCTCCTACGACATCGACAAGACCGCGTTCTCGCAAGCCGTCGAGCGGCCGAGCGTCAAGGGATGGAGAGTGGGCTTCACCCCAGACTTGGGAGGGCTGATC
>CAYYWP010000020.1:0-34090 GCA_964475125.1 uncultured Binatia bacterium (SeqCode) | reverse complement strand
CTCGCCGGCCAGGCCGCGCGAGGAGGCGATGCCGAGCTTGCAGGTGTCGGTGCCGGGGCAGGCGGTGATGTCGACGATCGACTGCGCCCCCGGCGCGGACAGTCCGGCTGCCCGCAGGTCTGCGTGCAGCGCCGGCAGGTCGGCCTCGCTCACCCAGCGCAGGGCGATGTTCTGCTCGACCGTGGTGCGGGCGCTGTCGCCGACATAGCGGCGGGCGATGTCGGCGAGGGCGCGCATCTGCTCGGGGGTGGCATCGCCGAGCGGCAGGGCGACGGTGACGACGCAATAGCCGCTCTGGCGCTGGCGGTAGACGTTGTGCGCTTGCCAGCGCGCGAAGTCATCGGCCGCCGCGGCGCCGTTCAACGCCGCCGCGGGCTTGAGCGGTTGATCTCCCGCTGCCGAGACCGTGTCGAGGTACGCCGTCCAGCGCGGATCGGGCGACAGCGCGGCGCGTTCCTCCAACACCAGGCGCTTGAACTCCTCGAGGCCGAGGTTCTTGACCAGAAACTTGATGCGCGCCCGCGCCCGGTTGCGCTTTTCGCCCAGCCGGGCGAAGACGCGCGCCATCGCTTGCGCCAGGGGCAGGAGCTCGGACTCGGGGACGAACTCGTCGAACAGCTTGGCCTGGTGCGGCACGGCCCCGAGGCCGCCGCCGACGTACATGGCGAAGCCCCGCCGCTCGCCGTCGCCGTCGCGCCGCTTGGCCGCCAGCAGGCCGAGATCGTGCATGTGCACCAAACCGCAGGCGTGCTGGGCGCAGCCGGAGAAGGCGATCTTGAACTTGCGGCCGAAGTCCTGCGTGTCCGGATGGCCGAGCAGAAAGCGCATCATCGCCCGGGCGTAGGGCGTGACGTCGAAGGTCTCGTCGCGGCACACGCCGGCGAGCGGACAGGCGGTGACGTTGCGCACCGAATTGCCGCAGGCCTCGCGCGTGGTGATGCCAACGGCGGCGAGGCGGCGCATGATATCCGGCGTGTCGTCGATGTGGACGAAGTGCAGTTGGATGTCCTGCCGCGTGGTGATGTGGCAGATCTCGTCCGCGTACTCCTCGGCGAGATCGGCGAGCACCTCCATCTGCCGGGGCGTGAGGCCGCCGAAGGGAATCTTGATGCGCAGCATGCCGGGGGCATCCCACAGGGTCTCCGGACCCTTGGTGAGCGCGCCCGAGGGGTAGGCGAGCGTGCGTTGGCCGGTGCCGTCGTGGCGCTGGCCGTTGTCGTAGCGTTGGCCGTAGGCGCCGCGGCGCAGACGCGTCTCGGCGAACAGCTTATCGTCGAGCTTGCCCTGCTTCTTGAGCCCGATCTGGGTCTCGAATACGTCGATCTCCCGGGCCCAGTCGGCGGGCATGTCGTCGCTGAGGACGTCTTTCCAGCTCATGGCTCCCCGTCTCGCGCCTGTCCTCTCATCCCAGGCCACGGCGGACATTGCGCGCGGGTGGGTTTTCGGTGCCTTCGGGCCAGGCCTACCTGGTGTGTCACAGCGACTCAATGGGGGAGTCGTCCACCGGTCGCCCGGCGGCAGGCCAGCGAAGGTCGGTGCGCTGGACGGCCGCGCCGCGGTGCAAGAAACGCTCGCCGTCGCGCCGGCCGAGATCGTAGGTGGCTTGCACGAGGTCGGGGCGCGTGTAATCCCACTTGTGAATCGGGATCGGTTGCGAGGGCTGCACGTAGTCGCGTCCGGCGACGGCGGGGATCGATGCGGGCGGGTACGGCTTGGTCAACAGGACAAGCGTGCGCATTCCGTCCGGGACGAGCTCGACCGGGGCGCTATCGATCAGGCCGCCGTCCAGGATCGGGCGGTCGTGCCGGCGGTAGATGGGTGTGAGCGGTGGCGTGCACGAGGTTTGTAGAATGAGGTGGGCGACGTCGTACGGCGTCTCGCAGCTGCGCACCGACACGACATCCGGGACGAAGCCGAAGCGCCGGCCGAGCTCGGCATGTTCCTTCGGTGGCCCGAGCTTCTCGGCGTGGTAGGCCAGCAGCCCGAGCAACACCGCGCTGCGAGGTCCGAGGCGGCCGGGGGCGCGCGCCACCAGGACGCGGATGTCGGGCCCGGCGTGCAGGCGTGCCATCCCCGCGGCATCGAGATTGGCCAGCACGGTATCGCGATAGATGTCGAGGTGCGGAAACACCGGCTGGCGGCTGAGGAGGTTGAGCGGGTAGGCGTTGCGCTGGTTGGCGGCAGTGCGGCGCTTGAAGTACTCGAGCGTCGGCTCGACGGTGCCGGCGAAGATCATGCAGGCCATCGCCGCACCGGCGCTGACGCTGCCGACGACGCGCGGCTCAAGACCGATGGCCGGCGCGACGACTTGCCAGAAGCCGACCTGCCACACGCAGCGGCAGCCACCGCCGGCGAACACCACGGCGTCGTACGGGGACCTCATCGTTGCTCCGGCGGGCGCCGGCCCGCCGTCGTCTATCAAGACTCAGCGCGCGCGGTCGTGCAAGAGGCGTGACGCGGTGCGGCGTGGGTCGAGGGGAAGGGGGGCGGTGGAAGAACCGGAAAGGCAAAAGGCAAAAAGCAAAAGGCAAAAGGGAAGTCGCCGGCCTTCAACGGTGCGCATACGGTGCGGCGGGTGGGCGAGGCTCGGTGTCGGTCTGTGATCCGCCCTTCGTGTTCATGGCGCGTATCGGCCGTGCTCATCCCGCGCTCGTTCCTGCTCACGCCGCGCCCGTTCCGCTCATTGCGAGCCCGTTCCCGCTCATTCCGAGGCGTTTCCGTTCGGCCCGAGTTCGTCCCCGCTGATTTCGAGCCCGTTCTCGTTATCCCGCGCTCGTTTCCCGTTCATCCCGAGCTCATCCGCGCTCATCCCGAGATCGTTCCCATTCATCCCGAGCTCGTCTCCGCTCATTCCGAGGCCGTTCTCACTCCCCCCGAGTTCGTCGCAGTTGATTTCGAGCCCGTTCTCGCGATCCCGCACCCGTTTCCCGTTCATCCCGGCGCCCGTTCCCGTTCATCCCGGCGCCCGTTCCTGTTCATCCCGGCGCCGTTCCTGTTCATCCCGAGCCCATCCCCGCTCATCCTGAGCCCGTCGAAGGATGAGCGCGGTCTGTTCCGGACCGCGACCTCAGGGCGGGCAGCCGTTGAGGGCGTTGTTCACGGCGGTGACCAGGTCGGCGATGGTAACCGTGCCGCCGCCGTCGGGGTCGAAGGCCGGGCAGGCGCTGACCGGGGTGATGCCGAGCACGATGTTGACGCCGGTGATCAGCTCGTTGATCATCACCACACCGTCACCGTTGCAGTCGCCGACGCAAGGGCCGCCCGGCGTGATCGTGACCGTCGGCGTCGAGGTCGGGCGCGTCGGCGTCACCGTCCGGGTTGCGCTCGGAGTCAAGGTGATGGTGGGCGTGGGTGTCGACGGCTCGATCGTCGCCGTCGGCGTTGCGGTCGGAGTCTGGGCGCTCATTTCGAACATCACGATCAACTGCGGTCGATTGGCGGCCTGCGTTACCTCGCGGCTGGCGAAGCGCTTGGCCGAGCCCGTGGTGGCTTCGGCGCCGCGCAGTAGCCAGCCGAAGTTGCTCGGCGGATTGTCCAGCCAGCTCTGCACGTCGGCGACCAACGCCGCTGTCGAGGCAAAGCTGGTCGTCGTGTTGCTACCGGCCGCATTGGCGGTGGCGCTGGCGGCGGGATTGAAATCCCCTCCCGGGCTAGCCCACTGGGCCGTGTCGAAGAAGCGGTGGCTCCAGGTCGCATCACCGGGCGCCGCCGGTGCGCCCATGCCCCCACCGCGGACGTTGGAGTTCGACATGCCCTCGCCCCAGTCGGCTTGCACGCGGTGCAACGACATCTGCCGTGTTCCGCCCAGCGTCATCGTTACCCGGAGCCGGAGCTCGACGCTGGTGATGGTGGCGCCAGCCGGAATGCCGCCGGCGACATCGAACGCCAGCAAACCACGGCGAAGCGATTGGGTTCTTGCGGTCTGACCGGCGAAGAGCCCCGTCCCCTTGCCGTTGCTGAGATCGCCGCCCTCCTCGAAAATGGTGTTGTCCTTGGACGGAGTCAGAGTGACCTGCTCGCCGCGCGCCGGGGCGCGAGTGAGCACCTGGCAAGCGAGCGCCGAAGCGAGGGCGAGAGTCAGGGCAAGGGGGGGGCGAGTCATCGGGCTACCTCTCTCGGGTCTATACGAATACGGAGGCGGGGGAGATGTAACAAGGGACACGGGCGGCGGGAAGAAACGTCCGAGACATCGCCGTGCGCGCGGTGAGCGCCCGCCTCGCGGAGCTAATCTGCCGGGGCGATCTTGTAGACCTCGCCGCCGGTGTCGGCGATGTACAGCTCGCCGCGCGCGTCTTCCCCAAAGCTGGCGACCTGGTCGATGGTTCGCCCGCCGCCCGGCGTGAGCGTCGCGGTCCAGTCGGTGAGGCCAGTGACTACGCCGTCGACGAGGTGGAAGCTGCGCAAGAAGGCGCTGCAGAAGTCGCTGAAGAAGTACTCGCCGCGCAGATCCGGCAGGGCGCAGCCGCGGTAAACGAAGCCGCCGGTGACCGAACAGCCCTGGCGGTGGTTGTACTCGAGAACGGGGGGCGTGAACGCCGGCGGCACCTGCTCCGGGCAGACCGGTGCCGGTGCCGGTTCGTAGCAGGCGCTGTCCTCGAAGATGTCCCAGCCGTAGTTCTCGCCGCCGGGGCTGGCGGCGGGCTGTACGTCGATCTCCTCGAAATCGAACTGTCCGACGTCGCCGATGTAGAGATCGCCGGTCAGGCGGTCGAAGCTGAAGCGCCAGGGGTTGCGCAGGCCCTTGGCCCAGATGAGGCCGAGTGGCCAGCCGCGCTCGGCGCGCGGGTTATCGGCCGGGACGCGTCGGTACGGCGGCTCGTCGACGTCGACGTCGAGGCGCAGGAGCTTGCCGAGCAGCGAGCCATCGTCCTGCGCGACCTCGAGCGGATCTCCGCCGCCACCACCGTCTCCCATGCCGACGTAGAGCGCGCCGTCGGGTCCGAAGGCGACCTGACCGCCGTTGTGGTTGGCGAACGGCTGGTCCACGGGGAGCAGGATCTGGGCGCTGCCCGGATCGGCGCGATCCGGGTCGCTGCTGACGGCGTAACGCGCCACCACGGTATCGCCAGCGCGGTCGGTGTAATTGACGAAGAAACGCCCGTTGCGCTCGTAGTCCGGATGGAACGCGAGGCCGAGCAGGCCGCGCTCGCCGCAGCAGGAGACCAAGGTGGTGAGGTCGAGGAAGGGCTCATCGAGCAGCACGCCGTCCTTGACGAGGCGAATCCGCCCGCGTTGCTCGACGATGAACAGGCGATGGGGATCGAGCGGTGGCGCGGCGATGGCGACCGGCTGCTCGACCGCGTCGGTGACCAACACCGTCGTCAGCGCTGCACCCGGGTGGGCAGGGACGCCCCTGCAGACATCGCCGCCGAGCTCGAGCGTGCAGTCGGCGGCGCAGCCGTCGCCGTCGCGGCGATTGCCGTCATCGCACTCCTCGACCGGCTGGGCGGTACCGTCGCCGCAATCGCGCGGGGTGGGATTGACGGTGGGGGAGGGGGTGGGCGAGGAGGCAGCGCAGCCACGCAAGCCGGCGTTGACCCCGGCGACCAAATCGGCAACCGACAACAGGCGATCGCCGTCCGCGTCTGCTGCCGGACAGGCCGCGAGCTCATCGCCCGCCAGGAGGAGGCGCACCGCCAGGACCAGCTCATGGACCTCGACGAGCTGATTGTCGTCACAGTCGCCCGGACAGGCGACGGCGGGCGCGCACCAGCACAGGCAGAGGAAGAGGACAGCGAGCCGAGACATCACCTCGATCGTACGGGACCCGGAAGGCTCATGAAAGCCTCGGCAGCGAAGCGAGGGGACGTCGCTGGCCGCCTCGGTGCGGCGCTACGCCCGCGCGGCGTTTTTCAACGCACCGCTCGGGGTTATGGCTCTGCCCCGGCGGGCTCGCCCGAATCGGGCGGCGGGCCGCGGCGGTCGGTGCGGGTGAGGACGTAGGCGCCCGAGGGTTCGAGCACGACACCGTTCGGATCGACGGCGCGAATGCGCCACTCGTCGAGCACGATGAAGAGGCGTTGCGGCTGGGACCCTGCAGTATCGAGTTGATAGACCACCGCTTCGGGGTCGACCGAGGTCCCACGCCTCCGGCGCCACACGCCCTGTGAGTCGAAGGTCCGCCTGACGCCGTCGGCGGCGACGTGCGTTTCCCGCAACTGATAGTGATAGGTGCCGTGCCAGTCGGCGCGGAGGATGAGGTCAGTCTCGATCCCGCCGCAATCGCCGCAGGGCAGCACGCCGCTGAAGTGCCCGACCAGCGGCAGCGGCACGGGTGGCGGCGCCGGCGTCGCGGCCGGCGGTGCCGGGCGGGTGACGCGCTGCGCGCACCCGGCGAGGCAGAGCGCGGCGGCGGCGATGACCGTGGCGACGCTGCCCCACGTCGTTGCCAAGGTCCCGCGCGATCGCTCTCGTGAGCTCAAGCCGAGCGCCGGGCCGGCGTGCGCCGCTTGCCGCCTGCCGCGGGCACGGCCGCGCCGCCGATCTCGTCACGCACGATGTGCATGACCCTGGACTGAAACTTCCAGCGACCGTCGCGCTTGACGTAGCGATCGCGGTAATAGCCGGAGAGCGTGTGGTGCGCGCCGCGGATGACGGCACGCACGTCGACGCCGCAGGTGCCCTGGGCAGTTTCTCCGCGCACCCGAATGACGTGGTTGTGGATGAAGGGCACCGGACGCGAGCGCGCCACCAGGTCGTACATCGCCGCCAGCGCCGGCTTACCGCGCGCTTCCAACCCGTTGTTGCTGGTGAAGACCCCGTCGTCGGTAAACAAGTCGAGGACCTTCTTCAGCTGGCCGGACATGATGAGGAAGCAGTATTGGTTGGTCAGCTCGCGAATCTGCTCGCGGTCGTACAACTCGTTCACGACGCGCTCGGTCTTGATCATGGATTCTCTCCTGCTCGTTGGTGGGGCCCAGGGTTGAAATGCGGTCTTCCGCCTCAGCCGAGCAGCACGAGGTCGTCGCGGTGAATGACCTCGGCGCCGGCGGTGTACTGCAAGGTGGCCTCGATGGCGCTGGAGTGCAGGCCCTTGATGCGTTGCAGCTCGGCGGCGCCGTAGTTGACCAGGCCGCGGGCGAACGGTGTCCCGGTCTCGTCCAGACAGTCGATGCATTCCCCGGCGCCGAAGCTGCCGCGCACGGCGGTGATGCCCTTGGCCAACAGGCTCCGCCCGCGCTCGACGATGGCCTGGTGGGCACCGCGGTCGACGGTGACGGCGCCAGCCGGTTGCAAGGTGTGAGCGATCCAATGCTTGCGGCTCGTCAGGCGGTCGCCCTTGGGCAGGAACAGCGTTCCGCTGCTGCACGCCGGATCGAAGATCTGCGCCAGCACGCCGGCGTGCCGTCCGTCGGCGATGACGCACGCGATACCGGCCTCGCTGGCCTTGCGCGCGGCGGCGAGCTTGCTCGCCATGCCGCCGGTGCCGAGCAGGTTCGAGCCGTCGGTCGCGTACGCTTCGAGGTTGCGACCGAACTCTTCGACCAGCGGCACGAGCGCGGCTCCGGGCTCGCGGTGCGGATCGGCGGTGTAGAGGCCCGAGACGTCGCTGAGGATGACCAGCAGGTCCGCACCGATCAGCGTCGCGACCAGGGCCGAGAGGTTGTCGTTGTCGCCGAAGCGGAAGCGCATTTCTTCCACGGCCACGGTGTCGTTCTCGTTGACGATGGGCAGGACGCCGGCCTCGAGCAGCTCGGCGAAGGTGTGGCGGGCGTTCAGGTAGCGGCGGCGATTGGCCAGGTCGTCGTGGGTGAGCAGCACCTGGGCCACCGCCTGTCCACGGGCGCTGAACTGCTCGTCGTAGAACGCCATCAGGCGGATCTGGCCGACGGCGGCCGCCGCCTGCCGCTGCGGAACGGTCTGCGGGCGCTCGCGCAGGCCGAGGCGAGCCATGCCGGCGGCGACGGCACCCGAGCTGACCAGGACGATCTGATAGTCGCGCTGGCGCAGCGCCACGAGCTCGCCGACCAGGTCGCGCATGCGGGTGCGGTCGATGTCCTGCGGTCCGGACAGCAAGCTGCTGCCGATCTTGACCACCGCGCGGCGGACTTGCGGCAGCAGGGCGCTCTTGTGCAGCAACTGATCCATCGGCAAGACAATCGGGACACCACCGTTTCCGCTGCCGGCGCAGTTGGCGGCGCACCGGCAACGGAAATGTTGGCTGTCCCCTAGCCCGTCCGCTTTTCGCCCTCAAGAACTCGACGTCACCGTCTTTACCCGCTTGGCGAGCTCGCGCACCAGTTCGGTGACGCCCTGGCCGGTGACGGCGGAGATGGCGTGCAGCGCGACGCCGCGCTCGGCCAGACGGGTGCGCAGCTCATCGACCAGGCCGTCGGGGGCGGCGTCGATCTTGTTGGCCGCGACGACTTGCGGCTTGGCGGCGACGGCCGGGTCGAACAGCGCCAGCTCGCGGTTGATGATCTCGTAGTCGCGCAGCGGATCGCGGCCGCTGGCGCCGCTGGCGTCGAGCAGGTGGAGGAGCAAGCGGGCGCGCGCGACGTGGCGCAGGAAGCGATCGCCCAGCCCGTGCCCGGCGTGCGCGCCTTCGATCAGGCCGGGAATATCGGCGAGCACGAAGCTCTCCTCGCCATCCACCCGCACGACGCCGAGATTCGGCACCAAGGTGGTGAAGGGGTAATCGGCAATGCGCGGGCGGGCCGCCGACAGGCGGGAGATGAGGGTCGACTTGCCGACGTTGGGAAAGCCGAGCAAGCCGACGTCGGCGACCAGGTGCAGCTCCAGGCGCAAGCGCCGCTGTTCGCCTGGTAGGCCGGGTTGAGCGAAACGCGGCGCCTGGTTGGTCGAGCTCTTGAAATGCGCGTTGCCGCGCCCGCCGCGGCCGCCCTTGGCCACCACCACCCGCGCCCCGGCCGTTTCCAGGTCGGCGATCAGCTCGCCGCTCTCGCCATCGCGCACCAGGGTGCCGCGCGGGACCTTGGCCACGACATCGGCGCCGCGGTGGCCATGCTGCTCCTTGCCGCGACCGTGCTCGCCGCGCTTGGCGGCCAGGCGTGGCTGGTACTTGAAGTCCAGCAGCGTGCTCAAGCTCGGCTCCACCTCCAGCACCACATCGCCCCCATCGCCGCCGTTGCCGCCGTTGGGCCCGCCCTTGGGGCGGTACTTCTCGCGCAGGAAGCTGATGCAGCCGGCGCCACCATGGCCGCCGATCACCTCGATCTCAGCCTCGTCGACGAACTTCATGGTTGCGGTGCCAGCGGCACCGCTGGAGCGCAGCGGCGGCTGGCAGTCGAGTGCACAGCCGATCGGAGAACGCGTCGCACTCGCCCTTCGGCGGGTTCAGGGCACGTCCTGAACCCGCCGAAGAACGAGCGCGGCCTTTTTCGACCGGTCTACGAGGCAGGCGGCAGAACGTGTACCTGCTTGCGATCCTTGCCGAGCCGCGCGTACTGCACCGTGCCATCGATCAGGGCAAAGAGCGTGTAGTCGCGCCCCATGCCGACGTTCTTGCCAGGGTGGATGCGGGTACCGAGCTGGCGCACCAGGATGTTGCCGGCCCGAGCCGTCTGTCCGGCGAAGACTTTCACGCCGCGGCGCTGACCGGCGCTGTCGCGGCCGTTGCGCGTGCTGCCTTGACCTTTCTTGTGTGCCATCGCTACGCCCCCGTCTCGATCGCCGTGACCTGGACCGTGGTCAGATACTGGCGGTGACCCTGCCGGCGGCGGTAGTTCTTGCGCCGCTTCTTCTTGAAGACGAGGATCTTCTTCCCGCGCCCTTGCCTGATGATGCGAGCCACCACGCGCGCCCCCGCCACGGTCGGCTGGCCGACTCGCAAGGCTCCGTCCCGCGCCGTCATCAGGACCTCGGTGAACTGCATCTCGGACCCGGCCTCGGCATCGAGCTTCTCGACGCGCAGCAGGTCGCCTGGCGAGACGCGGTATTGTTTCCCGCCAGTCTGGATGACGGCGTATTCCATGGACCCTCCGGCGCTGAACCGGTACCGTTATCGGAGGGGTACGCGCATGTCAATCGAGGCTGGCGGCGAGGGCGGTCGGGCGACGAACGGGCCGCCGCGACTGACGCTGATCACCCGGCACGATTGCCATCTCTGTACCGAGATGGCGTCGGTGATCGAGGCGGTGGCCCGCCTGGTGCCGATCGCCCTCGAGGTGCGCGACGTGGACGCCGATCCGGCCCTGACGCAGCGCTACGGCGAGCAGGTGCCCGTCTTGCTCGTCAACGGCCGCAAGGCGTTCAAGTATCGGCTCGATCCCGCCGCGTTGCTGCGACGACTGCAACGCGAGCGCTGGCGGGCCCGCGCGGCCGCCTGGTTCGGCCCGCGGGGCACTTGAAGACCGCGCCGGCCCCTTCCTATGGTTTGGGCGTGCCGGCGATCGCGGTCGATGCCATGGGAGGGGAGCATGCGCCCCGGGCGGTGGTGGAGGGGGTCGCCGCCGTGTCGCTGCACACCGACATCGACTGCGTACTGGTCGGCGACGAGCAGCAGATTCAGCCGCTGCTCGAGCAGACGGCGTACAACCCCGAGCGCATCGCCATCCTGCACACCGGCGAGGCGATCGGCGCGAACGAGGAACCCCACAGCGCGGTGCGCTACAAGCGCACGGCATCGCTCTGCGTCGCCCTGCGCGAAGTCGCGCAGGGGCGCTGCGCGGCAGCGGTCAGCGCTGGCGGTTCGGCGGCGGCGATCGCCGCCGGCCGCCGGGAGCTATCGCTCTTGCCCCAGGCGCGTCAGGCCGCCCTGGCGAGCGTTTACGCGCGGGCCGCGGAGCACCCCGGCCAGGACCCGCTGGCCCTGGTGCTCGATACCGGTGCCACCGTCCGCTGCGCGGCCGATGAGTTGGTGCGATTCGCCCTCATGGGCAGCACGTACGCGCGGCTGATCTCGAAGGTCGAGGCGCCGCGGGTGGCGCTGCTCAACATGGGCCATGATGCCGCACAGGGCGACGACACGCTCATCGCCGCGCATCGCCGCTTGCGCACCCAGCGCGGCGTGCATTTCGTCGGCAACATCGAGGGGCACGAGCTCACCAGCGGCCGGGCCGACGTGGTGGTGTGCGAGGGATTGCTCGGCAGCATCGTGCTCAAGCTGCTCGAATCGGTGGCGGCGATGGCCGTGGACCTGTCGACCTCCACGGCGCAGCGCAACTGGCGCTGGCGCGCGGGCATGGCGATCATGGCGAGCGGAACGGATCGGCTGCGCGCGCTTGCCGACTACGCCTCGTACGGCGGCGCGCCGGTGCTCGGCTTCGAGCAGGTGTTTATCAGGGCCCACCGCCGCGCCCAGCCGGCGGCGATCTCCAACGCCGTCAAGGTCGCGGCCAAGGCCGCACGCGATGGGTTGATTTCGGCGCTGAGGGGCGCACTGGTCGAGGTGGCGTAGTGGCGCGATGGGGGAGGGCGGCGGCGACACCGCATCTCTCCGCGCCGCCGCGATTGGTCTTTCGCTGGGACCTCGACAAGACCTACCTGTTGAGCGAGTTCAATAGCCTGCGCGGGCTGGTCAAGATCCCGTTCGAGAAGGCGGAGGACAAAGTCGCTGCCCCCGGCGTGGCGGCGCTGATGCGCAGCGTTCGCGAATCGGTACTGGGGCGTGGGCAGGAGGTGCGCGTGTACTTCATCTCCGCCAGTCCACCGCAAATCGGCCGCGCCGTGCGGCGCAAGCTCGAGCTCGACGGGATCGTCTACGACGGCATCGTCTTCAAGGATCAACTGCAGCGCCTGTTTCGCGGCAAGTTCCGCCACCTGCGCGAACAGGTCGGGTTCAAGCTCACCGAGCTGCTGCGGGCTCGGCGCGCTGAGCCCGTGGCGGCGCGCGAGTACCTGTTCGGCGACGACTGGGAATCCGATCCGCTCATCTATTCGCTGTATGCCGACGTCGTGGCCGGGCGAGTGCCCCCCGGAGAGCTGGCGGCGCTGCTGCAGCAGATCGGCGTCGATTCGCCGCTGGTCGACGAAGCGCACGCCCTGGCCTTCGACCTGCCGCGCGCCGACGCGGTGGCGCGGATCTTCATCAATCTCGAGCGCCCGACGCCGCCGGCGGCCTTGCGCCCGTATGGCACTCGCCTGGTGCCGACCTTCAACTATCTGCAAACCGCGGCTTGCCTGCATGCCGAAGGCGTGTTGAGCCTGGCCGGCGTGGATGCCGTGCTGCGCTCGCTGCGGGACGAGTCGGCGTATGCGCCCTCGCAGCTGATCAACTCGCTCGACGACGTCGTCCGCCGCGGCCACCTCGACCGGGCGGCGGCCGCGCGGCTGCGCGAGGTCGTGGCGCCGGCCGATCGCCCGGCGCGGGGGCGGCTGCGCCGCTGGCTGGCGCGCCTCATCGCCGGCCGGCGACGAGGACCGACTCGAGCCCCCGCGGCGCCGTTCCCAGTGGACTATCGCGCCTTGATTGGCGGAGAAGAGGCTGACAACCAATGAGCTCCCCTCTACTCGTGCTGTGCACGGTGGCGTCGCACGCCGATGGCGAACGCCTGGCCGAGGCGCTGGGCGGCGAGACCCTCGCCGCCTGTGTCAACCTCGTCGGCCCCATCCACTCCATCTACCGCTGGCAGGGCGCGCTCAGCCGCGACGATGAGTATCTCCTGCTGATCAAGACCACGCGGAGGCGCTACGCCAGCCTGGAGGCGCGCCTGCGCGCCCTGCACACCTACGACGTTCCGGAGATCATCGCGCTGCCGATCGAGCGCGGCTCCGCACCGTATCTGGCATGGCTCGCGGCGGCGACGGAAGGGCGGCTCGAAGAATGAGGCGTCACCGGTGGCCGGTGACCACCGGTGACCAGTACCCAGTGACCGGTGACCGGTCATTGGTCACCGGTCACGCTCCTCATATCCGCTTGAATAACTGTTCGCTCGGCACGCCCTGGATGCGCAGGGCACTGCCTTCGTCGGGGAGCCGGCGGTCGCCCTGTCGCAGGTCGAGATTCTTCATCGCGATACGCACGTTGTTGGCGCTATCGGCGTTGGCGAGCGCTTGCTCGGCATCGATCAGGCCCTGCTTGTAGAGGTGCAAGAGGGCTTGGTCGAAAGTCTGGCCGCCCTCCTGCGTGCTGCGCTCCATGGCCTCCTTGACGGTGTCGATCTGGCCCTGCTTGATGAGCTCCTTGGTGTAGGGCGTGTCGATGAGGATCTCGAGCGCGGCGACGCGCCGCCCCTCGACGCCGGGGATGAGACGCTGCGAGACCACGGCGCGCAGGTTGAGCGACAGCTGCAAGAAGATTTCCTGGTGCCGGTCGAGCGGGAAGAAGTTCATGATGCGCTCGAGCGCCTGGTTGGCGTTGTTCGAGTGCAGCGTCGCCAAACAGAGGTGACCGGTATCGGCGAAGGTGATCGCCGCCTCCATGGTTTCGCGATCGCGCACCTCGCCGATGAGGATCAGATCGGGGGCCTGGCGCAGGGCGTTCTTCAGCGCCGCGGCGTAACTGTGCGTATCGAATCCGATCTCGCGCTGCGAGACCAAGCAGCGCTTGTGCGGATGCATGAATTCGATCGGATCCTCGATGGTGACGATATGGCCGGTGCTGTTGGCGTTGCGCCAATCGAGCATGGCCGCCAGGGTGGTGGATTTGCCGGCGCCGGTGGCGCCCGTCACCAGCACCAGGCCGCGCTTGGTGAGCGCGATGTCCTTCAGGATCTGCGGCAGGCCCAGGTCGTCGACGCTGGGGATGGTGGTCTTGATCTGGCGGACCACCACGCCGATGGCGCCGCGCTGGCGGAAGACGTTGATGCGGAAGCGCCCGAGCTGATTCGAGCTGATGCCGAGGTTCATCTCGAGTTGTTCTTCGAACACCGCGCGCTGGCGTTCGGTCATCATTGAATAGGCGAAGGCCTCGACCTCCACCGGGCTCAACGGCGCGCCATCGAGGGCGAAATTGACGCCCTCGATGCGCAGCACCGGCGGGCTGTCGACCGTGAGATAGAGATCCGAGGCGCCGCGCTGCGCCATCTCACGCAGCAGCGAGCGGACGTCGGTCGCCATGCGCCGCTTCAGCCTAGGAACGGGCGCCCGACAGCCGTGCGCCCCCGGCCAGACCGGTGGTAGCGGGGCGGTCGACGGCTTGGCTGGCGAACAGATTGGGCGTCAGCGTGCGCGCCTGCGCTTCTTCCGGCGTGACCAGATTGCGGCGCACCAGGTCGATCAACGCCATGTCGAGGGTTTGCATGCCGAGCTTTTGACCGGTCTGCATGGACGACGGAAGCTGGTGCACCTTGCCTTCGCGGATCAAGTTGCGCACCGCGGGGGTGCCCATGAGGATCTCCACCGCCGCGATGCGGCCGCCGCCGCGCTTCTTGAGCAGCGTCTGCGTCACGACCGCTTGGATCGACTCCGAGAACATGATGCGGATCTGCTCCTGCTGGGTGGCCGGGAAGACGTCGATGATTCGGTCGACCGTCTTCGGAGCACTCGAGGTGTGCAGCGTGCCGAACACCAGGTGGCCGGTCTCGGCGGCCGTGAGCGCCAGCGAGATGGTCTCGAGGTCGCGCATCTCGCCAACCAGGATGACGTCGGGGTCTTCGCGTAGCGCCCCGCGCAAGGCGTTCGAGAACGACATCGTATGCATGCCGACCTCGCGCTGGTTGATGAGGCACTTTTTCGAGTGATGGACGAACTCGATCGGGTCCTCGATGGTGAGGATGTGGCCCTCGAAACGCTCGTTGACGTAGTCGACCATCGCCGCCAGGGTGGTCGACTTACCCGATCCGGTCGGGCCGGTGACCAGCACGAGGCCCTTCTCCTTGTCGCAGATCTCCTTCAGGATCGGTGGCAACCCGAGCTCGTCGACGGTCATCACCTTGGTGGGGATGGTGCGGAAGACGGCCCCCTCGCCGCGCCGGCCGCGGAAGACGTTGACGCGGAAGCGCGCCAAGTCGCCGAGCTCGAAGGAGAAGTCGACGTCGTTGGTCTCCTGGAAACGCCGCCGCAGCGCGTCCGACATGATGTCGAACACCATGTTGTGGACGTCCTCGGCCGACAGCGGCGGGTGCTCGAGCTTCTTCATGTCGCCGTCGATGCGCAGGCGCGGCGGCTCGCCGGCGGCGAGGTGTGCATCCGACGCCCCAGAACGGTGGGCAAACGTGAGTAGTTCGGTGATGTCCATGCGTTCTCCTCGTCCCAGCTGGTCAGGAGCCAGATACCTGCCGATGCTCCTGCGGCAGTCCTCTAAGCAACACGCACGCCAGATGCGAAGGGGCATGCGCGAGCCCCCTCGCTCCCGGAGGGCTCCGCGATCTGCGGCAACGGCGTGACGCCGGGGCCCTTTTCGGGCGCTCGCGCCGCGCAGATCACGCCGCCATGCTGCGGCTCATGACCTCCTGCAGCAGGTTGGCGAGGCCGTGGTAGGTGGCCGGGACCGCGATGGTCCCAGTGCGCTCGCGCAGCCAGCCGGCGAAGAGACCGAAGAAGAACACCTGCATGCGGCTCAGATCGCCGGTGACGATGTGGCAGAGGCCGAAGAGCAGCGCCGCGTAAATCAAGCCACGCCCCCAGGGCACGCCGAGCAAGCGAAAGGGGCGCCCGCAGACGGCGTTGAGATGGCTCTGCAGATAGCCGCGGAAGAAGAGCTCCTCGCCGAGACCGATGACGAACAACTGCACCACCAGCGCCTGGAACGGGTCGGGCGGCCAGGTGAGAGCGAAATGGCGCCCGAAGCCGAGGCTGAAGAGCAGGTAGTAGAGCAGGGCGTAGCCGCCGAAGACCACCGCAATCGTCGCGACGTGAAAGCGCACGCTGCCGGGATTACGCCAGGTCAACCCGTAGGGTTCGTAGGGGCGACGCGTGAGCGAGATGATGGCGAACGGAACCAAGAACCACAACGTCGGAAACTGCAGCCAGATGGCCAGCGGCAGGGTGAGCGCGAGGACGAGCAGGGCCTCCAGCACCGGGTGGCGCAGTGACAGCGGTTCGCTGGCGGGTTCGATCACGCGGTCTCGCTCGTCGCGCTTCGCTTATCGCCTATCGTTGGGCTGCGGGCGAGAGAGCCGGCGAGGCGCGTCTACCGGGCAGCGGTATTGGTGACCAGCAGGGCCGGCACGCCGAGGGCGGCGAGTCGGCGGACGATCTGCACGGCCTGGTCGCGCTGTTCGAACGGGCCGACGCGAAGCTGGAAGTAGCGCGCCTCGCGCGCCTCGACCATCGCCAGGTGCACGCGGCCGACCTCACTGCTGAGACGCTGCTGCTCGCGCCGCGCGCGTTGATAGTCGGCGTAGGTTCCCGCGTGCACGGCATACCGCGGTGCCGCCGGTGGCGGCTCTGATTGTACCGGCCCTGAGGCGGGCGGCGCCGCGGGCGGCAGGGCCGGCGGCGGCGGTGAGACCTCCGCGACCTCGATCGCGTCCTCGCCGGGATCGCGGTCGAGTATCTCGAGCTGCACCGGTGCCGTGCCCGGGCCGATCATGCCGATGCGCGCGGCTGCGGCGTAGGACAAGTCGATGACGCGGTCGTCGACGTAAGGGCCGCGGTCGTTGATGCGCACCTGCACCGAGCGCGCGTTGGTCTGATTGGTGACCCGTACCCGCGTGCCGTGCGGCAGCGTGCGATGGGCGGCGGTGAGCGCGTACTGGTTGTAGGTCTCGCCGTTGGCGGTGCGCCGGCCGTGGAAACCGGGCCCGTACCAAGACGCGATCCCCGCTTGTGTCGCGCCGACCACCGGCTCAATCGGCGCCGGCTTCTTGGAGAAAAACCCGCAGCCGCCCGCCGTGAGCGCCAGCACCAGCACCGCCGCCACACCCCACCGCATGGTGCCCCCAGTATACAACGGCAGGCGGTTAGGGTGTTAGGGGGTTGGCGGCTGGGGATTAGGAAGAGAAGGCAAAAGGCAAAAAGCAAAAGGCACAAGGCAAGAGTTTCGGGAGGCGGGGCACTTTTGCCTTTTGCTTTTTGCCTTCTCTTACTTTGATGGGAGAGGGGTCTTAGGCAATCGGGCTCCTCACGCGTTCGGCGGGATGATCGGCAGCAACAGATAGGGGCGGCGGGAGGGGTGGGAGTGCAGGGTGACGCGGCCGTCGTAGATGGCGGTGGGGCGGTCGGCCTCGTCCTCGTGGCGGAAGGGGCCGACGCCTTTGGCGGGCTGGCCGATCGGCCCGAGGCCGGAGCCGAGATCGCCGGGGTAGCGGTAGTCCTTGCCGCGGATGGAGCAGGCCAGGCGGTAGCCGGCCGGCGCGATGATGCAGGTCGGCCAGATTTCGACGTCTAGCTCGTAAACCTCGCCCGGGGTGAGCGGCTGGATCTCATCCAGCGAGTGGTAGGGGCGATAGGGCAGCGAGCGCGCCGCGTCCAGCTTGCGGGTCGAAGCGCGCAACCAGCCATGGGCGAGCGGGCTGTGCGGGTCGTTGGCGCCGGGAAACGTCACTTCGGACAGATCCGGAGTGAACAAGCGCACGATGATGAACAGATCGGCATCGGTCGTCGATGAGGACACGAAGAGCTTGGTCATTCCCGGGCCGATGATCTGTAAGTCGTTGGCCAGCGGTTTGGTGAGGAACGTCAGCCCGTCGGAGAAGCCGGTGAAGGAGATGTGGTCGAGCTGGTCGGCCGGCTCGAATCGCAGATCGCAGGTGGCGAAATCGAAGTACAGGCGCGTCCATTGCGTCTCCGGCAAGGGCCACTCGGCGGCCTGCCGTTGCGTGAACGGCTGGCTCGGGTGGCGCACCTGCATCTGCACCCGCGGCTCGGCGTCCCAGCCGTTGTCCTCGTCCTTGAGAAAGCGGGCGAAGAAGCGCTTCTGCAGCGCGATACCGCGGCTGGTGTAGAACTCGGTCCAGTGCTCCAGGCAGTGGAAGTCGAGCCATTTCTGCTTCGATCCCGCCAGCAGGTAGCCTTCGACGTTGCCGCGCAGGTGCAGCCCATGTCCGCCCCAGTTGGCCGCCGACAGCAACGGCGCCGTGATGCGGGAGAAATCCGGCAGCCGGGAGGTCCAGTACGGATGGCTGGCCAGGCGAGCCTGGCGTGTATCGATGCGCCAGTCCCGCCGCGTCGCGACCAGCTCGGCATCGGTCACCGTCTCCGGCCCGGCGACCCATTCGCCGTCGTTGATACGGCTGGGCCAGCCGCGCTCGCCGAGCCCATGTTGCACCGGCAGGACGTACTTGTTGAACCAGAGGTCGCCGAACAGCGAGTGGATGCCGCCCTGGCGGGTGAACTCGCGGTAGAAGTCGGAGCAACCTTCCCAGATGCACATCGCCGCCAGATGCGGTGGCCGCAGCGCCGCCACCTGCCACTGGTTCATGGCTAGATAGGACACCCCACTCAGCCCGACCTTGCCGGTGGACCAGGGCTGTTGCGCGGCCCATTCGATGCAGGCGTAGAAGTCCTGCGTCTCGCGCGTCGACAGGAGGTCCATCAGCCCGGGCGAGCGCCCGGTGCCGCGCACGTCGACGCGCACCAGGGCGTAGCCATCGGCCACGAAGCGCTCGGGATCGGGGAATTCGTAGCTCTGGAAACGGTTGCTCGACAGCCGCAGGATCTCGGGTTCCTGCCGGCAGAGCATCTTCCACTGGCCGCCCCAGACCTCGTCCTGGAAGGAGAGCCACTTGCCGTACGGTCCGACCGAGAGGATCACCGGATAGCGGCCACCATCGTCGGGGCGGAACACGTCGCAGCGCAGGACGACACCGTCATCCATCTCGATCGGCACGTCCCATTCGATGCGCATCCCATCCTTCACCTCGGATCCACTCGCGCCCATGCACTCCCCCAATCAGAGTAGGAAGCCACAGATACACACTGATAGAACTCGAGCAGTAATCCCTCAGGCTCTGTATTTATCTATGTTTATCTGTGTTCATCTGTGGTTCAAATCAAATCCCCGCGACGGTCAGGCGGCCGATCTTCAGTGTCGGTGCGGCGATGCTATAGCGCATCACCAGGTCGTCGCCGACCATCTCGATGTCGCGCAGCATCTGCAGGAGATTGCCGGCGATGGTGATCTCGCTCACCGGATAGGCGAGCGCGCCGTTCTCGATCCACATCCCGCTCGCGCCGCGCGAGTAGTCACCGGTGGTGGCGTTGACGCCGAAGCCCATGAGCTCGGTGACGTAGAGGCCGGAGGTGACCGAGCGGATGATCTCCTGCGCCGGCGTGGTACCGGCGGGAAGGAAGAAATTGGTCGGGCTGACGTGTGGGGCGTCGCCCACCGAACGCCCCGCGTTGCCGGTGGAGCGGCCGGACAGCTTGCGCGCCGCGTAGGTGTCGCACAGGTAGCTGGTCAGTACCCCGTCGGCGATGACTGGCGTTCGGCGGGTGGGCAGTCCCTCGCCGTCGAAGGGCTTGGAGCCCAGAGCGCCGGCGATGCAGCCGTCGTCGAAGACGCTGATGAACGGCGGCGCGATGGGTTCGCCGAGCTTGCCGGCGAGAAACGACAGGCCGCGATAGACGGCCCCGCCGGAGACGGCGCCGGCGAGGTGACGCAGCAGGCTACCGGCCATGTCGGGGTCGAAGACCACCGGAACCTCGCAGGTCGCGACCTGGCGGGCGCCGAGGCGGCGCAGGGCGCGCGCCGCGGCCGTCTTGCCGATCGACTCCGGAGCCTCGAGCTTGGCGAGGTGGCGTTGCAGGCTCTGCCAGTGATCGCGCTCCATGCTGCCGTTGTGCGTCGCCACCGGCACGCACGACAGCGCGCACGTGGAGCCGCGGTACGTCCCGTGGAAGCCGGTGCTGGAGGCGTAGACGACGCGATGCGAGCCGCCGTCGAACTCGGCGCCTTCGGAATTGGTGATGCGCGCGTCGGCATCGCGGGCGGCCGTCTCGGCCGCCAGGGCCCACGCCGCGGCCTGCTCGACCGTCACGGCGCCGACCGCCGGATCGAAGAGGTCCAGGTGTCGGGCGCGGTGACGCGTGCCAGGGCGACGGCATCGGCGGCGAGCTGCTCAATGGCGGGATGGGCGAAGTCGGCGCTCGACAGGATGGCGCTGCGCTCGCCGACGAAGGCGCGCAGGCCGAGGTGCTTGGCGCGCGCCCGCTGGACCTTCTCTACCTTGCCGAGGCGCACGCCGACGGTCAGCGAATCGCCCTCGGCGACCACCACGTCGGCCGCCGTGGCGCCGTGCTGGCGCGCGCCGCGCAACACGAGGTCGGCGATGTCGTCCAGGCTGGGCGTCCTCACGCCTGTGTCCCGCCCACGGTCATGCCGTCGATCTTGGTCGTCGGCAGGCCGACACCGACCGGCACCGACTGCCCGTCCTTGCCGCAGGTGCCGACGCCTTCGTCGAGGGCGAGGTCGTTGCCGACCATCGACACGCGGGTGAGCGCGTCCGGCCCGTTGCCGATCAGGGTGGCGCCCTTGACCGGGCGGCCGATGCGCCCGTCCTCGATCAGGTAGGCCTCGGTGGCGGAGAAGACGAACTTGCCGCTGGTGATGTCGACCTGGCCGCCGCCGAAGGCCGCGGCGTACAAGCCTCGCGGCACCGAGCGGATGATCTCGTCGGGCGTCGATTCGCCGGCCAGCATGAAGGTGTTGGTCATGCGCGGCATGGTCATGTGGGCGTAACTCTCGCGCCGGCCGTTCCCGGTCAGCGGCAGGCCCATCAGGCGCGCGTTCAAGCGGTCCTGCAGGTAGCCGCGCAGGACGCCGCGCTCGATCAGCACCGTGCGGCCGGTGGGCGTGCCTTCATCATCGCAGTTGAGCGAGCCGCGCCGGTTGGCGATGGTGCCGTCGTCGACGACCGTGCACAGTGCCGAGGCCACCCGTTCGCCGATGCGGCCGCTGAACGCGGACGTGCCCTTGCGGTTGAAGTCGCCCTCGAGGCCGTGGCCAACCGCCTCGTGCAGAAGGACTCCCGGCCAGCCCGGGCCGAGCACGACGGTCATCGTCCCGGCCGGCGCGTCGACGGCGTGCAGGTTGCGCAACGCCTGGTCGGCCGCGACCTTCACCCAGGAGAGCCAGCGGTCGTTCTCGATCAGGAAGTCGAAGCCAACCCGCCCGCCGCCGCCGCTGGTGCCGTGCTCGCGGCGGCCACCCTCCTCGGCGATGCAGGTGACGCTCAGGCGCACCAGCGGCTGCACGTCGCCGATCACCACGCCGTCCGAGGTGACGATGAGCACCACCTTGTGCTCGATGCCCAGGCTGGCCAGGACGTTGGTGATGCGCGGGTCGTGGCGCCGCGCGGCGATGTCGAGGCGGTTGAGCAAGGCGATCTTGTCGTCCAGCGACGCCTCGTGCGGCGGCTGTGGCAGGTGGTAGAGGTCGCGCGCCGGTCGCGCCGGCCGCACCGTCACCGACGTCGCCGTGCCGCTGCCGTCGGCGATCGCCTGCGCGGTCCGCGAGGTCAGCTGCAGCGTATCGAGGCTGACGTCGTCGCTGTGCGCGCAGCCGGTCTTGTCGCCCGCCACCACGCGCACCCCGGCGCCCTGCGCGACGTTCTTGGCCGCCTTCTTGACGATGCCCTCTTCGAGCACGAAGGCCTCGGAGGTGCGGAACTCGAAATAGAGGTCGGCGAAGTCGGCCCGGCGCGCGATCGCCGTCTCGATGGTACTGGCGAGGGCGCGATCGTCGAGCGCAAAACGATCGAGGAAGAAGCGGCGCGGTTCGAGGGCCATCGACATACGGCGAAGCTAGCAGAGCCGCGGCCGCGGGAGAAAGGGACGTGCCTGATGGATCAGCGCGCCACGGCGCGCACGCCGCAGCCGTGGCGGCGCGGGCTCGATTGCCAGATTAGCTAAGTCGTGTTAGTCGACCGCCATGAAGGTGGTGACGATTCACGCCGCGAAGACCCATCTCTCGCGCCTGATCCAGGAGGTGAGCAGCGGCGAGCACATCGTGATCGCGCGCGGCAAGGAGCCGGTGGCGCGGCTGGTGCCCATCAAGTCGCAGAAAACGGGCCGTGTGTTCGGCGCCATGCGCGGTCGCGCCAAGGTCGACCGGCGCTTCTTCGAGCCGCTGCCCGACGAGGAACTCGACGCCTGGGAGCGCTGAGGCGTGCGCGTGCTCCTCGATACGCACGCCCTGCTGTGGTGGCTCGACGGCGATCCGCATCTGAGCCGGCGCGCTCGCGCCGCCATCGCCGCCGCTGACAATGATGTCCTGGTCAGCGCCGCTTCGGCCTGGGAGATCTCGACGAAGGTGCGGCTGGGCAAGCTTCCGGGCGCCGTCGAGGTCGCCGCCGAGCTGGCGGCCATCCTGCGGCAGCAAGACTTCGAGCCCCTGCCGATCGCGATCACCCATGCCCTCAGAGCCGGCAACCTGCCGGGACCGCATCGAGATCCATTCGACCGCATGCTGATCGCCCAGGCGCAAGCGGAAGACCTGGCGCTGGTGAGCAACCAGCGCGTGTTCGACGCCTACGGGGTCCGGCGCGTCTGGTGACGTCGGAGGGCGGCGGGGGTGATCGGCGCTGCGCGTGCCGGAAAACGTCTACGGCAGGTCACCCGAGCAGGCGCGGTAGCTCCGCCACCAGCGCGCGATCGGCGTCGAGGAAGTCCAGCTCAGACAGCGCCTCGAGTGGGACCCAGCGCATGTCGGCGAAGACCAAATTGCGCGGCTCGCCGCGAAAGCGCGCGACCTCCAGAAACGCCAGGCGCACCGGCGGGCGACCCGCGTAGGTGTGCGTCGTGCTCCACAGCTCGCCGCCGATGTCGGCCTCGATGCCGAGCTCCTCGCGGAGCTCGCGCCTCAGGCAGTCGGCCATCGACTCCCCCGCCTCGCACTTGCCGCCGGGAAACTCCCACTTGTCGGGATGCGTCTGGTCGGCTCGCCGTTGGCATGCGAGCACCCGCCCGCCGCGCCGCAGGACACCGGCGCTGACGCGGATGGGATCAGCGGCGGTCGACATGGGTTCTGTTGTGAATCCGCCTCGCCCAACCCCATCCGGATTCGCGGTCTTCGTGCCCTTCGTGGTGACGGATTCTTTCGGACCGGAGCCCGGCGGGTAGGCGGAGCGAGTTGCGCGCGTCGCTGCCAGCGCGCGGTACATGGTCAGGCCGCGGCGGCGAGGATGGCCGCCACCGCTTGCTCCACGGTGAGCAGGTCCGTGTTCACGACCAGGTCGTAGTGAGTCGGTTCTTCCTCGCCGACGTCGTAGAAGCTGCGCAGGTAGAAGGCGCGCTCCTTGTCCGAGTTGCGCACGGCCGCAGCGGCATCGCTGGGGCTCGATGATTGAGCCTGCCGGAGTCGCTCGATACGCGTTTCGCGCGCGGCGGTCACCAGGACGCGCAGGACGTCCGACTGGCCGGTCAGGGCGTAGGAGGCGGCATGCGCGACGATCACGGCGCTACCGCGACTGGCGATCTCGACGATGGCCTCGCGAATCAGCGCCCGCAGCTCGTCCGCGACCGGCTGCGCGGCGAGCTCGGCACTGGGGGCATAGAACGCCCCCGCCGCGGCCGGCATTTCCGCCGGCCAGGCGGCCACCGCCGCCAGCAGCCGGTCGAGGATCGAGCCGCGGTGCTCCGACTGCGCCACCAACTCCGGGTCGACGCCGGCTTTCTTGCTGGCCAGGGCGACGATCTCTTCGTCGATGCAGGCGAAGCCCAGCCGCTCGGCCACCAACCGACCGATCGTCTCGCCGCCGGCCGCGACGGTGCGAGAGATGCAGATCACGCGCGCGCTCATGCCCCCTCCATGCAGTCTGCACGGGTTGACCCCAATCCGAAACCTTTCACCACGAAGAACACGAAGCCCGCGAAGATCACGGCTCAGCGCGGCGGTGGTTGGATCGTCTTCACCCCCACAACTCGGAGCTTCTCTTCCTACTCGCTGGGCCGCGAGACCCCTTGCCGTTCAAGTGCTTCGTGGCCTTCGTGGTTTCAAGGAACTTCGGAGTACGGTTAACAGTCCGCTGCCGGGATGACAACGCGGGCCGACGCGGCGGCGCATTTTACACTTGCGTATCATTGGTGCCGTGCACTACGCAGGGTATTGGGGGTTGCATGAGGGCGCATCACAGAGGCGCAGTCCGACCTCTTTCGGCTGCTGGCCGAGCCCGTGTCGGGCCCTTGATCGCCGCGGTGGTTGCGCTGGGCATCGCGATCCGGGCCGGCGCGACGGCGATCGTGCCGATGCCACTCGAAGCGCTGGTGAAGAGTGCCGACGCGGTGGTGCTGGCGCGCGTGGAGGCCGTGCGCGGCTTCGAACGGGCCGATGGGCGCATCGGCACGCGGGTCGACCTGCGCGTCGATGCGTGGCTCGCCGGCGCTGCGCCGATGGAGCGTTGCACGCTGGAGGAGCTGGGTGGCCGGGTGGGAGATCGCATCGAGGTGGTATTCGCGGCGCCGCAGTACAGCGAGGGCGAGGCGGTAGCGGTGTTCTTGCACCAGCGGCGAGATGGGCGTTGGGCGACCAGCCAGTTGGGGCTGGGAAAATTCGACCTCGTGGCCGGCGAGGACGGCGCGACCTGGGCCGTGCGCCGCCTGCCCGGCAGCGCGATCAGGCCCAGCCAGGCCAGCGACCATGTCGAGACCTGGCCGCTGGATGAGCTCATCGATCGGATCGCTGGCTGGCGCGCCGACGCGGTGTTGCCGGGCACCCTGTCGCTTCCGTCGTTTCCGTCGCCACGGCGCGGGGCGCGTCTCGACGCCGCCTTCAGGCTGTTCGAGAACCCGGCTCGTTTCTTCGAGCCCGACACCGGCGAGCCGTTGCGCCTGCGCATCGACCAGCGGGGCGACGATACGCTCGGCGTGGAAGCGTCGCGGCGGGCCGCGGCGGACGGTTTCGCGGCGTGGAGCGAGGTCGCGGGGGCCAGTGTGGTCCTGGAGGACGGCGGGCTGACCGCCGACCTGGGCACGAACTGCGAGGCGGGCAATCACCTCGTGCGGTTCAACGATCCGCAGGACGAGATCCAGGAGCCCAAGAACTGTACGGGCGTCCTCGCGGTCGGCGGCTTCTGCAGCACGACGGCGGAGAAGAAAACCTTCAACGGTCAGACGTTCAGCCGCGCCCTGCGGGCGCTGGTCACCTTCGCCGATGGATGGGGAGCGTGTCCCCAGTGGGTGGAATGCAACGTCGCCGAGGTGGCTACGCACGAGGTTGGGCACGCCATCGGCTTCGCCCACTCGTCCGAGGACTTCGATGAAACCGACCCGGTGCTGGCAGACGCGACCATGTATTTCCGCGCCCGCTTCGACGGCCGCTGCGCCGCGCTGCGCCAGGACGACATCGCCGGCGCCGAGTTTCTCTATCCAATCGCCGCGCCGCCGAGCATCGTCACCACGCAGCTCCCGGAGGCGGTCACCAACCGGGCCTATCGCCACCAGCTGGAAGCAGTCGGCGGCAGCGGGGGCTTCACCTGGAGCGAGGCGCCGGGCGGCTGTCAGGGTTTTCCGGGTCTGACTCTACAAGCCGATGGCGCCATCGCCGGTACCCCGACGGCCTTCGGCTCCGGGTGCTTCGACGCCGTCGCAACCGACAGCAGTGGCAACAGCCACCAGAAACGCCTCGACCTGGCGGTCGCGCTGACGGCTTCTACGCCCACCGCCACCCCATCGCCGACGTCGACCTTTCTTCCCCCTCCCGCGACGCCCTCCGCCACGGTAACGCGCTCACCGACGCGCCCCGTCGGGACCATCACGCCGCCGGCCACGACCTGTCCCGGCGACTGCGACGGCAACCACATGGTGGCGATCAACGAGCTCATCCTGGCGGTCAACATCGCCCTCGGCAGCGCCCCGCCGGAGGCGTGCCTGGCAGCCAACCGCGACGGCGATCAGTCCGTGTCGGTGAGCGAGCTGATCGCGGCCGTCGCGGCGTCGCTGAACGGCTGCCCGTAAGCTGCGCCGTCTCGTTCGCCGTCAGCGTCGCTCACGGCACGCACAGCACCGGCCGGCGGGCGGCGCGCAGAACCTTCTCGGCGGTGCTGCCGAAGAGCAGCTCGGTGGGCCCCGGTTGGGTGCGGTGCATGCCCATGACGATCAGGTCGCAGTCGAGGTCGTTGGCGATCTTGACGATCTCGACGAACGGGATGCCCTCGACGATCATGGTCTCGAGCCCCGGCGCGTCACACGCGGCCCGCAGCGCTGCCAGCTGCTCCTCCGCTCGTGTCCTGAGCTTGACCATCAGCTCGGCGTAGGTCCCGAGGCCCGCCTGTTCGACCTGGTACGCGAGCTCGCTGTCCAGCACGTGCAGGACGGTCACTTCGGCGGACGGCGGCCGCCAGGCGAGCGCCGTCTTGAGGGCCCGCACGGAACCGGGCGAGAAGTCCACCGCCACCAGCAGGGAGTCCGGAAGAGCCACCGCCGTCATCGCGCCATCCCGTATCGGGAAGTATAGGCGATGGCGCGGGTCGCCACCACCGGCGTCAGTGCAACAGGGCGCCGCCGTGGCGGCGGATCTCGATCAGCTTCTCGCGCACGAGCGCCGCGCTATCGTCCTGCGGCTGCAAGGCGAGGAAGCGCTCGAGATCGGTCTGCGCCGCGGCGTAGCACTCGAGCTGGTGGTAGAGGAGGCCGCGGTCGCGCAGCTCGTGTGGCAGCTCCGGGCTGACCAGGAGGATGCGTTCGCTACACGCCAGCGCCGGCTCGAACTGGCGCTGCTGCGAGTAGAGTTGCTTGAGGTTGCGCAGCATGCGCACCAGGATCTCGCGCACGCTCGCGGCGGCCAGGTGGCCGGGTTCGAGCACGGCCTGGCGACCGAGCGCCGCGCGCAGGCGCTCGAGGCAGTCGCGCTGGTTGAGGGGCTGGCCGAAGAACGGATCGAAGATGACCTCCTCGGTACCGACGTACTTGAGCAGGAAGTGGCCGGGAAAGGCGATGCCGCGCACCGGCAGGCCGAGCCGCCGCGCAACCTCGAGGTAGACCACGGCGAGCGTGATCGGAATGCCGGTGCGGCGTTCGAGTACCTCGTTCAGGAAGCTGTTGCGGACATCGTAGTAGTCGCGCTGGTTGCCGGCGAAGCCCTGTTCGACGCCGAGGGCGTGCAGCAGGGCACGCACCCGCTCGGTGGCGCTGGACGCGCCGCCCAGGCGAGGTCGGACGGCGTCGGCCAGCGCATCGAGCCGGGCGAGGTAGTGGGCAACGTCGAGACCCGGATACGCCTCGGCGGCAATCAACAACGCCGCCTCGGCCAGATCGATGGCGTCGCCGGTTACGGCGACGACGGCAGCAAAGCGCCGGCGCGGATCAGACTCCGTCATGTGCCCTCTGTCATGCGCCGTGTGCATACTACAGGGGGAAGGTAAGCCAGAAGCGTGACCGGTGACCAGTGACCGGTGACCGGTGGGGAAGCCAGAGGCGTGACCGGTGACCAGTGACCGGTGAAGAAAAAAGCCGCGGGCTGCTCTCCGCCGGATACGCAATCGCCAGTCCCCCTATCAGTCCGTTGAAAAAGGCCGCGCTCATCCTTCGACGGGCTCAGGATGAGCGGGAAGTGCTTGTGCCGCAATGTGTTCCGCTCACCCTTCGACCCTTCGACAGGCTCAGGGCTCGAGACATGCCCTGAACCCGTCGAAGGGTGGGCGGAACACGTTTTTCAACGGGCTGCTATCAGCCACTGGTCACCGGCCACCGGCCACTGGTCACGGGTCACCGGCCACCGCTCACGCCCCTGGTGTTGCTGTCAGGAGTGGTGTCTGACCCTGGGCCCGTGGACAGCCCGCCCGGGCCGATCTATATCCCGCTGCGATGGGCAGCACGTCCGGCCGGGGGGTGCCAGCCGAGTTGCTCGCGGTGCTCGAGGGGCCCGGTCCGCTCGTCATCCTGCCGCACGACAACCCCGATCCCGATGCGCTGGCGAGCGCGGCGACGCTGCGCTACATCGCCCAGGAGCTCATCGGGCGGGATGCCGCGATCGGCCTGGGCGGGTATCTCGGCCGGGCCGAGAATCTCGCCATGGTGCGCTATCTCAACATCCCGCTGATCCCGGTGGCTGATTTGCCGCTGGAGGCGCCCGACGCCATCATCGCGCTGGTCGACACGCAGCCGGGTCGCTCGAACAACTCGCTGCCAGTCGGGGCGCGGGCGGCGATCGTCATCGACCACCATCCCCAGTACGTCGCCATCGACGAGGTGCCCTTCGCCGACCTGCGCGACGGGTATGGCGCCACCTCGACGATCCTGACCGAGTACCTGATGGACGCTCGCCTGACGGTCGAGACGAAGATCGCCACGGCGCTGTTCTACGGCATCATGGCCGAGACCCAGGATCTCGGGCGCGAGGCGTCGACGCCGGACATGGATGCCAGCAGCTTTCTCTACCCCCACACCAACAAGCGGCGGCTGGCGAAGATCGAGAACGCGCGCGTCCCGCGCGAGTACTTCTCCGCCTTTCGCGCCGCCATCCAGTCGGCTCTCATCTACGATCGGGTGGTGGTGTCGATCCTCGGCGACGTGCGCTACCCGGACATGGTGGCGGAGATGGCCGATTTCCTGCTGCGCCTCGACGAGGTCGAATGGGCCGCCGCGCTGGGACGCTACGGGGGGTTCCTCTACGTGTCGCTGCGCACGACTCAGCGCGACGAGAACGCCGGCGACCTGCTACAGAGCGTGCTCGGCAGCGATCACGCCGGCGGCCACGACATGATCGCCGGCGGCCGCATCGCCCTGCCGGCCGGCACCGCCGGGCTGGCGACCGCGGCCGCGGTGCGGGCTCGCCTGCTCGACGCCGTCGGGGTGGCCGCCAGCGCGCCGACGCGCTTGTGCGGCTGAGCCGCCGGGGGGCTTCCCGGCGCCACCGCCGCTCGATAGGAGGAAGGCCGCGCCGCCGGGCGCGTTGCGTCAGCGGAGAGTGCGATGGATTTCGGCTTTACCGAAGAACAGGAGATGCTGCGCCAGAGCGCGCGCGAGTTCCTCGCCGGCGAGTGTCCCATGACCTACGTGCGCGCGATGCTCGACGATGCGCGCGGCTTCTCCGACGCTCAGTGGACCGCGATGGCGGGATTGGGCTGGATGGGCCTGATCGTCCCCGAGCCGTTCGGCGGAGCGGGATTGTCGATGATCGACATGGTGGTGGTGCTCGAGGAGATGGGCCGGGCGCTCCTTCCGGGTCCGTTCTTCAGCTCGACCATTCTCGGCGCCCTCGCCATCGATCTCGTCGGCACCCCGGAGCAGCGGCAACGCTGGCTCCCCGGCCTGGCCTCCGGCGCGCTGCGCGCCACGCTGGCACAGGTCGAAGCCAGCGGGCGCTGGGACGCCGAGGGCATCCAACTCACGGGCGTGCCGCGCGGCGACGGCTTCGCCCTCTCCGGCACGAAGCTCTTCGTGCCCGACGCGCATAGCGCCGACCTGATGGTCGTCCCGGTGCGCACGGGTGGGACTGGATCCGATGGCATCACGCTGCTGGCGGTCGACGGCAAGGCCAAGGGCGTGAGCGCGCGCCTGCTCAAGACGATGGATCAGACGCGCAAGCTCTGCGAGGTGACGTTCGACGACGTGCGCGTCGGCGCCGAGGCGGTGCTCGGCCCCGTCGGCGGCGGGTGGCCGCTGCTCGACCGCCTGATCGATGGCGCCAAGGTGGCCCTGTGCGCCGAGATGTGCGGCGGTGCCCAACAGGTGCTCGACATGAGCGTGGCGTACGCCAAGGTGCGCGAGCAGTTCGGCCGCCCGATCGGCAGCTTTCAGGCCATTCAGCACAAGTGCGCCAACATGCTGGTGCAAGTCGAGAACGCCAAGTCGGCGACCTATTACGCCGCCTGGGCGGTGACCAACGACGTACCGGAGGCCCACCTCGCCGCCTGCATGGCCAAGGCGTACACCTCCGACGCCTATCGCTCGGTGGCCGCCGAGGGCATCCAGATCCACGGCGGCATCGGCTTCACCTGGGAGCACGACATGCACCTGTACTACAAGCGCGCCAAGGCGTCGGAGATGACCTTCGGCGACGCGACGTACAACCGCGAGTTGGTTGCCCAGGTGCTGCTCGACGGGCCGGAGACGGTCTTCGCTTCGCTGTGAGGAGCGGCGGAACCCGTTCTCAGTAAGGCGCACCACTGCAAGCCGTCACACCGGGAAGGCCGCCGAAAGGCAAAAGGCAAAAGGCAAAAGGCAAAAGGCAAAAGGCAAAAGGCAAAAGGCAGAGTGCCCTGGTCGCTGGTGCTGGGACCCCGGGCTAGGCACCGTCGGCCGGCCGGTTGCGCCGATCGGGGCGCTAGGAATTGCCGCCGGTTTCGCCCCGGGGGACGACGAGGCGGGCGTACTCGAAGAAGCCATAGCCGTGCGCACCGTTGCAGGTGATGCGCGCGACGCCGATGCTCAGGCGGGCGGTGCGCGCCCCGCCCAGCGGCACGGCCGCGGCGAGGTCGGCGATCGGCACGGCGGCGAGCCCGCCGCTGCCGTTGCTCAGCGCGATGCGCCGCGGCGTGAACGAATCGGCGGCGAAGTCGACCGCCAACGCGCCGCTCTGGCACACGCGCCCCGGGTTGCCGTGTTCGTCGAGAAGCAGCCCGCCGGGAACCCGGTGGTGCAGCCGCAGGGCGTGATCGGCGGCGAAGGCGGCGTGTAGGATGAGCGAGGATCGCCAGCCGTGCGTCACGTCGGGCCGCCAGACGATGCCGTGGGCGAAGCCATGTGTATCGACGGTGAGCGCGCGCCCGTCGACGATCAGGCGGCCGTGGACCCGCCCATAATCGGGTCGATGCGGGGTGAAGAGGAGGTCGGCGCGGGCGGTGATCAACGCCGACGCCGCCAAGGCGCGTTCGGTATCGACGAAGAGGCGGCCATCGTTCGTGACCAGCAACGCGCCCTCGAAGGTCAGGCGGCATCCGCTCCCCTGCGCGGCGAAGGACACGTCGCCGCCGATCGCGCCGGTGCGGGCGGAATCCTCGCCGGTGAACAGCGCGACGCGCTGCCCGGCGAGGAAGAGGAGCAGGCTGCTGCGCACCGCCTGGCCGCGCGGCTCCACTTGGGCCGCGAGACCAACCTGCGCGGCCGGGTCGTAGAAGCGCAGTGCCGCCGATGCCGGCAGCGGCTCGGCCACCAGCCCAGCGGGTTGCCGCGCGAGCGGTGAGGTGGTGAGGCCGAATGCGCTGTGCATGGCAGCGGCGAATTGGCGTCGCCGGGGGCCTGGCCAACGCAACGGGATTGCGAGCTCGAGCTGCACCGCCTCGATGCGGCCGCTGTCGCGCCAGGCGCGCAACCGCGGGGGCAACGCGTCGGTGCCGCCGCGGCGGAAAACCTGCAGCAGGTTGTTCGGATGCCTGCCGGGATACCGCTCGCCGTACGGCGCCTCGATACCGACACCGGCACAGGCGGCGCGCAAGGCGCCGAGGCGCGTGCGGACGTAGGCCGGGGAGACGGTGAGGACCTCCGGATGATGTGCCGCATCGGCTTCCCCGGCCAGGCGACGACCGATCCCGAGGTCGCATTTCGCCTGCACGACGTTCCAGCCGTGCACGAACAGCAGCTCGGCGCGCGCGTGGTGGGTGAGAATGTGCGCCACCAGGTGCTCGATGAGGTCCAGGAACCAGGAGGCGTCCGCCGTGACCTGCGAGAGGCGGTTGAGATCGAGCGTGTTGCGGTCGACGACCGGATTGGCGATGAGACTGGCGTCGAGTGCGTCGGCCAGCTCCTCGGCGATCTCGGCGGTATGCAGGTCGTTGACCCGTCGGCCGCGGACCGGCGCATCGGATGCCTGCGCCCCGCCGTGTGGCGCGATCAGCAGCACGGAGCTCGTGCCCGCCCGCCACCGGCACCACGATGGTGGCTGCTCTTGCATGGCGCCGCGATCCTAGCGGTCGCGACCGCGCGTCGTCCACGGACTACTCGGTGACCGGTGGCCAGTGACCAGTGACCAGTGGCCAGTGACCGGTGACCGGTCCTTGGGTGAGGAAGGTTGTTAGTTGTTAGGCGGTTAGGTTGTTAGGTGATTCGGAGTTCCGTGTTGCCTCCACACGTCTGGTTCCCTGACAGCGCAACTGGGGCGAAGCCCGGTGACGCGAGGTCTTTTCACTCGGCGACTGGTCACTGGTGACCGGTAACCGGTCACGCCTTCTGTTTCTCAGCCGTAGTGGCTGCGCCGTTTCACCGCCAGCGCGCGCTCGAGATAGAAGATCTCTACCTTCTCGACCGCCCCGGCGGTGGCGGCGAACTTGTGGCCGCGCAGGATCGTTTCGAGCACGCCGAGGTCGGGGCGGTCCGGGTAGTCGCGCTTGCCGGTGATCTCGGTGCTGGCGAAGGCGGTATCGCCGGCGAACAACGGCGCGGTGTGCTTGCCGGTCCGGTAGGCGATGTCGCCGAGCGAGTTGTCGGCCACGTCCGGGCACGACAGGCCGAGGCAGAGCTGGAACGGGATGCCGCCGAAGATGATCAGTTGGCCGCCGACGAAACGCGCCGGGTTCTGATCGATCATGTGTTGATTGCAGTGCACCTGCGAGGTGTTGTCGAGCATCGCGGTGAGCGCGATGTGCTCGGAGGTCATGGTGCGACCGCGCGAGTGCTCGATGGTGTCGCCGACGTGGAAATCCTCGAAGTAGGTGTCGGCGTTGCTGAGATGGGCCAGCGACCGATACGACACGGCGGGGTCGTAAGGCGGCAGCGCCAGCGTGCAGGGCACCGGCGCGACGTCGACAGCGGCCTTCTGCACCGGCGCTTCGAGATCATGCTTCCACACCTGCACCTTGCGCTCGTAGGTCAGCACGACCTCATCGCGCTGGTTGCGGCCGGTGGTTTGCACGTGCACGACCCCGAGGCTCTTGTCCTTCGACGACGGCGTCACGCCGAGCACGATCGAGGTGCTCTCGAGCGTGTCGCCGGCGTACACCGGGACGCCGAATCGCATGTCGAGGTATTCGAGATTGGCGCGGGCGTTTTCCGAGATGTCTTCGACGCTCTGGCTGAAGACGATGGCCATCACCAGGCCGGGCGGGAGAATCTGATCGCGGTATCCGTACAGCTGGGCGTAGCGCCGGTTCTTGTGCAGCGGGTTGGTGGTCATCGAGAACTCGGTGAAGGCGTTGACCAAGCCCTCGCTGACGGTCTTGCCGACCTTGTGGCGCAAGACGGCGCCGACCTCGAAGTCCTCGAGGAAATTGCCGGTCCGCTTGCGAATGATCGCCATGCGCGCTCCCGAATCCCCGCTGCATATCAAGCCCCTCCCATCCCTCCAAGACGGCACCATTGGAGCGCGCCGCGGAGTGGCGCGCTCCACGAAAGAGATTCACTCTGATATGGGATCACCCCGTTGCCGGTCGCGCCCACCTGGGGGGCGGCGAGGAGGGGATTCGAGGCATGGCACTGTTGGTTCTCGTGCGACACGGCGAGTCGCAGTGGAACCTGGAAAACCGGTTTACCGGCTGGGTCGACGTGCCGTTGACGGACACGGGGCGCGCCGAAGCGGCGCGGGCGGGGCAGTGCCTACAGGGCACGTCGTTCGCGGCCGCCTACACCTCCGTGCTGCAGCGCGCCACCGAGACGCTCGACATCATCCTCGAGGCGATCAAGCAGCCGAGCCTGCCGATCACCAGGGATGCGGCGCTGAACGAGCGCCATTACGGCGATCTGCAGGGCCTCAACAAGGCCGAGACGGCACGGCGCTACGGCGATGCACAAGTGCATCTGTGGCGGCGCAGCTATGACGTCGCGCCGCCCGGCGGCGAGAGTCTGAAGGAAACCGCCGCGCGCACCCTGCCGTACTTCGAGACCCATATCGCCCCACAAGTCGCGGCGGGGAAGAACGTGCTCGTGGTCGCGCACGGCAACTCGCTGCGTTCGATCGTGATGTCTCTCGATCGACTGTCGAAGGAACAGGTGCTCGAGCTCAACATCCCCACCGGAGTGCCGATCGTGTACGACATGGGTCCCGACCTCTCGATTCGCGCGAAGCGCGTCTTGGCGTGATGGCTGGGAGCGACCTGGCGAGGTTGAGGACCGTTCGATTGACCACCCGCGGGCGGCGCAGCGGCCAACCGCGCACGGTTCCCGTGTGGTTCGTCGCCCGAGGCGAGCGTCGCATCGCCGTACAGCACGCCGGCCGTAAGCCGGCACAGTGGTACTGGAACCTGGTGCGCGAACCCGCCGTGACGCTCGATTTCGGCGACGGGCCACTGGCCGGCCGGGCGACGCCGATCGAAGACCCGGAGGAAGTGCGCCGGGTGCTCAAACGCATACGTCAGAAATACTGGATGGCGTGGCTGATTCAGTTGATCGGCCGCGGCTCAACCGCGCGCGCAGCCGAGATCCACTGGTAACCCGGCGGTCGAAAAGGGGGGGTGGAAGGGCGCTCTTTTTGGGGGGGGAGAGGTGGGCGCCTTGGGGG
>CAYYWP010000019.1:0-35094 GCA_964475125.1 uncultured Binatia bacterium (SeqCode) | reverse complement strand
CGCTCCCGGGCGCAGCTCGGCGCGCCACGCCTCGGCGCCGCAGGCGACGATCCCGGCCGGGGCGACGCGGCGCCGCACGACAGCGCGCTGCCCGATCAACGCCGCCGCACCCGTCGGTGCGCGCTCGTAGCCGCGGCGCAACAGCGGATACAGCGCCAGGTCCTTTCCGATCCAAACCGCGGCTCCGACCGCGGCCATCCACCCCGGAATCCCGCCCAACCACCACAGGGTGCCCAACACGGCGGCGACGGCGGCGATGCCGGGTAGCTGGAACAGCGCGTAGCGCGCGAACGGGGGCGTCGGACGGCGCGGCGAGCCGGCAGCATCCCCGGCCGGACTTGACCTCAGCGCACCACGGCGCGGCTTCGCCTGCGGTCGTTTCGTCACCGCGGCACCTTCCTAACCCCGAGCGGAAAACAGATCTGCACCACGAAGCGCACGAAGACCACGAAGATCAAGACTGACAGTCGTGTCGCGTGGATCATTTCGGCCCCAGGCACGGCGAGTTGATCTACCAGGCCTCATAGGACCCGGAAACCTCCGTTCTTCGTGCTCTTCGCGTCCCTCGTGGTTTGAAGAGAATTTCGGATTCGGGATTACTGCTGCTAAGAACTCGTATGCCCGACGACCTCCACGAACTCGACGCCACCGCTCAGGCCGAGCTGGTCCGGCGCGGTGCGCTCACGCCGCGCGAGCTGGTCGAGGCCGCGATCGCGCGCATCGAGCGCCTCGACCCACAGCTCAACGCGGTGATCTTGCCGGCCTTCGCACAGGCGCGGCAGCGGGCTGCCGAGGCCTTGCCGGACGGTCCTTTTCGCGGCGTGCCGTTCTTGATGAAGGATCTCGGCGGCGCCGAGGGTGGACGCCGCTACTCTGGCGGCATGCGCTGTCTGAAAGAGGCCGATTGGATCCAGCCGGGCAACTCGTACCTCGTCGACAAGCTGCTCGCCGCCGGCCTGGTCATCCTCGGCCGCACCAACACCCCTGAGCTCGGTTTGCTGCCCACCACCGAGCCGGCGGCCTGGGGTGCGACGCGCAATCCGTGGAACCCGGCGTACAGCCCCGGCGGCTCCAGCGGTGGCTCGGCGGCGGCGGTCGCGGCGGGCATGGTGGCTGCGGCACACGCCAGCGACGGCGGCGGCTCGATCCGCATTCCGGCCAGCATGTGTGGCCTGGTCGGCCTCAAGCCGACGCGCGGCCGCAACTCCTTCGGGCCCGACAGCGGCGAGCGCTGGAGTGGCCTGTCGACCGAATTCGTCGTCACCCGTTCGGTGCGCGATGCCGCCGCCCTCCTCGACGTCACCAACGGGCCCATGCCGGGCGATCCGTACAGCGCCACGCCACCGGCGTGCCCATACGCCGAGGTCATGCGCACGGCGCCACCGCGCCTGCGGGTTGGCGTGATGCGCGACGTGCCCGCCGAACGCGGCTTGACGCTGCACCCCGAATGCCGCGCCGCTGCCGATCGAGCCGCTCACCTGCTCGCCGAGCTCGGCCACCGCGTCGAGGAGTCGCACCCCGAAGCGCTCGACGATGCCCGTACCCCGGCGCATTTCATCGACCTCATCGCCGCCAACATCGCACGCGCGCTGGACGCCACCGCCGACAAGCTCGGCCGGCCACTCAACGCCGGCGATGTCGAGCCCCTGACGTGGGCCGTCGCCGAGCGCGGCCGCACCATCGGCGCGGCGGCGTACCTCGCCCACGTCGAGTTTCTGCACGCCCTCGGCCGTCGCCTCGCCGGCTGGTGGCAGCGCGGCTTCGATCTGCTGTTGACCCCGTGCACCGCGCAGCCGCCGCCGTTGCTGGGCTACGTCAGCTCGACGCCCGATGAGCCCTGGCGCGGCTTCGTCCGCTCCGCCCCCTACGTCGCCTACACGTCGGCCTTCAACATCTCTGGCCAGCCCGCGATCGCCCTGCCGCTGCACTGGAGCGCCGATCAGCTCCCCATCGGGGTACAGCTCGTCGCCGCCACGGGTCGCGAAGATCTGCTCCTGCAGGTCGCGGCCGAGCTTGAAACTGCCGCCCCGTGGAAGGAGCGGCGCCCGGGTACGGCGGCCTCCCGTTGACAGGTTGTTAGGTTGCTACGTTGTTAGTTGTTAGGTCAGAAGGCGGGGGGGGAAGGGAACCTAACAACGTAACAACCTAACAACCTCACAACCTGCCTTGGGCCGGGCCGGGCCGCTGAGCGCACCGGACGTCGCGCTTCCGTGCTGCTACGGTCATCCGGCATACTGCGGCGAGGGGAGCGGCGCGGGTGGACGGGGAGACTGGCGAGCAGGCGCGGGCGGGACGGATCGGCGCGGCAGCCGTCCTGCTCGCTGGCAGCGTGTTGCTGTCGCGGCTGCTCGGCTATGGGCGCGAAGCGCTGCTCGCCTACCGCGCCGGGGCCGGGGCCGCGACCGATGCCTACTACGCCGCCTTTCAGATTCCCGATCTGCTGAACTACTTTCTCGCCGGCGGCGCCCTGTCGATCGCCTTTCTGCCGCTCTACACCAAGCACCGCGCTGCCGCCGACGAGGCCGGCGCCGATCGCCTGCTCGCCACCGTGCTCGGCACGTTGACCGGGCTGGCGGTGCTGGTGAGCGGCGCGCTGTGGTGGTGGGCCGAGCCGCTCATCGCCGTGCAGTTCCCGCGCTTCGACCCCGCAACCCAGGCCGCGACGGTGCGGCTGACGCGCATCGTGCTGCCGGCACAGGTTTTCTTCGTCGCCGGCGGGATCATCAACGCCACTTTGTTCGCGCGCGGCCGCTTCGGCGCGGCCGCGGCGGCACCGCTGCTCTACAACGGCGCCATCATCGCCGGCGGGCTGCTGCTGGCGCCGCGTCTGGCGCTGCCGGTGGAGGGATTCGCTTGGGGTGCGCTGCTCGGCGCCGCTCTCGGCCCGTTCGGTGCCGCGCTCCTGTACGCGCGCGGGCGGGTCCGCCTCGGCCTGCGCATGGCGCCGTTCGACCGCGCCTTTCTCGGCTACCTCGCCATCGCCGCGCCGCTGATGTTCGGCCAGACGCTGCTCACCGTCGACGAGTGGTACGAGCGCTGGTTCGGCGCCTTGCTCGGCACCGGCGCCGTGTCGCACCTCGGCTACGCGCGCCGCCTCATGCAGGTCCCGGTCGCGGTGGTCGGGCAGGCCATCGCCGCCGCGGCGCTGCCGGCGCTGTCGCGCCTTTACGCCGACGGGCGGCGCGAGGAGTTGAACGCGGTGGTGACCCGCACACTGCAGACCGGTCTGGCGCTGGCCGTCGTCGCCGCCGGCGGCTGCTTTGCCTTGGCGCGGCCGCTGACGCAGCTCATCTACCAGCGCGGCGCCTTCGGTGCCGCCGACACGGCCGTGGTCTCGGGCATTCTCGCCCTGCTCTGCCTGGCGGTGCCGGCCTGGATCGCGCAGCAGATTGCGGCGCGCGCCTTCTACGCGCGCGCCGATACCTGGCGACCGATGCTGCTCGGCACCGCGATCGCCCTGGCCGCCATCCCGCTCTATCTCGCCCTCGGCCGCGCCGCCGGCGTGCGCGGACTGGCGGTGGCCGCGGTCATCGGCATGAGCGCCAACGCCATCGGCACGCTGCTCTGGGCGCGCCACCTGCACGGAGCCCCGGCGTTGGGCGCGCTCCTCGCCACCGTTGGGCGCGTCGCCCTTTGCGCCCTGCCGGGCGCGGCGATCGTCGCCTGGGCGCTGCCCGGCGCGGCACCGGATGAGTGGGCGGCCGGCGCCGAGCTGCTCATCGGCGGCGCGGCGTACGGCATCCTCCTCGCCGCCGGAACCTGGCTCGCCGGCGATCCGGTCCTGCGCGATGCCCTCGGCCGCCTGCGCCGCCGCCTGCAGCGTCGCAGCGCACCCAATCCGTAACCGCAATCGGAAAAAGCCTTTCACCACGAAGCCCACGAAGATCACCGCTGGGAGCAGTGGCGCTTGGATCGTCTTCAACACCACAGGTCTGAGCTTCTCTCCCTTCCCCGTGAGCGCTTCGTGGCCTTCGTGGTTTCAGAGGTTTTCGGAATGAAGGCACCCCCCCGAAAGCGAAGCAAGCGCCACGGGCTGCACCCGTCAGCCGGCGAACGCGCCGTCCGTCAGCTCGGCGATGACGCGCTCGGCGACGAACTCCAGGTGGGCGAGATCGGTCGGATCCGGCAGGGTGAAGATGAAGAGGGTCACGCCGCGGCGGACGTAGTCGAGCAGCCGTGGCACGACGATGTCCGGCGTGCCCTGCACGAGTTGGTTGTCGTAGGCGAAGGTGCCGCCGCGGCGGCGGGCGGCCTCGAGCTGGTCGCGCACCTCCTTCTCGCGCCACGCCGTGATCAGCGGCACGGTCAGCGACTGGGCGATGCTCGCCGGCGCGCGACCGATGGCGGCGCAGTGGCGGTGCAGTGCGGCGCGTTTGCGTTCGTACTCGGCCAGCTCGACGGAGAAGTAGTTCCACACCTCAGCGTGGCGCGCCGCGGCCGCCAGCAGGTAGCGCTCGCCGCCGCCGCCGATGGTGATCGGCGGATGCGGTTGCTGTCGGGGGCGTGGCAGGCAGAGCGCGTCGCTGAGGCGATAATGCGCACCGGAGGCACTCGCCGGCCCGCCCTGCCAGAGCGCCTTGATGATCGCCAGCCCTTCCTCCATGCGCGCGATGCGCACCGGCGCGGGTGGAAAATGGTAGCCGTAGCCGCGGGTTTCCTCCTCGTGCCAGCCGGCGCCGTAGCCGAACTCGAGCCGGCCGTCCGAGAGCACGTCGAGCGTCGCCGCCATCTTCGCCGTCAGCGCCGGGTTGCGATAGCCGTCGCACAGCACCAGCGAGCCCAAGCGCACGCGCTCGGTCCAGCCGGCGAGCAGGCTGAGCAACGTCCAGCCCTCCAGCACCTCGGGCTGGGCGGGCGAGGGGTAGTTGTAGAGGTGGTCGTAGACCCACAGCGACTCGAACCCGAGCTGTTCGGCGCGCCGTGCCACCTCGCGCAGCGTCGCCGCAGCGACATCGCCCTGCGGAAGCGAGAGCCCGAAGCGAAGCGGCGCCGACATGCCTCCTCAGTTAGCCCTCGGCCTGAAAAAGCGAAAGCGCCCGGTGGCCGAGTCTTCACCCGCCCCCCTCGCCTCGCCACGCCCGCCGAGATAGCGTCGACGGCCATGGCGACGCCGCAGGAGATCCTCGAGGAGTTGAAGCAGATCAAGTACCCCGGCTACTCGCGCGACATCGTCTCCTTCGGCATGGTGCGCGACGTCGAGGTCGGCAGCCAGGGCATCACCGTCACCTTGGCGATCGGCAGCGCCAAGGCCGATGCGGTCGACGAGGTCTCGCGGGCCGTGCGCGACCGGGTGCGCGGGCTGACCGCCGAGGGCACGATCGAGGTCGTCATCCAGCAACCCGAGCCGGCGCGGCCGGTGGCGGCGAGCCGTACGCCGACGATCCCGGGCGTCCGGCAAGTCATCGCTGTCGCCAGCGGCAAGGGTGGGGTGGGCAAGTCGACCGTCGCGGTCAACCTGGCGCTCGCCTGGAGCGCACTCGGCCATCGCGTCGGTCTGCTCGACGCCGACGTCTACGGGCCGAGCATCCCGCTCATGTTGGACCTGCACGAGCGGCCGCGCAGCACCGCCGAAGAACGCATCGAACCGTTGCAGCAGCACGGCCTGAAGGTCATCTCGCTCGGCCTGTTCATTCAGCCCGGCCAGCCGGTCATCTGGCGCGGGCCGATGATCACCAAGCTGTTGACGCAATTCCTGCACGAGGTCGACTGGGGCAGCTTGGACGTGCTGGTGCTCGATCTGCCGCCCGGCACCGGCGACGCCCAGCTCACCATCGTGCAGCAAGCGCCGCTCACCGGCGGCGTGATCGTCACCACGCCGCAGGACGTCGCCCTGCTCGACGTGCAGCGCGGCATCGCGATGTTCGGTCAGGTCAACACGCCCATCCTCGGCGTGGTCGAGAACATGAGCTACCACATTTGCCCCGGCTGTGGGGCGCGGGCGGAGATCTTCGGTCACGGCGGCGGCCGGCGCATCGCCGACGAGCTCGGCGTGCCCTTCCTGGGCGAGATTCCGCTGGTGCGCACGATCCGCGAGGGCATGGACGCGGGTCTTCCGGTGGTCATCGCGGCGCCCGACAGCGCCGAGGCGCGTGCCTTCGTCGAGGTCGCCCGCCGGGCGATGGAACAGGCGGAACAGGGCTCTGCGAAGGTCCTCCCGGTCGTTCGCTGATCGAAACCCACTCCCGCCGAAGCTCCGCCGTTTGCACGCGGACGTTCAGGACGACCGGGCTCCAGAGCCGCGCCCAGACCGGTCCGCCGGGCCCGCTACGGCGCCGGAACCCGCGCCGCTTGCGATCTGGCCGCGCGGGCAAGAGATCCGGCCGCCAGCGCGGCACGCGTGCGTAGCGGTGGCATCTGTCTCAGCGTACGGTCTGTAGGTCAACGCGGCACGGCGGCATGCGATCGTTTACCGCCGCGCCGCCCCACCACAACGATCGAGAATGGAATGAACCACATGGATCTGAGATGCCTCCGTATCTGGACCCTAGCCGCCTGCCTCCCGCTCGCCTGTGCCGCACCGCTGTTGGCGGCAGACGAACGCAACGCGACGAGCGGCATCACCGCCGCCGGAGCGCCGCTGGCGATGCACGGCTACGACCCGGTCGCCTTCTTCACCGCAGCGGCGCCGACCCCGGGAAGCGCAGCCTTCGCCGCCGTGCAAGACGGCTCCACCTACTACTTCGCGAGCCAGCAGAATCTCGACGCCTTCAAGGCCAACCCGAGCAAGTACACTCCCGCGTTCGGCGGGTTCTGCACCTTCGGCGTGTCGGTCGGGAAGAAGTTCGATGGTGACCCGCGCTACTGGACGGTGTCCGACGGCAAGCTCTACCTGAACCTCAACCAAGAGATCTACCAGCAGTTCAGCAAGGACGTGCCGGGGAACATCGCCAAGGCTCAGAAGCAGTGGCAGACCATTGAGCACACACCGGTCAAGAACTTGTAGCCGCAGGGCGACGCCACACCCGACACCAGGCCGCTCCCATCCAGGCGTCTGCCTGGATGGGGCGCCGCACCGACGACCATAGCGCACTGAGCGATGACCAGAGGCGAATCGCACCGGCGTGCGCCGGAGGTTACCAAAACCGGGCGCCCGCGCCAGAGCTTCCGCGCCTTGCTCGCCACAGTGCGTAGCTGCCGGCTCTGCGCTGACTACCTGCCGCTCGGGCCTCGACCGATCCTGCAGCTCGATCCGCGCGCCCGGTTGCTCATCGCCGGCCAAGCCCCCGGACAGCGGGTGCATGTCAGCGGGGTGCCGTTCCAGGACGCGAGCGGCGATCGACTGCGCGACTGGTTGGGGGTCTCGGCGGAGGTCTTCTACGATGCGTCCTTGATCGCGATTCTGCCGATGGGTTTCTGCTACCCCGGACACGGAAAGTCGGGCGATCTGCCGCCGCGCCCCGAATGCGCCGAGGCGTGGCGCAGCCAGTTATTGGCTCGCCTGCCCAACCTCCAGCTCACGCTCGTCATCGGGCAGTACGCGCACGCCTATCACCTCGGCGCCGGGCGGGCCGCCAGCCTGACCGAAACGGTCCGGGCATGGCGTGAGTTTTGGCCGGCGGTCGTGCCGCTGCCTCATCCCTCGCCGCGCAACAACATCTGGCTGGGCAAGAACCCGTGGTTCGCCCGCGACCTGCTGCCGGCGCTGCGCCAGCGCCTGCGCGCGCTGGACATCCCCACCGTCCGTTCGCCGAAGCGTGGCGCATCGCAATGAATGGCGTGTGCGCTTTGCTCGTTCGCGCCCCTGTCGTCCGCTCTTGAGGGGCGACAGCGCACCAGCGGTGCGCTAGGAGAGTGCTTTACGGACTTGACAATCGCCGCCGAGTGATTCGGCGTTCGTTCGACCTTCTGAGGCGGGACAGGAGCGAGGGGTTCAGGAAGCGACAGCAATGGATGTACTCGCCGACGTGCTCAGCACCATCGAGCTCACCGCCCAGCTGTATTTCCAAGCCATCTTTCGCGCCCCCTTTGCGGTCGCCGTCCCCGCCGACCGCCGCCGCATCCGCTTTCACATCGCCAGCACGGGCCGCTCGTGGATCGGGCTCCCCACCGGCGAGGAGGCGTTCTACGGTGACGGCGATCTCATCCTGGTGCCGCATGGCAGCGCCCACGTCCTCGCCGATGGTCCACACACCGCGCCGCGTCCACTGGAGCAGGTGATCGCCGAGGTCGGGTTCAACGGGCAGGCGCCGCTGGAGTACGGCGGCGGCGGCGCGCATGTCGTCATCGTCTGCGGGCACCTCGCATTCGACGAGGCGATGCTGCACCCGATCGTCGCCTCGCTGCCGCCGCTGATCCACGTCCGCGCCGACGAAGTGACCAACTTCGGCTGGATGGAACAGGTGTTGCGACACATCGAGCGCGAGTCGCAGGCGCGGCGCACGGGATATCGCGAAGTCGTCCGCCGCCTGTCCGAGATTCTCTTGATCGAGGTCCTGCGCGCGCGCGCCGACAGCGGCGGTCTCGGCGCGGTCTCGGCGCTCGTCGACCCGCAACTCGGGCGGGCGCTGCAGGCGTTACACGCCGAGCCCGAAGCGGAGTGGTCGCTCGAGCGGTTGGCACGGGTCGCCGGTCAATCGCGTACGCTGTTCGTGCAGCGCTTCCGGGAGCGCATGGGCATGCCGCCGATGAAGTATCTGGCCGCCTGGCGCTTGCTGAAGGCGCGCAGCCTCCTCGCGCACTGGGGTGGCTCGGTCGCGGAGGTGGCGCGGCGCGTCGGCTACGCCTCCGAGTCGGCGTTCAACCGCGCCTTCCGCGACCAGTTCGGCGCCCCCCCGGGCACCTTCCGCCGCAGGACGGGGACGTAGTTTCAAGTCGTTCAACTCGCCCCGGATCGGCGATCGCCCCAGCCGGCGGGCGAGTCAGCTGCGCGAGGGGGAGGCGGCTCCCGTCGCGTCCGACGGCCGCCAGGAGCGCCGCGAAGCGCCCTGCAACCGACCGTCAGAGCACGCGGACGATGAGTTGCTTCGGCGGCCCGAGCTTGCCGCTCGCATCGCGCACCCGCACGGTCACCAGCGTGTCGCCGGACGGGAAGGTCAGCGCCTGTCCCATGAAGCCGCAGAATTGCACCTCGCCGGTGCCGTCGGGAGGATCGGTGACACAGCCGAAGATGCCGTCGCCGCTGAGCACGCACGCGGCCGCTTCACCGCAGCGGCGGCCGAGCTTGTCACCCTCGCCATCGATGAAACGGCACCCCAGATCGTTCAGCGCATCGACGACCTCCGGCTCGTCACCGAAGTTGGGCGGATCGATGGCCGGCACACCACCAAGGAACGGCGGCATATCATCGCAGACTGCGGCGCTGCCATCACCGAGCGGCCGCGTGACCTGAACCTGCAGATCTGGGGCCCCGTCTTCGCCCAAGGTGGCGAGGCCGACGGCGGCGCGCGATCCCTTTTTGGCCTCGACGACGAGCGAGAACGCGAAGCCGAAGGCGGGGGCAAAGATCGGAATGTCGCCCTGCATACCGCTGGGCTCGAGCAGCATGTCGTCGGCGCGGGTCAGGCCGAGGAACGTGATCTCCGGTCCCGAGGTGTCGAGCGTAGGCGTCGGCGTGCGGGTGACGGTGGGCGTACGCGTGGTCGTCGGCGACGGTGGCGGGCTGGTCGTGGCCGAGGGGGTGCGCGTGGCGGTGGCCGTGCGCGTCGGCGTGCCACTGCGCGTCGGGGTGCGGGTGACGGTGGCCGACACGGCGGATGTCGCGCTGGCCGTGGGGCTGCTGGTGTGCGTTCCGGTGGCGGTGACCGTGCCGCTCTGCGTCGGCGTCGCCGTGCGTTGACCGGTGCGCGTCGCGCTCCCGGTACGCGACGGGGTGGCGGTGATCGACGGGGTGGTCGTGATCGACGGGGTGGTGGTGAGCGACGGCGTCGGCGAGCTCGAATGCGTCGCGCTCGGCGGCGGGGTCGGGCTGGCGGTGGCGCTCGGCGTCGCGGTGCGCGTGCGCGTACGCGTCCGGGTGGCGGTGGCGGTGCGCGTGGCGGTCGTCGTCGCAGTCGGCGGTGGGGTCGCCGTGGCGGTACGTGTCGGGGTCGGAGGGAGGGGCGTGAAGGTGGGGGGGAAGGCGCCGCTGTCCACCCGCAGCACCATCTGCTCCAGCGGGCCGACCAGGCCGGTTTCGTCGCGCACCTGCACGGCGATGCGCGTATCACCGGCGGCAAACGCCATGGCGCCGTTGACGGGCAAGCAGAACTGGGCGCGACTGTTGGCGGCGACGAAGTTCAGTTGACCAAAGCTGTCCTGGGTACAGACACCGTTGCGATTCGTGGCCACGTCGAAGCGGCAGGCCAGATCGTTGATCGAGTCGGCGACGCTCTGCCGGAGGGCAAAGTCGGGCGGCGCGGTCGCCGGGACGCCGAACTCGTCACACACCGCGCGGCTGCCATCGCCCAGGGCGCGATCGACGAGGATCTGAAAATCCGGCCGCCGCGCCGGATCCCCCGGTGCGCTCTCGAGCGTACTGGTGCCGATGGCGGCACCGCTCGGCGGGGCCGCGGCCTCGACCACCAGGAGGAAACCGAATCCGGCGTTGACGAAGTACACCGGCGCGCCGTCCGGCAACCGGCCCAGTGCACGCCCGGGGCGACCGTCGGGGCTGGCCACGCCGACGAAGCTGATGCGGGGGCCGGCGGCGAAGGCCACCAGGTCGGCGGCGGAGCGCAGACCGTCGCGGTTCACATCCAGCACCGAACACGAGGAGGCGGCGCCGAACAAGGCGCGAACGATGGCGCTGCGATCGGCCGCGTCGACGTGCCCGTTGCAGTCGGCGTCGCGCAAGAGCTGCGCGCCCGCCGGTACGGCGAGCCCGACGATGAGCGTGGCGAGGATGGCGCGGACCATGGCGGCGGCAGGCTATACAGCAACGAAGATGCACCGACGAGCCAGATTATGCACGCCGTCTCATCGCGCGACGTCGTCGACCGGAGTGGGCCACGCCAGCGGCCAACGGGAGAGCTCAGTCGCCCAAATCGGTGTCGACGGTGATGTCGATCTCGTCGCTGCCGTGCCCGCCATCCGGGGCGGACACCGTGACCACGGCGATGTAGTCACCCGCCTTGGCGTAGGTGTGGGTCGGTTTCGGATCGTTGCCCGCGCTGCTGCCGTCGCCGAAGTCCCAACTGAACGAAACCGGTTGGCTGGTGCAGTCGACCTCGGTGCTGAAGTTCACGGTCAGCGGCGGGGCGCCGAAATCCGGCTCGGCGTCGAGGATGACGAAACAATCGATCTCGGCCGCAGCGCCCGGATCCGGCGCGGCAGGCTCCGCTGCGCCAACGCTGGCAGAAGGCGGAGGCGCCGGCGGTGGCCGATCGGCGCCATCCCCTTGGCAGCCGCCACAGCCAGCGAAGACGCTCGCGAGCAGCGCGGCAACGGCCGATCGGCTCATGGCCGCCGGCGCGACGGCGTCGCGGTCGGCGGTGCCTCCGGCTTGGGCGACGGCATCGGCAGCGGCTGCCGGCGCAGGACGAAGCGCTCGACCGCCCCCGGATTGCCGTCGGTATCGCGCAAGCGCACGCTCACGGTGGTGTCGCCGTCAGGGAACTGCCACGAGCGCGCCACGACCATGCAGAACTGCACGTCGGTGTTCTCGGCCAGGAACTTGAAGTCTCCGGTCTCCTCGACCGTGCACGCCCCTGGCGACTCGATGAAGGTCTCGAAGCGACAGGACAAGTCGTTCAGCGCCGCGCTGACCTGCGGTGTTTCGTCGAAGCTGGGCGGATTGATGGCCGGAATGCCGCCGAACTTCGGGCGGCGGGCATCGCACACCTCGACGCTGCCGTTGCCGAGCGGTCGATCGACTTGGATCTCGAGATCGGGGCGCTCCTTGGGATCCTCGGCGTTGTAGCGGTAGATGCTGCGCCCCACCTCGATATTGCTAATCCCGGGCTTGGCCTCAACCACGATCATGAAGCCCGAGCCCACGGGGTGCTGGTAGATCCTCACTCCATCCTTCGTCTTGCCCACCGGGTCGATCCTGCGGCCGTCGGCGCGGCTGATGCCAGCGTAGGTAATCACCGGGCCGATTGGCTTGCCGGCCTTTCTCGCGGCCGCGATCGCCTTCTCGTCCGCCACCGGGCGCAACTTCAGCTTTGCGGCGGAGGGTGGTGTCGGCGTCGCGGAGCCGACGACCCGTATCGAGGGGGGAGCCGCGACTGGCGGAGGTTCGTCCGCCGGTGGCTGCTGAGCCACAGCCCGTTCGGCGAAGCCGAAATTCATGCCCACCGCAGCGCTCCATAGCAGGACGCCCACCACCGCAAAGGTCTTGCGCATCGCACCCTCCGCATCCGGCGAACGAAGCTCGCCGCGAATAATCCGTCGTTAGTACCGGCGCCTCCCGGGGGAGTCAAGGTTCGGCGTCGCTGCCGGTTGCTGCGGCCGGCGCGGAGGAGTAACGAAGAGACTCATGAGATACCGTGTCGAGATGCTGGTGGGGGCCCTGCTGGTCGCGTTGAGCGCCTGCTCGACGCGCAGCTCTTCCAACGAGCTGAAGGGTGCCGGGTCCGTCCTGCCGGCGTCGTTGCCGAACGTCTCCATTCCGTTGGACGTGCGGGAGTTCGACGTAGTCAGTGCCGAGGACGGCGCGCGCGGCGTCTTCCTCAAGCTGTCGCGGCTGCCGGGAGCCGTCACCCATCACAGCGAGAGTGACCCGGCGCGCATCGTACTGAGCATCGCGGGACCGACCGGAACCGACTCGGCGGCCGAGTCCTTCCCCTCCGGCGACACCCTGGTCACCTCGATGCAGGTCTCCCGCCAGGCCGAGGGGCTGCAGGTCGTGCTCGATATCGCCGCCGAGGCGCCCCCCGAATACGAAGTGCTGCCGATGGCGGATTGGGTGCTGGTGCGGATTCGGCCGTCTGGCACCAAGCGACCCTGGGCCCACCGCGCCAGTTGAAGGCCGCATGGCGAGCGACTATACGGGAACTGGCATGACCCCGCGCAGCTGCCTGTTCGCTGCCGGTCTGGCGTTGGCGCTGGCTTGTGCGGCCGCCGCGAGCGCGCAGTCGGTTTCCTCCGATCGCATGCGCGAGAAGGCCGAGGGCAAGGATGGCAAGCCGGCCACGGTCGACGAGTGGTCGCGCGACCTCGCCAACGACGACCCCATGGTTCGCCTCAAGGGCGTCAAGATGCTCAGCGAGTCGACCGATGCCAAGGCCGTGCCCTTCCTCGTGCAGGCCCTCGGCGATCCCGACCTGCGGGTGCGGGCCAAAGCGATCGACGCCTGCGCAACCGTGCGCGCCAACGACGCCACGCCGGTGCTGGTGCAGCAGCTCTTCATCCGCGGCAACGAACCGGAGCTGAAGCAACGCATCCTCGCCGCGCTCGGCAAGATCGGCGATCCGCGCGCCAGCAAGTCGATCATGGATTTCCTCAGCCGCGACCTCGACCATGCCACGCGCGGCACCGCGATCTACGCCCTCGGCGACATAGGCGACCCGGAATCGCTCGAGTTCCTGGAGGGCCTCGAAGGCACCGAGCCGCACCCGACCCTGAAGCGCCTGGCGCGGGAAGCGGTGGCGAAGGTCCACTACCAGCAGGCCGTCAAGCAGACCGAAGCCAAAGAACCGCTCAACAGCTTCTTGAAAGACGAGGACGAGCCGGCCCAATAGGTGGACCGACGGCGCGGCCCCCCCGTACCTCCCGCCATTCTCGCCTTGGCAGAGTGGATTGGCCGTCAGCGCCAATCCGGGCACAGTTCGCCAGCGCTCGCGCTGGCATCGACGCGGCGCTCAGCGACCGCCGCGTAACGCCTGGCTGAGCTCCTCGCGGAACTTGAGCACAGCATCGAAGTTGCGATAGCCGGCTAGGTTGGCGAACGCTTCGGCGAGCCGCTTATTGCCGGCGTTAGCGGCGTCGATGGCTGCTGATACCAGGCGGCTTTGAGCGTCACCGGGATTCGCACCCGGCGGTTGTAGTACACCGGCTTGCGTCAGGGCCTGCGCACCGACGATCACGCTGGCGGCACCGCCAAAGGCGAGAAAGCAGCCTTGCGCCGCAGCGCGCGGAACGTTCCGTTGCTTCCCGCCGGTTGCAAGCTCGACCACCGCGTTCGCACCGCCCCCGGCGAGCAGCGCGGTACCGAGGGCCTTTCCTGTCGCGGCCAGCGTCAAGCTCCCGGCGTTGAAACCGGCCGCCGCCAGCGCGCTGGAAAGACCGCCGCCGAGGAGCGGAATACCGGCACCATCGGTGACGACCACGAGGGCCGCGACGCCCGCACCGGCACCGAAGATCAACAGCTGCCTGGCGGTGATGAGCCCGGACGGGTCGAGGAGGTTGAGCGGATTGTTGCCGGCATAGACGTACAGGTTCGACTCCCCGGAGAAGCCCGCCGGATCTTTCGCGGTCCAGCGCCCGGTGGCGGGGTCGTAGTCGCGGCTGCCGAAGCGGAGCAAGCCGGTGTGCAAATCGTACAGTCCACCGGCAAAGCCGAAGGGTTGGAAACCCGGGTTCGTGTCCGACTGCACGGCCCCGGAGGCGCTGTACTCCATGCGCTGCACGACCTGGCCGGTGAAGGCGTCGACGACGAGCCGCGGACTGCCCTGCGGGTCACTGATGAACCGCAGGAGGGTGCCACTTCTCAGCATGAAGTCGGGGGCGTTGCTTTGCGTGCCGTAGTAGAAGCGCGCCACCACGTTGCCGGCGCCGTCGAGCTCGGCGACCGGGCGAATGCCGTCATAGAGAAAGCCCTGAGTCAGCACCCCGTTGACGCGCTTGCCGATGCGGCGGCTCTCGGCGTCGATGAGGTAGTCGATCCGATCGCCGTTCGGGAGCTGCACGCTGAGCAGATTGCCGAAGGCATCGTAGACATAACCGGTGCTGGCGCCGGCGATCGCTTTGGTTTGCAGCTCGCCGTTCGCGGTGTACGCGTATGCGTGCGCCGTCGCGCCGCAATCGAACGCCAAGAGACGGTCCTGGCTGTCGATGCTCGCATTGGCGATCGGGTTACACTGCTGGTTGAAGCCGCCGACGCGATTGCCGTTGGCATCGTACTCGTAGTGTTCGACGGCGCCGCCGTTCTTGCTCACCTCGGTCAGGCGGCCGGCCAGGTCGTACGCGTAGGCAAGAGTCGCGGTCACGCCGGCTGCGGTCTCGAGCGTGCCCACCACGCGCGCAGCGGCGTCGTAACTGTACTCCGCCTCGTAGAGCGTGGTGTTCTGGTAGGCCGCGCGATAGCGCTCCAGCCCGCCGAACTCGTCGTAATGCCGTTCGTCGGTCACCAGCCCCAACCGCGTCCCGGTGACGAGCCCGCTCGAGGGAGCGCGATCGATATACAGTGCATCGAGCTGAACCAACAGATCATCGGCGTTGTACGCGAGGCCTGCTCCGGCATGGTTGACAAAAGTGGCGGACACGCGCTGCTCGTCGTCGAATGTGCGCGCGAATTGACCAGAGATGTCGCCGCTCCAGATCGCCTGCGTCTCGAACTCGCCCCGGTACGTGTAGGACAGGGTGCCGCCGCCCGGCGCCGTGGCGGTCTGCAGTTGTCCGGTGTTGGGGTCGTACGCATAGGTGAGCGTGCCGGTCGGCAGGGTCACCGATGACAGCCGCCCTGCCGCATCGTAGGCGAAGTCGACCGTCGTGCCGTCGGGCCGCGTGACGCGGCTGAGCTCCTGAGCCTTGTCGTAGGTGTAGCGCGTCGGGGCGGTGGCATTTGCGGTCGCCGGCGGGGCGTACTCGGCCAATAGGTTCAACGGCGTATATCGAAACACATGCGGCGGCCTCCCCGGAGGGGTGATCGAGGTAACGTTGCCCGCCGGATCGTAGGTGAAGTCGATGGCGTTGCCGTCCGGCCGTGTTTGCTGGATCACCCGGCCGGCGTCGTCGAAGGCAAGGGTGGACACCCGCCCGACGCCGTCGGTCAGGCTGCTGAGCTGGCCGGCGGCCGTGTACCCGAGGTGCGCGACGCGGGCATGCGCAGAGCCCACGCCTTGTGTCATGAGCGCCGGATTGCCCTGCGCATCGTATTCGAGTCGCGTCTCGGTGCCGAGCAAGTCGGTCTGGCTGACCAGCAACCCGCGGTCGTCGTAGCTGAACGCATTGACCCGACCGAGTGGGCTCTGGATGCCGGTCAAATTGCCGCGGTCATCGTAGGTGAACTTCTTGGTATGTCCCCGCGGACTGGTGATCGACGTGAGCCAAGCGAACCCGGGCGTGTACGTGAATCGCGTGGTTGCCCCGAGGAGCTCATCGGTGATGCTGAGCCGGTTTCCTGTGCTGTCGTACGTCGATGTAAACGCGTGGCCGCTGGGGAAGACCATACGTGTCGGCATGCCGTTGAAGTCGCGCTCGATTCGCACGGCCAGGCCGGCGGCATCCGTCGCTCCTCGCACCTCGCCGAATTGCCCGGTGGCGACCGTTTCCATCCGCTGTTCGCCGTCCGAGAACAGACTCACGGCGCTGGATTCGCGCTGGACCGGGGCGGGTTGGTCCGGCGTACCTTGCCCGGACTGCGGATCGATGAGCCCGACGAGCTGCGCTGCGGTCGCTTGGCGGATGGTGCCATCCGCCAGGATCGCCTTCACGGCTCGCCCGTAGGCGTCGTATTCGCGCATGGTTGCCGACCCGCGCGGATCGGTCTCGCGCACCATGAGGTGCCGGGCGTCGTAGTCGAACGTACGCCGGGTGCCATCGGGATATTGCACGGCGACCAAATTCCCGCTCGCGTCGTGTTCGAAGGTGCTGCGGCGAGCGGCGGGATCGGTCACGCTGGTGAGGTGATTGCCGAGGTAATCGAATTTCGTCATCCGGCCGGCCGGATCGGTGATGGAGGTCAAGCGGTCCATCGCATCATACGCGTAGGTCGTCCGATTGCCGGCGCCATCGGTCAGCGCGGTTTGCAGGCCGTGCGCATCGAAGGACACCACCGTCCCATCGCTCAGGGTACGCGTGAAGGTACCATTCGCCGCGCGCTCCAGGACGGAGGATTCTCCGGCGCTACTGGTAAAGCGCGTGGCCTGGGCGGTTGCCCGAGACGCCTCGATGGTGACGGCCAGTTGTCCGCTGTTGTCATGATAGAAACCGGCCAGGCCTTGAAAGTTGAATCCGTCGACGAAGCCGAGAAGCAGTCGCGTCGCCCCTGCCGGCACTTCGAACTCTTGCACGACACCGCTCGCGGTGCGCCCATCGCCGACGAAGAACGTTTGATTGAGTGGCGGCGCGAGGCGATCGAAATCCTCGTTGTCGGTGAAATCCACGCGCGGCGGGGGCGGATCCATCGGTTCCTGGTCGCTCAGAAACACGCCGGCCAGAAACATCGTCTTGCGATGATGGATCAAGCCGGAGATGCCGCCGAATGAGGCGATATCCGTAACACCTCCCGCCAAGTCCGAGCCGTCGGGGCCGTTCTGCAGCGGACCCGGGCAGCACCCCACGCTGCCGCCGGCCTGGACGAATCGAATGATCTGTCCGGGCTCCGGAGAGAAGCGGAACTCGGTGGGCGACACGCCCGGGCCACCGCCACCCGGAGCCGGCGGCGCCTGCCGACCCGCCCCAAAGATGTTTGCCTTGCCGTCCACCGTGGTTTCGGATTCATGCCCAAAGAGGACCAGGCCCCCATTGCCGTCGGTCAGCAGAACGCGGTCGCGAGGCTGCGGATAGAGGCGTTGCAGGCCGTCGAGTCCCCACCCGGCGCCGAACGGGCTCGATTGCTCGTTGACCAGCGGCAGATCGTCGCCGATGGTCGACGAGACGCGCGACTCTGCGTAGTGGCTGGTGAGGTGGATGGAATACGGATAAACCGCGGTCGCGAGGTTGCTGGCGTCGATACTAGTGGCGGCCCGGACCGTCTCATCGAGGTTCTCATTCAACCCGCCGGTGTCGATGAACGACTCGGTTCCCTGCCGGACGCCGCCGAAGGTCAGTTGGAATGACAGGCGCGGCGGGACGGCGGCGCGCAGGGGAATCGTCGCGTTGAATGGGATGACGGGGTACGGGTGGGCGCGCTGGCTCGAGTAGACGAGCCGGGTCGCACGCGTTTCGCCCAGCGACATGTAGTAGGGCAGCGTGACGTCGACATCCAAACAGCCGCTCGCCGCCGTGACGTTCGAACCGAAGGGTTTCGTGCAAATGACCTGAGGTATCTGCACGCGCCCGTAGCGCCCCGTCACTTGCGTGCTGGTGGCACCCGAGGGCGGCAGCGGAAAGTGCCAGTCCGCGGCCCGTACGCCGCCCGAGATGGTCTCGATGCGCAAGCCGTCGCCGCTGACGCGCCCGCGGCCGACGACGGCGAACTGGCCCGTCTCGGGGTTGAGTGACCAGAGGTCGGTCTCGGTTCCCGGCTTCAACCCGTCGACGTTCGGAAACGTGATCGGCACCGGCGTGTCGAACGTCACCCCGAGCGGTTGGATGGTGACCAATATGCCGGGCTGCAAGTTCTCCGGCAGGGCCTCCGGCGCGAACCCTCCGGGCACAGCGGAGATCGACAGCGTCCCGTCGAACGGCAGGCCATCCTCGGCGCGCGCCGTGTCGGCCGGGATGGTGAGGGCGACGCCGAGGGTCGGATTGGAGACCACCGTCGTGGCATCGGGGTTGACCTCGGTGAAACTCTCGGCCGCGAGGCGGGGCAGGAAGAACGGCCGCTCGACGACGTTGGTGACGCCCTCGAGCAGCTGGATGCCCTGGTGAAAGCCCGCGTAACGCGATCCATCGGGGGCCGGGTGGGCCGTCGAGGAATCGATGTCGAAGACCTGCAACCCCGCTCGCATGCCGCGCAGCAGGAAGCGCCCGCTGGCATCGCTAACAGTCGAGATGTCCGTGCCAACGATCGACACCGTGGCCCCGACCACCGGAGTGATCACGTCGCGCACGAAGTCGGTGGTGTCGAGGAGCTGCCCGCTGAGCGCGGTTTCGCCGCCGGGTTGCGGCCCGAGGACACTGATGGTGACCGTTTCGCTGTCGGTCGACGCACCGGCCTTGACCGAGAAGGTGAGCGTGAGGTCGCCGACCTGTTCGGCGCCGGGCGCGAAGGTGAACTGGCCGCTGTGCCCGTCCAGCGATGCGTGAGCGGGCAGCGGCAGCGGCGCCGCCGAAAACGCCAGCGGCCGATCGAGGGGATCGAAGGCGGCGAGCTGCAAGCGCAGCGTCGAGCCCAAGGCGACGTGCCGATGCCCGATCGGCGCGAGCGTCAGCTCGGTGGGCGTGGGGGTCGGCGTGAGCACGGTTGGAGTCGGCGTGGGCGTCCCCGCGCATCCGACGAGCGCGTTGTTGACCGCGGCGATCAGCTCCTCGATCGTCACCCCCCCGCTGGCGTTGGCGTCGAAAAGCAAACAGCTCTGCTGCGCAGCCGTCCCGAGAGCGATGTTCACGCCGAGGATCAACTCGCTGATGACCACGCGGCCGTCGCTGTTGCAGTCGCCGGTACAGCCCTGCCCCGCCGCGCGCTCCGCCGTGCTCGCCAGACCCGTCCACACGAGCCAGATGAGGAACACCAAACGGCACGTAACCATGGGCAACTCCTGCCGTGCGTCCGCGCGACCGTTCCGGGAACCCTGATCCGCCATCAGGCGGGACGAATGCGCCGTCCGCCTGATCCCCCCCTGGTCCTTTTACTCACACGGCCGACACGGTCGATCAAGCGAATTCCGTGTGCTGTGCTTGGGCGTTCGGCAATGCCCTCCTGCTCGCCGGCAGGCGTCGGCAGCCGACTCTGTCGCACCGCGGCGGAACGAAAAGATCGGTCTCGCAGGGGGCTCATATTGGACGCCGATGGGGGTCAATTTTCGACGCCGATTGGCAGCCCGCGCTCTATTCACCCCTGCCGGCGCCGTAGGCCCCGCAGTAAGCACCTCGTCGGCAGCTCGAGCGAGTAAGCTGCCGCAGCGTGATCGCCGCCCAGTTCGCCGGCAGATCGGGCCGCCAGGTTCCGACCGTATCATCGAGTGAGAGGTCGCCGGCCGCTACCAGCGCAAAAGTGGCGGCGCCGGATGCTCGCCAGGCGCATGTAGTCGTCGATGCCAATCGGTTCCCTGCGTAGCCACGTTGGCCGTACCGGCCTCATGTACGCTGATGCGATTGCCGCGTTGCCCCACGGCGATGATCCCTGGGGGGTCCGTCGTCCCCTCCGACGAGCTCCCGCAAGGCCCGATCGAGTTGTTGGTCCGCCGCTGGCGCATCGTCGGATCCGCATCCGGCCAGCGCGAGGTGCGCAGCGATCAGCAGAACGACAACGATGGACGCACGCCTCCTTCGCTTCGCCAATGCCACGCGGAGAACCTTCATGCTCCTTCCGTCGAGCGATTCGCTGCCCATCGGCGGCGCCGGCGTGACCAGTCACGATGGCACGAGTGAGCGCCGGTGCGGCGACGCCACCGGTCGTTACGGCAGCGGCTCCGCGTTTCGGTTCGCGTTTCGCTGCCGGAAAAGAGACGGACATATCGAACAGGATGGCGTCGGGCGCAGGCGTCAAGAACGCCGCTCGGCGGCCATGCGCTCGAATCCTTGCTCGATGAGCAGTGGTCGCAGCGGGAGTGGGGCGTTACCCGCCTCACCCACCACGATGCAGTGTGACCCTGACGGTGAAGATGGCTAGCTCGTCAGTTTCACCGTGGTATGGCGATAGATGTTCTCGCACTCCTCCTCGAGAACGCCGGTGATGATCTCGAGGTCGTAACCGGTCATTTCGACCAGACCTTCTACGGAATACCGACCGTAGAAGCCGAAGATGCCGCCGCCCTTGTACTCGCCGGAGCTAAACATGTCTCCCCTCAAACTCGTCATCTTCGCCAGCCGAGCACCCAAGACGAGCGTTGAGATCCCCGAATTGATGATGGCCCCGGCACACATAGCGCAGGGCTCACAGGTGGAATACATCGTGCAGCCGGTCAACCGATGAAGTTGGTGTTTCATCGTCGTCTCACGAATCACCTGGGTCTCGCCGTGAGCCGTGGCGTCAAACGTCGTATTCTGCCTGTTGTATCCGCGACTCAGAACCTCCCCCTGCCGGACGATCACAGCTGCGAAGGGTTGGTCACCCGCCCCCATGCCCTTCATGGCCTCTTCGATCGCCAATTTCATGAAGCGTTCGTGTTGGTTCGGCATAAACCCTCCGTGGAGAGCCCGTTTGCCGCCCGGCAACCAGGCGGACTCGAGAGCGCGGTGTGGATTGACAGTCCTGATCGCCTCTTGGCGACTGCATGTCAAAGGGCCTAGGGTCTGGACCTGCCGGGACCGACGCTCTCTGCCGGTCCGGGGCAGATCGGATGGCATGTCGGGGTCGGCGAATCGCAACTTCAGACGGCCGAACTGGATATCGGCAACAGCGGTAGCCGCAATCTGGAGTTCACGGCGAACAGCAGTGCCCCCTGGCTGACCCCTGAGCGCCGCGACCGGGGCGGCCCCCGCCACCCGGCCAAGTGATCAGGGTTCCAGTGACCCGGATACGAGGAAGAAGACGGCCACATCGTGGCAACCCGCATTGCGCACGACCTTCGGCGCACCGCGGTTCGCCACCTCGTTCGCGCCGGCGTGCCCGAGCGCGTGGCGATGACGATGACCGGCCACAAGACGCGCTCGGTGTTCGAGCGCTACAACATCACCAGCGAAGGCGAATTCAACTCCGCTGCCGATCAGCTCGAAGCGCGGCTCGAGTTGGAACGGGGTCGGTTGGCTTGTGGGCAGAATTCGGGCACAATCGCCCCCTCGGAAAGCGGGCTGGCGACGGCCCGTACGTAGTTTCCAAACGCGGCCTCGTGGTGGAATTGGCAGACACGACAGACTCAAAATCTGTTGTCCGCAAGGGCGTGGGAGTTCGACTCTCCCCGAGGCCATTCAACAACTGACACGAACGTCAGCGGCCCAGCGCCGGAGTCGATGGTAGGGCTGTGGACACGCAGTGGGCACAGACGCGACGAGCGATCGCACCCCGCCGTGAACGTATCTCCATCAGTCCGCCCGCGTCCGAAGCATCGCATCGCGGCTTTGGCGACTGCGGAAGTGTTTGCATGGGCTCTCATTCTGCCATGTCGACTAACCTGCCGTCTCACGGGAGAAGCTAGCCTTGAGGCGTTGGGCAAAGGCAGCTCGCGAGATGCGTCCTCCACGTTCGATCAATGGGCGTAGATCGATGCGCAGACGATCGTCGTCCGTTTCGCGCCGGTTTGCTCACCGCCCTGCGCAGCGAACTGTGGCCGTGCGACGGCCCCGGCCAACTCGCTGATCGAGGTCTTGCCCGAAATAGCTCATCGAGGTCGAAGCGGTCGCGGTCGTAGCGTGAGAAGGGAAGTCCCTCACCACCGAGACTCGGAGACGCGCCGGCGCGCACGCCCCCTTCGCCTCAAGGCGCTTCGCCGCCGACCACCCCGGTCGAATGGGGCCCATCGACCCGCCGGTGGAGTCGGACCAGCGCTCCGCCATCGCGGGAGCTGAGCGACACCGGGCCATGAGGCGGGCCGACGACCCGGCGCCGGGCCTCTGCGTCACGCAGAGCCCGGATCATTCCCTGACGATCTCGCTGCGAAAGCCGAGCCCACGTCGGCGCGGCGGGTTCGCCATGCCACCCCATGAACCATCCGAGTCACTGCCTCGGGCCTACCCGCTCCGAAGCGCGAGCAAAGCGGCGCAACGAAGATAGCTCCGCCATAGACCGCGGAACCTCCGATAGACACCGCAGCGCCAGTGCGATCTGATTCTTCCGTCTGGAAGACGCTTAGCTTACGTACTATAGCACCGAGGAAGATCGCCTGTGGTCGGATGACCGCGCGGGTCGCGACACGGGCGGCCGCCCCGTCGGCAGCGCTGCGAAGGCCGAACCGGGCGTGCGTCACGGCAAGGGGGGCAAGGATCGGCTCACCGTGCTGCCCGAAGCGCTACACGCAGCCCTGCGCACCCACCTCGGGATGGTGCGCGCCATCCATGCGGGCGACCTCGCCGCGGGATTCGGACGCGTCATGCTGCCCGAGGCCCTGGAGCGCAAGTATCCCAGTGCGGCACAAGCGTGGGCCTGGCAGTGGGTGTTTCCGGCCGCACATCGCTCGCTCGATCCGCGCTCCGGAATCGAACGGCGCCACCACCAAGACGAGTCCGGCTTGCAGAAGGCCATCCGACGCGCGGCCCAACTCGTCCACTTGAACCGGCCCGTAGGCCCGCATACCCTACGTCACAGCTTTGCGACCCATGTGCTCGACCGGGGCTACGACATTCGCACGATTCAGGAACTGCTTGGTCATGCCAGCGTCGAGACCACGATGATCTACACCCATGTCCTCAACAACGGCCCCGCGGTACGCAGCCCCTTCGGGGAGCTATTCCCCGCCGCGTTATCCGTCTAGCCGGACAGTCGCCTAGACACGAGAGCGAATGCCTTCACCGTAACTTCGGTATCGTTGGTCGCCTGCATGTTGGCAAGCTCATCGGCTGCGATCCGCATATACACCACCGGCCTCCGCCGGCTAAGTAAGTAGTTAGGCCGCTATGCACGCCGTCTTCGATGTTCGCGTCAGGAAGCCCGTCGAGTTTGTCCGGGCGGCCTTGAAGCACTTCAACCGCGACTGCTTCCTTTCTCTGGAGGGGGACCTTTCACGTTTTGATTCGGCACTTGTTCCGGGCGCATCCCACGAACCTTCGGCTCTGCTTCGGCGCAACACCATCTCACCAGTGCTAGCTTTCGTCATTCTCCCTTTCACCGCTGTGACGCTCGACACAATTTGTCGGCGCATTCTGCCGCAGGTCGGACTGAAGAGTCACGTCATTCATGTTCAGCTCGCCTCGGAGGGCCGTCTCGTCCTCGGGGCATTTGACAACTTCCACCGAGACTGCGTGTGGATCGATCAAGGCATCGGAAAGGATGGAATCGTTTCCTTGCTCCATTCCGGAGTCATCGGATGGTATCAAGCTCGCGAGCATGAAGCTTCACGATCCGCCTAGCCATCTGCGTGAGTCGCTCGGCTACTTGGGCGATGAGTTGAGCGTGCTTATGAGATTACGAGGTTCGTGCTCGGAAATGTTGCCTAACAAGCCGCTGCAGCCGCCGCGGGCCGCGCAGGCAAACGTGCAACGGGAGTCGACGGGGAGCGGCCCGCGCGGCTGAGCGCCGGCGTTAGGCTCGCCGTGGGCCTGTCCAGGTGATCTACGAATGGGATCCCGACAAAGCGAAGATCAATCTGCGCGCCCACCGCATCGCCTTCGAAGAGGCTGCGACGGTGTTCCTCGACCCGCTGGCGATGACGTACCCGGACCCAGATCACTCCGAGGACGAGGACAGGGAGATCACGATCGGCTATTCTGCGCGGCAGCGGCTCCTGTTCGTATGTCACTGCCGAAGAGGAGATCGCCAGCGGATCATCAGCGCCCGGAGGGCTACCCGGAGGGAGCGCAAACAACATGAAGAAGGCATCCGTGAAGAAGAAACGTGAGGAGCTGCGGGCCGAGTACGACCTCTCGCGACTCAAAGGAGGAGTGCGAGGCAAGTACCACCCGCAGGCCACGGCGGGAACCAATCTCGTCCTGATCGAGCCGGAGTTGGCGGAGGTCTTTCCCAATACCGAGGCGGTCAACCGCGCTTTGCGTCTCCTTGTGGATACAGCGGGGGCGGCGACGGGTGAGTCACGCCGACGAGGAGCGCCGAACAAGCCGTTGCAGCCGACGCGGGCCGCGCAGCCGAACGGCAAACGAGCGGCGGCGCGGAGCGGCCCGCGCGACTGAGCGCCAGGCGTTCGACAGCTGGCCCTTGTTTTCCGCGACCGATTCGGAGAGCTGTTCTGGAGGCCGACCGGGTGGGACTTCCGCGAGAAGGTTGCCCTCTCTTCGCGCTTCGTGGCAACCGCTGCCCAATCCGGCGTTGCAGCGGACCCGCCTGCGGCGGGCCGCTACTTGTGAGGAATCTACGTAGCTGAGCTGCAGAGTCTTCTTGCCGTGACATCTTGCCATGACGGCATTTGATCTGGAAGGTAAAGCACTTCTGCATACGGTCGCCGCAGGGCAAGAAGCGATGACCAAACACACCAAGTTTCCCCGGGGGTTCACGCATGATTCAAAAGTCACGCACACCGGTCAGGCAATATCGACTGACCGAATCATCTCTGTGCCGGCTCCGGACCGAGCAATGAACACCCTAGCCGTGTTACTTGTTTCCATCGTCGGGTTCGGCTTCCTCGCGGATGCCAGCCGCGCTGCGGACCTGCCGAATGCCACCTTCCCGCTCGCGCCGCCGCCGGCCGGTCCGCCGATTGCCCTCGTCGGCGCGTCCGTCGTGGATGTCATCGAAGGCTCGGTCATCCCCGATGGCGTCATCGTGGTGAACGGAGACCGGATTGCCGCCGTCGGCCCGGCTCAGAGCGTGAGTATCCCCCACGGTGCCCGCACCCTTCGGCTCGATGGGCAGTACCTGATTCCCGGCCTCATCAACTCGCACGTGTCACAGACCGGGCTATGTGACCACGCGTAGTTCGGCAGAGGTGACCACAGCGAGTTCGGCCAAAGTGACCATCCCCAGTTCGGCCAAACTGACCGGGTAGAGTTCGGCCAAACTGACCACGGCCAGCTCGGCCAAACTGACCACGCGATCGAGGGCGAGGATCGGCACCGGTGCGATCCTCGAGCACCCTCCCTGGCACAGGGGTGTCCAGAGGAGGGTGGGTATGAGCCGGCAGGCGATCGAGATGCATCGACTTCAGGAGCTGGTGCGACTGCACCGGATGGCGGCAGGCAAGCGCGAGGTGGCCCGCGTGCTGCGGATCAGCCCGAATACGGAGCGCCAGTATCGGCAGGCCCTGGAGGCGGCGGGGCTGCTGATGGGGCCGATCGAGGAGCTGCCGGCGGTGGCGACGCTCAGGACGGCCGTCGAGCAGGCGCTGCCGCCGAAGCGGTCGCCGCAGCAGGTGTCGTCGATCGACACGTGGACGGAGGCGGTCGTGCGCATGCTCGAGCGCGACGCCCAGCCGCAGGCGATCTACGACTGTCTGCGCCTGAGCGAGCCGACATTCGCGGGTTCGCTGTCGGCCGTGAAGCGGCTCGTACAGCGGCTGCGAGGTACCCAGGCGGTGCGGCCGGAGGACGTCGCCATCCCGGTGCGCACCGCGCCGGGCGAGATCGCGCAGGTGGACTTCGGCTACGTCGGCCAGCTCTACGACGGCGGCGCCGGCGTGCTGCGGCGCGCCTGGGTGTTCGTGATGGTGCTGGCCTACAGCCGCCACCTCTTCGCGCGGGTGGTGTTCGATCAGCGCACCGAGACGTGGCTGCGCCTGCATGCCGAGGCGTTCGCCGCCTTCGGCGGGGTCGTGGAGACGGTGGTGCCCGACAATCTCAAGGCGGCGGTGGTGCGTGCCGCCTTCGGCCTGGCCGACAGCCCGGCCCTCAATCGCAGCTATGCCGAGCTCGCCCGCCACTACGGCTTCAAGGTCGATCCGGCGCCGCCGCGCGATCCGGCCAAGAAGGGGCGCGTGGAGTCGGGGGTAAAGTACGTGAAGCGCAATTTCTTTCAGCCGCGCGACTTCGCCGAAGCGGAGCTCCCGGAAGTGAATCGGGAGCTGGAGCGATGGGTGGCGGAGATCGCGGGACGGCGCGTCCACGGCAGCACTGGGCGCCGGCCGCTGGAGGTCTTCGCCGCCGACGAGCAGTCGACACTGCGCCCGCTGCCGGCGCGGCCGTACGAACCGGTGGAGTGGCGCCGGGCGCGCGTGCATCCCGACAGTCACATCGCCTTCGACCGGCGCATCTACCGGTGCCGTGGCGGCTGATCGGGCGCGACGTATGGGTCCGGGCCACACCGAGCACGGTGGCGGTCTACGCCGACGACGAGCGCGTCGCCACCCATCAGCGCGGCGTGCCGGTGCCGCCCGAGGTAGTCGATCAGTATCTGCCGCCCGAGCGCGCGTCGCTGCGCCACCGCAGCCGCGGCTACTGGCTCGAGCGCGCTGATCGGCTGGGCGAAGAAGTCGGCGTCCTGATCCGCGAGATCTTCGCCGCCGAGGATGTGCTCAGCCACCTGCGCACCGTGCAGGCGATCGTCACCCATCTCGAGCAGTTTCCCCCAGCCCGAGCGCGCGCGGCCTGCGCGCGAGCGCGGCACTACGGCAATCTCACTTACCGCGGCGTGCGCGACATCCTGCGCCAGGGGCTCGACCGCGAGCCGCTGCCGCGCACCCCGCCGGCGGACACGCCCGGGGAGCGGCCGCGCTTTGCGCGTCCGGTTCAGGAGCTGCTCCGCCTCATCCCCCAGGAGGTCCCCGATGAGCTCCACTGACGAGCTGGTCCCCGTGCTGAAGAAGCTGCGCCTGTCGGGCGTGCTGCACACGCTCCCGCTGCGCACCCGGCAGGCCGTCGACGACGCCCTGCCGTTCGAAGAGTTTCTCTTCCGCCTGCTCGCCGACGAAGTCGACCGCCGCGACGCCAAGCAGCTCGAGGCGCGCCTGCGCCGCGCGCAGTTTGAATCGAGCAAGAGCTTCGAGGACTTCGACTTCAGCTTCAACCCGAAGATCCCCAAGGCGCGGCTGATCGACCTCACCACCGCCACCTTCGTCACCCGGCACGAGAATCTCTGTCTGGTCGGGCCGAGCGGCGTCGGCAAGAGTCATCTGGCGCAGGCACTCGGGCTGCGCGCCTGCCGCCTGGGGCACTCGGCGCTGTATCTCACGGCGAACCGGCTCTTCACCGAGCTGCGCGCTGCCCGTGCCGACCGCAGCTACGACCGCCGTCTGCAGCGCGTGATCAGCCCCGATCTGCTGATCATCGACGACCTCGGCCTGCGGGCGCTCCGCGATGAGGAACCCGAAGATCTCTACGAGGTGATCCGCCAGCGCTACGAGCACGGCTCTACCGTCATCACTTCCAACCGCGCCATCGAGGAGTGGTACCCGCTCTTCGGCAACGACCTGCTCGCCAGCGCCGCCCTCGACCGGCTGCTCCACCACGCCCACGTGGTGGTCATCGAGGGCCACTCGTATCGCAATCCGCCCACCCCACGGCCCGGGAGCCGCACGAAGGAGAAGCATGCGGCAGAGGCCGAGACGGCGAACAGTCAATGATTCGACCCCGGCCCGACCCCTTGCCCCTCGCCGTGCGTCGATCCTGGAGCCTCTGGACGCGTCGGCTTCGCCGGCGACTCCGACGAAATGGTCAGTTTGGCCGAACTGCGTGCCTCACGCCGTCGACGACCCTGCACGCCCCGCGAACGACCGGAAACACGGCACCGGGGACACGCTCGAACTGCGCATTCCAAATCTGCTCAACACACTCTCCCGCTCGGCCGCTGAATCGTGGTCAGTTTGGCCGAACTGCGCGTGGTCAGTTTGGCCGAGCCTTGACACACGTGCACCTCGCCAGCGCCCTGCCGGGCGTGGTGGGGGCCAACGAGACGGACGCCGACATCGTGCTACGGATGGCGAGCGCAGCCCGGAAGTCGCTCGAATCCGGGGTGACCACGGTTCGCATCGTGGGGGCAAAGGACGGCACGGACTTTTCGCTGAAGCGATCGATCAACGCCGGCATGGTACCGGGCCCGCGGATCGAAGCGTCTGGCGAGGTGATCGTGCCGACTGGCGGGCACGGCAACCGCGCGGCGGATGGACCGGCTGAGTTCGCCAAGGCGACGCGCGACCAGATTCGCAACGGGGCGACCTGGATCAAGGTTTCCATCTCCGGTGGCATCGCGGACACCGTCGGCTCGATCGACTCCTCGCCCATGACGGCGGAAGAGTTAAGGGCCGTGATCGAGGTAGCCCACCGCAACAACATCCGTGTAACCGCGCACAACGGCTCACCCGCCGCCGGGGACGAAGCCTTGGCACAGGGCATCGACGGCTTCGAACACGGCTACTTTCTCAAGACGAAGCAGCTCAAGGAGATGAAGGAGAAAGGGGTCTGGCTGGTACCGACGATCACCGTCAGCCAACCGGCAGCCTACGAATTCTACAAGCGGAAGAACATGCCCGCTTGGTATATCGACAAGGTCAAGACTGTCAGTCACGAACACTGGTCGATGCTGGTGGAGGCAATCAGGCTCGGCGTGCCGATCGCGCTGGGCACGGATCAGGATCCGTTCGAGGAAAACGAGGGGACCACGGCCACCGTCCGCGAAGCGGAGCTGTACGTCGATGCCGGAATGACGCCCCTTGCAGCCCTCCGCAGCACCACCAGCGCGGCAGCAGAAATGCTCCGCCTGCTGGACGACATAGGCAGCCTGCGCGTCGGCCGCTTCGCGGACATCGTCGCCGTTCGGGAGAACCCGCTCGAGAAGATCGAGGCCCTGCGGACGATCCACTTCGTCATGAAGGGGGGCGTCGTCGTCGTGCCCGCGGACCTGACCGCCCCGATGGTCAGCACGAACTCCATTGGCATGAAACTGGTGATTGTTCCTGCCGGCGAGTTCCAGATGGGCGGAGACGAATCCCTCGCCGACGCGCTCAAGTTCTATTCGTACACCGATCCGAAATGGCTCAGCCGCGAGTATCCGCAGCACAAAGTCAGAATCACCAGATCGTTCGAAATCGGCCAGCATGAAGTGACCCTCGGCCAGTTCCAGACGTTCGTCGAAGCGACCAGGTATAAGCTCGCCATCGAGCGCGCCGGCAAGCCCGCTTGGGGCTTCGACCAGACCGGCAAGCTTGTCGAAGCGACAACCTACCGGCCCGAGTCACCGGGTTGGGAGACGGGAAAGGATCACCCCGTCGTATTCGTCTCGTGGAACGACGCCGTGGCCTTCAGCGAGTGGCTGAGCAAGAAGGAGAAGAGGATGTACCGGTTGCCCACTGAGGCCGAGTGGGAGTACGCTTGTCGGGCTGGTTCGAGCAGTCGCTACCACTTCGGCAACGACCCCGAAGACCTCGTCCTGTACGGCAATGTCGCCGACCAGGACCGCCGCGACGGCAAGGACGAGACCATCGAGGGGTACGACAAGGACGGTAACAAGACCGACAGCAAGCTGCCATACCCGTTCCTCTCCAAACGCGACGGCTACAAGTGGACAGCTCCGGTCGGCAAGTTCCGCCCCAACGCGTTCGGGTTGCACGACATGCACGGCAACGTCTGGGAGTGGACCGCGGATCGTTACGATCAGCAGTATTATGAAACATCTCCGGTGGACGATCCGCAGGGCCCGACTAATGGCAACTACCGCGTTCTCCGCGGTGGTGGATTCAACAACACTCCAGTCGCCCAACGGTGCGCCTACCGCGTCGAAGCGGACCAGTCCGGCAGCCAGTACGGCGTTGGGTTTCGGGTTGTCCGCGAGCGCTGACCGCATCGAGTCGTCGCCGGGGAGCGCCTCCAAGCGACCGGCCCCTGTTAGGCGTTTCGGTCGAACACGAACCAAGGAGAAGGCATGAAGGCGCTTGGGACATCGTTTTTCGGATCTCTCCTCATCCTCGGCTGCGGCTATTTGCAAGCGGCCAATGCGAGTCAGGCCACGGGAGTCCTGTTCGAGAACGTCCGCATCTTCGACGGCTCCTCGGACGGGCTGTCGGCTCCCTCGAATGCCTTGGTTGTGGGCAGCGTAATCCAGAAGATCTCCACCGCGCGCATTGCTGTCCCCACTGACGTCACGGTCACCCGGGTGGCCGGTGGCGGTCGCACGTTGATGCCGGGGCTGATCGACAATCATGTGCACATCACCATGAGTGCCTGGTCCCAGCACGACGCGCTCCAGCCCGACATGACGCCGGAGAAGCTGGAGGTCCGTGCCGCGCAGGAAGCGGAGAAGATGTTGATGCGCGGCTTCACGGCCGTGCGCGACCTCGGCGGCCCCGTCTTTTCCCTCAAGGCTGGCATCGACAGCGGAAAGTACAAGGGCCCTCGCATCTGGCCATCGGGCGCCATGATCTCCCAGACCTCGGGCCACGGCGACAGCCGGCTCCCGGAAGAGCGTTCCCGCCGCTTCTTTGGCGAGGTTTCGCGTGGTGAGCGACTCGGCGTCAACTTCATCGCCGACGGCCGGGCCGAAGTGTTGACCGCCGTGCGCGAGAACCTCCGCTTTGGCGCCAGCCAGATCAAGGTGATGGCCGGTGGCGGGGCCGCCACCGCCTACGATCCCCTCGATGTCACCCAGTACACCGCGGACGAACTGCGCGCGGCCGTCGAGGCCGCGGGGGACTGGAATACCTACGTCACCGTCCACGCCTACACGCCACGCGCCGTGCGCCGGGCGGTCGAGGCCGGGGTGAAGTGCGTAGAGCATGGCCAGCTGCTCGACGAGGAGACGATTGCGCTGCTCGGAACCCAGGGCGTATGGCTCAGCCTCCAGGTGCTCGATCCGGCGCCGCCCACGGCGCCAGCATTCGTCCAAGCGAAGAAGCAGCAGGTCGTCGATGGCACTGATAAGGCCTATCGGTGGGCCAAGAAGTACGGCGTCAAACTCGCCTGGGGCACCGACATGCTCTTCGACCCCAGCCAGAACGCGAAGCAGACGGCGGAAATCGTGAAGCTCCGCAAGTGGTTCACCCCGCAGGAGATCCTGAAGATGGTCACCCACGACAATGCCGAGCTCCTTGCCCTGTCCGGCAACCGCAGCCCCTATTCCGGCACACTTGGCGTGGTTCAGGAGGGAGCGCTGGCGGACCTGCTGCTGGTGGACGGTGACCCGCTCGCGAACCTCGAGCTACTCAAGGACCCGGAAACGAACTTCGTTGTGATCATGAAGAATGGAGAACTCTTCAAGAATTCCATCCGGTAGCTGATCGAATGCCTAACAACCGGTTGCAGCGGACGGCGTGCCGCCACCGCTGAACCGAAGCGTTGGATGAGGCAACCGAGGGCCGATCGATGCCGCCGAAGCTGAGGGAACTCATGGCTGACCTCGAACGTGCCCGGTTCGTCAGTCGCGGTGGCAAGGGCAGCCATCGGAACTTCGTCCTCGCACCGCGAGTTCCATCACTCGAGTGTCATCCGCTCGCGGTGAGATCTCCGACACCGCCAGCACGTCGTGTCCCACGGAGCGTAGGGCGCGCACCGCCGCGAAGTCGCAGCTCTCATCGGCCAGAAAACGCATTCGCCCGCGGCGCGCGCGCGGCCTGGGCTTCTCCAAAAGGATCGTCTCCTCGTGCGCCAGCGTGTCTGCCGCATAGCGGATCGCCGCCCGGATGTCGGCACGGGTGAGGCGCGGGAATGCGTCGAGCAGATCCGCTTCGCTGGCGCCTTCGCTCAGCTTGCGCAGCAGCGCAGCAGCAACTCGTTCCTGGCCCGCCCTCCAGTTCGCCTGGCGGATCTGATACGTATGGGTGTCCAAGGAAGCGCCTCGATGGGAACCAGCATCTTCGGAGCCGCGGTGAAACGCATCGAGGATCCGCGTTTCCTCACCGGCCAGGCGCAATACGTCGATGACGTGCGTCTGCCCGAGAGCGTCAGCGTCGCCTTCGTGCGCAGCCCGCACGCCCGGGCTCGCATCCGGAGCATCGACACCAGCAAGGCCGTGGCGGCGCCGGGTGTCGTGCGCGTGCTGCTCGGCGACGAGGTGGCGCGCCGCACCAAGCCGCTCCGTCCGAACGCGATTCCCGGCGTCTACCTGGGGACGTTCAAGACCTGCGACGTCTCGATCGTGGCCGCGAACGAGGTCGGCTTCGTCGGTGAGATCGTGGCCGCGGTGGTGGCCGGCGATCGCTACGTCGCCGAGGATGCGGCGGAGCTGATCGAGATCGACTACGAACCACTGCCGGCCGTGGTCGACCCCGAGCGCGCGCTCCAGCCCGGCAGCCCGCTGGTGCACCCCGAATGGGGCGACAACGTCATGGCGACCAAGGCCGTCACGGCCGGCGATCCGGACGGCGCGTTCGCCGCCGCCGACGTGACGGTCGAGGCGCGCTTCCGCCTGAACCGGCACTGCGCCGCGCCCATGGAAGGGCGGGCCGTGCTCGCCGCCTACGACAGGGCGCAGCGGGTGCTCACGCTGTGGAGCTCGTCGCAGATCCCGCACCTCGTGCGCACGCATCTCGCCCGGACCATCGACCACCCCGAGCATTTGCTGCGCGTCATCGCCCCCGACGTGGGCGGTGGCTTCGGCATGAAGGCCCACATCTTCCCCGAAGAGATCGTGTGCGCCCTGCTGGCGCGCGAGCTCGGGCGCCCGGTGAAGTGGATCGAAGACCGGCGGGAGAATCTGGCCGGCTCGTACCACGCCAAGGACATCATCTGTTACATCGAGTTGGCGGCGCGCCAGGACGGCATCATCCTGGGCGTCAAGGGGCGCTTCATCGTCGATGCCGGCGCCGACATGAGCTTCCCGTGGACGCCGGTATTCGAGCCCGCGCAGCTCGTCGTGGCACTGCCCGGCGCCTACAAGATCGCCCACGTGCAGACCGAGGCCATCGCCGTGGCGACCAACAAGACCACCGCCGCCGTCTACCGCGGCGTCGCGCTCCCGGCAGCGCAGTATGCGATGGACCACATCCTCGACCTGGCGGCGAGCAAGCTCGGCATGGATCCCGCCGACGTGCGCCGCAAGAACCTCCTCTGCAAGGCGGACTTCCCTTGCGCCGCCGCCACCGGCTTGCAGTACGACAGTGCCACGCCGCTCGAGTCGCTCGAGCTCGGGCTGCAGAAGATCGACTACGCCGGGTTCCGCCGCCGGCAGGCGGAGGCGCGCGCCCAGGGCCGCTATCTCGGCATCGGCATCTCCACCATGATCGAGATGACCGCCTTCGGTTGGTTGTTCTTCCACAGTGCCGGGCTCGATACGGTGAGCGGCGCGGGGTGCGATTCGGCCCACCTGCGCATGAATCCCGACGGTACGGTCATCTTGAGCGTCGGGACGCATAGCCATGGCCAGGGCCACGCCACCACGTTCGCGCAGCTGGCCGCCGATACGCTCGGCATCCCGCTCGGCGACGTGCGCTTCGTGCAAGGCGACACCACCATGACCCCCTTCGGCTGGGGCACCTGGGGGAGCCGCAGCGCGGTGCAAGGCGGCGGCGCAGTGCTCAGCGCGTCACGGCGCCTGCGCGACAAGATCCTGCGCCTGGCTGGCCATCTCCTCGAGGTCAGCCCCGCCGATCTCGACCTGGCGGACGGCTTCGCCTCCGTCAAAGGCGTGCCGGGTAAGCACATCTCAGTGCACGACCTCGCCCACGCCGCCCTCTACGATGCCAATGTGCCGGAGAATGAAGAGCCGGGGCTGGAGGCGGCGTTTCACTACAAGGGCGAGACCCCATACGCCAACGCCACCCACATCGCCGAGGTGGAGGTCGACCCGCAGACCGGTCACGTCGACTTGCGCCGCTACGTGGTGATCGAGGACTGCGGCAAGATGATCAACCCGATGATCGTCGAGGGACAGATCGCCGGCGCCGTGGCGCAGGGCATCGGCAACGTCCTCTACGAACACCTGCAGTATGACGATTCCGGCCAGTTGCTGACCACCTCGTTCATGGACTATCTCGTGCCCACCGCGTGCGATGTGCCGGCGCTCGAGTACGGCCATCTGGAGACGCCGAGCCCGATCACCGTCGGCGGCATCAAGGGCATGGGTGAAGGCGGCACCGTGGCGCCGCCGGCGGCGATCGCCAACGCCATCGCCGACGCCCTCGCGCCCTTCGGCTGGCGCGCCATCGAGCGCCTGCCGATCAGCCCCGAGGTCGTGCGCGGACAAGTCGCTGCAGCGTCCTAGCCCAGCGCGATTGGTTCTGGCGCTTCCCCTTGGTGGCTCCCCGCAGCCGTTCGCTACGTATCCTCGGGGCTCAGTGGACGTCGTGGCCCTGCACCTGTCGATGAAGTCGGCGACGCAATCGATATCGTGCGCGCAAGATCCACACTCTGGAAATCGACGCCGACGAAGACCTCCTGTCCGATGATCCACGCATCGTGGCCGGGGGGAATCGCGCCCACATCGCCGGGTCCGAGCTCGGCCTCGGAGCCGTCCTCCATCCGCACCGCCATGCGCCCCGAGACCACGTAGATCAGGTGCCCCACCTGGCAACTCTCGGTACCGACGACAGGCTTGACGCACTTCGACCAGCGCCAGCCGGGCTCGAAACGCACCCGCAGGGCGGTCACCCCACCGAGCGTGACCACCTCGAGCCTGGCTTTGTCGAACACGCGCGTCTCCTCGGGGTGATCGAAGCTCTTGCGCTCCACCTTGGACATCGCTTTTCTCCTCCTTTCGCGGCGATCAGCCGACCGAATGGGGACGTAGGGCCGGGGAGGCCGGGTTTATAATAAAAAAAACCCGCCCCCCCCGCCCAACGGGCCCCA
>CAYYWP010000018.1:0-36044 GCA_964475125.1 uncultured Binatia bacterium (SeqCode) | reverse complement strand
GTTTCGCTTCGCACCCGCCGTGCAAACCGGGCGGTCACCAGCGATACCGCATGCCCCGGTTGCGTTCACACCGGTCGGCCAGGCGGATGCCGCGGGCACCGCGGGTCCAGCACGAGCCGTAGCCGCGGGACCTGTGCCCGCCGGCAGCGCAGGGCGCTGCCCGGTGGGGTGGGGCGCGGCAACGCCACGCCGGACAGCCGCGCCAAGACCGGCGGTCACACTGCGCCACGCCCCCCGCCACCCGGCGACGCGGCGCGTCGCCAGGTGGGCGCAGGTGCCGCGGCTATGGTTCGCCGCGTACCCTCTGAGCCCGCTTGGCGCGTTCGCCGTCAGCGCGGCTTCTCGTCGGACACGGCGCGGTAGGCGAGGCCGGCGAGGGCGGCCCCGATCAGGGGCGCGACCCAGAAGAGCCACAGCTGTGCCAGGGCCCAGCCGCCGACGATCACCGCCGGCCCGGTGCTGCGGGCGGGGTTCACCGAGGTGTTGGTGACCGGGATGCTGATCAGGTGAATCAACGTCAGGCAGAGGCCGATGGCGACCCCCGCCAGGCTGCCGGTGCCGCGGGTGTCGGTTGCGCCGAGGATGACGAAGAGGAACATGAACGTCATGACCACTTCGGTGACGAAGCCGGCGCCGAGCGAGTAGCCGCCGGGCGAGTGCTCGCCGTAGCCGTTCGAGGCCAGGCCGCTGCTGAGCTCGAAGCCCGCTTTGCCGCTGGCGATGAAGTAGAGCACCGCGGCGGCGACGATCGCGCCGAGCACCTGAGCGATGATGTAGGGGATCAGATCGGCGCTCTTGAAGCGCCCGCCGACGGCCAGGCCGACCGACACCGCCGGATTGAGATGGCAGCCGGAGATGTGGCCGATTGCGTAGGCCATGGTCAGCACGGTGAGGCCGAAGGCGAGCGAGACACCGAGCAGCCCGATGCCGACGTCGGGGAACGCCGCCGCCAGGACGGCACTGCCGCAGCCTCCCATCACCAACCAGAAAGTTCCGATGAACTCGGCGATCACGCGATTGCTTAGGGCCATCACTCGTCCGCCTTTCTGCCCCGCGTCGGGCTTTTGCCTTGACTGCGCTGCCCGGCTCCTATCACCCACCGGCGCGGCTTGCCAAATCATGACACGGCCCGGCGCCATCCCGAGCAGAAACGGGTGGGCTGCCACTCCGGATCGAGCTACAATTTCGATCGTATCGGCGTCGGCACCGACCGAGACCTTACTAGTGTGAATCACCTCCTGACTTGAGACCTCGCACCATGTTCGCCCCGACCACTGGCAGATGACCAGCGCACAGCCAGTGAGCGAGCAGCGCTATCGGCTGCTCTTCGAATCGCTCGACGCCGCCGTGCTGCTCATGGACGGGCTGCGGTGTATCGACTGCAACCCGGCCGCCCTGCGCCTGTTTGGCGTCGGCAGTCGGGAGGCGATCATCGGCAAGACGCCGCTCGACTTCGCCCCGCCGCACCAGCCGGACGGCACCGACTCCGCGCACAGGGCGCGCGAGATCTTGGCCACGGCGCTGGAGCGAGGCGGTTGCACGTTCGAATGGCAGGCGATCCGGCCCAGCGGCGAGCGGTTCTTCATGGAGGTACATCTCGCGCCGTTCAGCGTCGGCACGGCGCAGCTCTTCCAGTGCATCGCCTTCGATGTCACCGAGCGCAAGCGACTGGAGCTGGCGCTGCGCGACGCACAGGCCTGGTTGGAGTTGGCGACCGCCGGTGCCAAGGTGGGCGTCTGGCACTCCGACCTGCGGACGCTCGTCATGCGCTGCTCGACGGGTTGGAAGGACATGCTCGGACGCAGCGAGGGGGAGCGGAGCGTCGCCAGCGTCTGGGATCTGGTGCATCCAGACGACCGCGCCCGGGCGACGCTGGTGATGCAGGAGCACTTTCAGGGCCGCGCGCCGGTCTACGAAAGCACCCACCGCATGCTACACGCCGACGGTTCGTACCGATGGGTCCTCAGTCGGGGCGTGACCGTTCGCGATGCACAAGGCCTGCCGTCGGGCCTGTTTGGCGCCGACGTCGACATCACCGAGCGCAAGACCTTGGAGGAAACCCTGCGGCGATCGGAAGCGAGGTATCGCCATCTGGTCGAGGACGTCTCCGACATCATCTATGAGGCCGACCCCGAGGGCCGGATGACGTATGTCAGTCCGGTCGCCGAACGGCTGTACGGGTATGCCGCCGGGGAAGTGACCGACCGGTCATACGCCGAGTTCATTTTCCCCGACGATCTGGCGGTCGTCGCCGAGGGGCTGCGCGACGCCCTCGCCGGGCGGCCACGGCCCAACGATCATCGCGTGATCACGAAAACGGGAGCGATTCGCTGGGTGCGAAACCTCGCTCGCCCCATCGTGGACGACGGCCAGGTCGTCGGCCTGCGCGGCGTGATGGCGGATGTGACGGAGCGCAAGCGCGCGGAAGACGCACTCCGTGACCTCACCATATCACTGGAGCAGCAGGTCGCCGAGCAGACCCGTGAGCTGGCCGCATCGCATCAGCGCCTGCGCCTGATCACCGACAACATGTCCGATCTGGTGAGTCAGGTAACGATGGAGGCGCAGTTGGAGTACGTCAGCCCCGCGCACGAGCGGGTCTTGGGGTACACGCCCGAACAGATGCTCGGCCGATCGGCGTTCGATTTCCTCCATCCCGACGACCGCGAGACGGTGGCGGCGGTCGTCCGCAACCCCATCGACGGCTCCACCTTCCAACAGGTCGAGATTCGCTACCGCCATGCGCTGGGCCATTACGTCTGGTTGGAAACCACCGGCAAGCTCCTGTTCGACGAGCGCGGCGCCCGCGTCGGAGCCGTGCTCAGCGGGCGCGACATCAGCCAGCGCAAGCGAGCCGACGAAGCCCTGCGTCAGAGCGAGAAGCGATTCCGCGCCATCTTCGAGCAGGCCCCCCTCGGTGTTGCCCTGGTCGACTCGCAGAGCGGCCGCCTTCTGCAGATCAATCGGCGATATTGCGACATCCTCGGGCGCACGGAGCGCGAGCTGGTTGGCGCCGATTTTCGCAGCCTCACGCACCCCGACGATCGGCCGGCGAATTGGGAGGAGCAGGAGCGCCTGCTGCGCGGCGAGAGCCACTTCTACGCCTTCGAGAAACGGTATCTGCGCCCCGACGGGTCAACCGTCTGGGTCAACGTCACCGCGGTGCCGATGTGGGCCGAGGGCGCCGCGCCCACGGTGCAGCTCGCCATGGTGGACGACATCACCGAGCGCAAGCAGGCGGCCGAGCGGATCGAGCGGCTGCACGCCGAGCTGGAAGCGCGCGTCGTCGCGCGCACCGCCGAGCTGCAAGCCGTCAACAAGGAGCTGGAAGCCTTCAGTTACTCCGTCTCGCACGATCTGCGTGCGCCGCTGCGCGCGATCGACGGCTTCAGCCGCATGTTGCGCGACGAACACGGTCAGCAGTTGCCTGCCGAGGGCCGTCACTGCGTCGAGCGCGTGTGTGCGGCAACGACCCGCATGGCGCAATTGATCGACGACTTGCTCAAGCTCTCACGCCTGCAGCGCAGCGAGGTGTCGCGCCAGCCGGTGGATCTGAGCGCGCTGGCGCGGGGCATCGCGGCGGAATTGCAACAGGCCGCGCCCGCGCGGGTCGTCGACGTCGTCATCGCCGGCGGTATCGCAGTGATCGGCGACCCCGATCTGCTGCGGGTGGTGCTCGAGAACCTGCTCGGCAATGCCTGGAAGTACACCAGCAAGCACGCGACCGCGCGCATCGAATTCGGCGTCACCGATGCCGGTGGCCGGATGACCTACTTCGTGCGCGACGACGGTGCGGGTTTCGACATGGCGTACGCCGAGAAACTGTTCGGTCCCTTCAAGCGACTACACACGGCGCACGAGTTCGAAGGTACGGGGATCGGTCTGGCAATCGTGCAGCGGATCATCGCCCGCCACGGCGGACAGGTGTGGGCGGAGGCGAAAGTCGAGCGCGGCGCGACCTTTTATTTCACCCTCCCGGCGCCGGTGAGGCGTTGATGGACGAGCCGGGATTCTCCTGGTCGAGGACCATGCACCTCAACGCTGGCAGCGCGGACAGTAGTAGCTGCTGCGGCCGCTCAGGACGACGCACTTGATCACGGCGCGGCAGACGCCGCAGGGTTGACCGGCGCGGTCGTACACCGCGTGGTGGATTTGGAAGTATCCGGCCTGGCCGTTGGCGTCACGGTAATCGGAGATCGAGCTGCCGCCGAGCGCGACTGCGCGCTCGAGGACGGTGCGCAACGCGGCGTCGAGCCGCACCAGCTCGGCACGGCTCAAGCTAGCGGCGCGCCGGCGCGGCCGGATGCCGGCCTGGAAAAGCGCCTCGTTGGCGTAGATGTTGCCGACGCCGCCGAGGGCGCGCTGGTCCATGAGCAGGTTCTTGATCGGCAGGCGGCGGCGGGTGAGCGCGCGCCACTGCTCGAGCGTGGGCGGATCAGTGAGCGGATCGCGGCCGAGGCGGCGCAGCACGGCAAAGCGCTCGCTGCGGCCGACCTGCATGAGGCCGAAGCGGCGGGGATCGTTGAACACCAAGCGCACGCCGCGGTCGAGTTCGATGACCACGTGGTCATGCGTCTGCAGCCGCGCGCTGGTGACGGACAGACCCAGGCTGCCGCTCATGCCGAGATGTACGAGCAGTGTCGTCCCGTCGTCGAGCGCGAACAGGAGGTACTTGGCGCGGCGCTGGATGGCGCTGATCGAGCGCCCGCGCAAGCGGGCGGCGAAGTCGGCGGCCAGCGGCTGGCGCAGGCGCCGCTCGCGCACGGTGACGGCGGTGATCCGCGCGCCGATGACGTGCGGCAGCAGCGAACGGCGCGTCGTCTCGACTTCCGGCAGCTCGGGCATGGGGGCGGCGACTCTTCGGAGCGCTAGCCGTGATCCGGCGAAAACCTCAACGCCGAGATCACCGAGTGCGCCAAGGGCACAGGGGCAGCGTACATGGGTTCGCGCCTTGACTCATCGTCATCGTCAATCGGGATTGGGATACACTCTCTAGACCCTCGTGCTCCGCGTCCTCCGCGCCTCTGGGTTGAATGTCTTTCGTCTCATCACGGCTGGCGATCGGATTCGTCGAGCGCGGCGGCGAGGCGGACGAAATCGGACGGGGTCAGCGTTTCGGCGCGGCGGCGCGGGTCGATGCCCAGGTGCTCGAGCACCGCGCTCGGCCGGGCGGTGAGCGGCGCCAGGACGTTGACCAGTTGCTTGCGCCGGCGGGAGAACGCGCAGCGCACGACCTGCCGCACGGCGCGCCGCGCGGTGGCCGAGAGCGGCGGCGGTTGCCGCGGCTCGATGACGACGACGGCGGACTCGATGCTCGGCCGCGGCGTGAAGGCGGTCGGTGGCACGCGCAAGGCGATGCGGGCGGCGGCGACGACTTGCACAACCACCGACAGCGCGCCGTACGTCTTGCTCCCCGCCGCGGCGCACAGGCGTTCGGCGACCTCGCGTTGCAGCATCAGCACCAGGCGGCTGAACAGGCTCGGCTGGTCGAGCAAGTGGAAGAGCGCCGGGGTCGAGATGTTGTAGGGCAGGTTGGCGACCGCGACCGCCGGCGCCGCGCTGCCGAGCAGTGTCGTGAGGTCGAGGCGCAACACGTCGGCCGCGTGGACCTCCACCGCCGGCGAGGTTCCGAACGTCTCGCGCAAGCCCGCCGCCAGATCGCGGTCCACCTCCACCAGCACCAGCCGCTGACACCGTCCAGCCAGGAGGTGCGTCAGCGCGCCGCGGCCCGGGCCGATCTCGAGCACCGTCTCGTCACCGCGCAGGGCGGCGAGGGCCACGATGCGTTCGGCGATGCTCGGCTGGACGAGGAAATGCTGACCGAAGCGCTTGCGCGCCACCGCCGCGGTCACGGCCGTCCGTCCCGCTGACCCGCAGTCGCCAGGTCGGCGACCGCGGCGGCGTTGAGCGTCCAGTCGTCGCGCTCACCGCGTGCCAGCCGATAATGCGCGGCCACGCCGATCATCGCCGCGTTGTCGGTGCAGTAGTGCGGCGCGGGCAGGATGACGTCGATGCCGGCCTCGGCGCCCGCCGCGGCGGCGCGCTGGCGCAGGCGCGAATTGGCGGATACCCCTCCGGCGACCACGAGCCGTGTCGCCGCGCAGGCGTCGGCGGCCGCGAAGGTGGGCTCGAGCAGCATGTCGACGACCGCCTCCTGGAAACTGGCGGCGATGTCGGGATGGGCGGCGGCGTCGGTGGCGCCTTCGCGCAGGTGCAGGGCCACGGCGGTCTTGATGCCGCTGAAACTGAAGTCGAAGCGGTGTCGCGCCCCGGCCCGTTTCAAGCGCGCGCGCGGATAGCGGAAGGCGCTGGCGTCGCCGCGGGCGGCGAGCTCGTCGATGACACGGCCGCCGGGATAGCCGAGGCCCAAGAGCTTGGCGACCTTGTCGAATGCCTCGCCGGCGGCATCGTCGCGCGTCGAGCCGAGCAGCTCGTAGTCGCCCAGCTGGCGCGCCCAATACAGGCTCGTGTGCCCGCCCGAGACCAGCAGAGCCAGGTAGGGAAAGGCCACCGGTTGGTCGAGCTGCACCGACAGCAAGTGCCCCTCGAGATGATTGACGCCGAGAAACGGCAGGCGGCGCGCGTAGGCGATCGCCTTGGCGGTGCACAGGCCGACCAGCAGCGAGCCCACCAGGCCGGGACCATACGTGGCGGCCACGGCGTCGAGCTGATCGAAACTCAGCCCGGCCTCGGCGAGGGCGCGCTCGATGGTGGGCGCGATGGCGCGGATGTGATTGCGCGAGGCGAGCTCCGGCACGACTCCGCCGTAGGCGCTGTGGATGGCGTCTTGCGAGGCGACGACGTTGGAGCGTACGGCGCCGTCGACGAGGACGGCAGCGGCAGTGTCGTCACAGGAGCTCTCGACGGCGAGCAACTTCATGGCGCCGCGGAGCCGGGGCTGCCGAGGCGCGCCAGCCCGACCTGTGCGGTCCGATTGTCGGGGGCGAGGCGGACGGCGCGCGCGTAGGCGCCGCGCGCATCGGCGAAGCGTCCGGCCGCTTCGAACGCCGCGCCTTGCAGCGCGTAGGCGCGCGCCGCCCACTGCGGCGCCGCGGCGGCGTGGAGGCTGGCCGCGCGCTCGGCGAACGCAATCGCTTGATCGTAGCTGCGATGGCCGAGGTGCAGCTCGGCGAGGAAGAAGTACGCGTAGCCGTTGTTGGGGTCGGTGGCGATGGCGCGCTCGAGCTGTTCGAGCGCCCCGGCGTCGTCGCCGGCCGCGAGGCGGGTACGACCGGCGTCGGCGAGACGGGTGGCCGCGGCGACGTTGGGTGGAGTCGTAGCGCGGATGGTATCGACGGGTGAGGGGGCCCCTAGAGGTGTCAGCGGGGCGGCGCTGGCGTCCGCGCCGACATGCGCGGCTGGAGCGTGGATCACGAGGGGGAGATGCGGAACGGTTCCGTCGTCCAGTGGCTCGTCGACCAGGTTGCCGGTGTCCGACCCCGACACTGCAGGAGGCGCGGCCGGAAGCTGGCGAGGCGCCGTCGCCTCTGCCGCCATACTCGCAGCGCTCGGGTGAGCCGGCGCGCCGCCGCGTGCAGCAGCGTGGGGGGACATCGCTGGCGCGGGTGGGTCGCCGTCGAGCGGTCGCGGCTCAACCCGGGCGATACAGGCGGCGAACAGCAGCGTCGCGAGCCCGGCGCTCATGGCGCGGGCGGAGGCGGGGGCTCGGCGGGTCGGCTGTGAGCTGCGCATGCTGCGGTCGGTTGCTGGCCGAGCGCGAAGGCCTCGAGCAGAGTCTCGGGGCAGTCCGCTGTGGCGATACCCCCGGTGTACGGATCGATGCGCACCAAGGCAACACCGCTCGGGGGAGGAAAATCGGCGGGTGGGGAGGCGGCCGTGGCGCGTTGCATGAACTCGGTCCAGATCGGCAGCGCCGCCTCCGCTCCGGTGAGGCCGAGCGGCGCGTTGTCGTCGAACCCGACCCAGACGACGGCGACGAGGTCGGGGGTGAATCCGGCGAACCAGGCGTCGCGCGCCTCGTTGGTGGTGCCGGTCTTGCCGGCCGCCGGCCGGGTGAAGCCGTGCGCGCGCGCCGCCCGGCCTGTGCCGCGCTCCAACACGCCCTTCATGAGGTGCGTGACGATGAACGCCGACTCGGCGCTGGCGACGCGCTCGACTGCGATCGGGCGGCGTTCGACCAGTCGACCGCCGCGGTCGACGACCTTGCTGACCGCGCGCGCCTCGGCGCGCAGGCCCTGGTTGGCGATCACCGCATAGGCTTGGGCGATCTCGAGCGGCGTCACCTCCGCGGCCCCGAGCACCACCGCCGGCAGAACCGGGAGCGGGCTGGCGATGCCCAACCGCTGCGCCGTCTCGATGATCGCCGGCACGCCGGTCTGCTGTGCGAGTCGCGCCGTCGCGGCGTTGAGCGACTGCTCGAGCGCCGTGCGCGCCGTGACCGGGCCGAGGTACCGATCCCCGTAGTTCTCCGGTTGCCAGGTGCGACCGTCGTACGACCATGCGAACGGTTCATCGAGCAACGGGCTCGCCGGCGTCAGGCCCTGGCCCTGTCGTGCCGCGACCTCGAGCGCGGCGAGAAAGACGATCGGCTTGAACACCGAGCCCGGCTGGCGATGCGCCTGCACGGCGCGATTGAACTGCGACACGCCGTAGTCGCGGCCGCCGACCATGGCCACCACACCGCCGGTTTGCGGGCGCAGGGCGACCAACGCGGCCTCCAGGCGCCCCTCGGGGCGGCGTTCGGCCAAGCGCGGGTAGCGGCGTTCCAGATCAGCCAGGCCGGCGCGCACGGCATCGACGGCGATCAACTGCAGTTGGACGTCGAGATTGGTGAAGAGGCTGAGCCCCTCGGTGGTCAGGATCTCCGGCGCGTACGCCTGGGCCAGCTCGTGGCGCAGGAAGTCGGCGAAGAAGGGCGCCGCGTTGGCACCGCCGCGCGTCGGCGCCGTGCGCAGCGGCTCGGCCACGGCGGCGTGATACTGATCGTCGCTGACGGCGTGTTCGTCGCGCAGCACGCCGAGGACGACGTCGCGGCGCGCCTGGGCGCGCTCCGGCGACCGGTGTGGCGAGTAGTAGTTGGGGGCGCGGATGAGCCCGACCAGGAGCGCGATCTCCCCGGTGCTCAACGCCTCCGGCGGCCGGCCGAAGTAGAAGCGCGCGCCTTCCCACACGCCGAAGATACCCTGCAGTCCGTTTTGGCCGAGGTAGATCTCGTTCAGGTACGCTTCGAGGATCTCGTCTTTCTCGTAGCGTCGCTCGGCGAGCACGGCCATCACCGCCTCGAGCCCCTTGCGGCGCAGCGTGCGCTCCTCGGTGAGGAAGAAGTTCTTGATCAATTGCTGGGTGAGGGTCGAGCCGCCTTGCACGACGCCGCCGCTGCGCAGATTGGTCAGCGTGGCGCGCAGAATGCCGAGCGGATCGACGCCGTGGTGGCGGTAGAAGCGACGGTCCTCGGTGAGGAGGACGGCCTGCACCAGCAACGGCGGCAACGCCGCCAGCTTCACCTCGCGGCGCTGCTCCCAGGTGGTGTCGTAAAAGCCGCTGATCGCCTCCGGCTCGAGAGGGAGCGCAAAGATCTCCGCCCCCGAGTCGACCTCGCGCAGGCTGGTCACCGTGTCGCCCGCCAGCGCGAGGTGGACGAGAGGCGGGTTGGGCGCTGCGGCCGGATCGGGCGAGTCGTGCGGGAACAGATCGATGCCGTCGTCGCCCCACCGATACGCCCCCGGGCCGAGATCGCCGGGCCGCTCGACCGGCCGGTAACCCAAGCGCTGCAGGCGTTCGGAGAAGCCGGCGGCGCGCAGATCGAGCCCCGGATACACCAGAAAGGTGTCGGCGTAGATGCGCGACGGAAAGTCCCAGCGCCGGCCGTTGAACTTCTCCACCACCAGGCTGCTGAGGCCGCGCAACCAGGGCGTTGCGATCACGGCCGCGCCGCCGGCGAGCGCGGCGAGGATGGCGAGCGGCAGGAGCAGGCGGCGCATCGGCCCCATCATGACACGCGGGGGGCCGGAGCGAGCTCCGACCCCCCCGCGTCCACCGAGCCGAGGCGCGCCCGCCTACTCCTCCTTGGTCGACTTCAGGGTCATGAAGATCGTGTTGTCGCTGCGCCGCACCAGCAAGAGCACGGGCTTGCCCTTCTCGATCTTCTTCAGCGCTTTGCGGTAGGCGCCTTCGTTCGGCACCGCCTCGCGGTTGATCTCCAGCAAGACGTCGCCGCGCTGCAAGCCCGCTTCCTCCGCCGGGCTTCCCGGCTCGACGCCGGCGACGACCACTCCCTTGGTCTTGGGGTCGATAGCGAGGCTCTCGGCGATGTCGGGGGTGAGGTTCTGCACGGCGAGCCCGAGGTCATTGGTGCCGCCCGCGGCGACCGCCACTTCCTCGTCCTTCAGTTCGCCGATCTTGACCGTCACCGTCTTCTCGACCCCATCGCGGACCAGTCGCACCTCGGCGTTCTTGCCGATCGCCGTGCGCGCGACCAGGTGCGGCAAATCGGTCGATTCCTTCACCGGGTGACCGTCGAACTCCACGATCACGTCGCCGACCTCGATGCCCGCTTCGCCGGCTGGAGTGTCCGCCATGACGTCGGCGACCAGCGCCCCTTGCGGCGACTTGAGCTTGAGCGACTCGGCGATCTCCGGCGTGACCTTCTGGATGTACACGCCGAGCCAGCCGCGGGTCACCTTGCCCTTGTCCTTGAGCTGCGGGAGCAGCTCCTTGGCCAGGTTGATCGGGATGGCAAAGCCGATGCCGATATTGCCACCCGAGCGGCTGAAGATGGCCGAGTTGATGCCCACCACCTCGCCCTTCAAGTTGACCAAGGGGCCGCCGGAATTGCCGGGGTTGATCGCCGCGTCGGTCTGGATGAAATCGTCATAGCTGCCCTGGCCGATGTTGCGGCCCTTGGCGCTGACGATGCCGGCGGTGACGGTGTTGCTCAGGCCGAAGGGATTGCCGATGGCGAAGATCCAGTCGCCGACGCGCAACTCGTCGGAGTTGCCCAGGTTGACCGGGGTGAGCTGCTCGCCGTCCGGCTCGATCTTGATGATGGCGATATCGGTCTTCGAGTCGCGGCCGATCAGCTTGGCCTTGTACTTCTTGTCCGAGGACGTCTGTACGACAATCTCATCGGCGTTCTCGACGACGTGATTGTTGGTGACGATGAGGCCGTCTTTGTCGATGACGAATCCCGAGCCGAGGCTGTGTTGCTTGCCCTGCGGGCGCGGCCCGAAGAAGCGCTCGTAGGGCTCCCAGAACTCGCGAAACGGATCGGACCCACCAGGTCCGCCTGGCCCGCCGGGTCCGCCCGGTCCCCCCGGCGGCCCACCGGGCCCGCCGGGTCCACCGGGTCCGCCGAAGCCGCGCGGACCCATGCCCATCGGCGGGCCTTGCGCCGGCGACGTGGTGGAGATGTTGACCACGGCCGGACGCATTTGCTCGGCGAGATCAGCGAAGTTCGGCAACGACGCGTCGACGGCTGGCGACTTGCTCGCCGGCGCCGCCGGTGCCGCCGGTTGATTCTCTGTGGCGGGGGTCTCTTCGGAGCCCCAGAAACGGATGGCGTGGGCCTTTTGCCCCACACCGCTGGCGACGAGCAGCGCGCCGGCGGCGAACAAGCGCAACAGGGCACGGTCGCGACGCTGGCGCGAAGGTGAATCCATCATAGGTCTCCTCTTGGGTTTACGGAACGTATCGGTAGCCGGCGCGCTAACGCCCGTGGGCACGGGCGACGTATTTCATCCGCAAGTCGTAGAGGGCGCTTTCGAGCAGCGCGCTCTCACCGGCGTCGAGATTGCCGCGTGTCTTGGTACTCAACAAGCCGAGGATGTCGATGATCTGACGGGCGGCGTCGAGGTCGACGCGCGTCGTTCGCTCCACCGGATCGGGAATCTCCCCCAAGTGCGCCAAGGCTTGTGTGGTCAGGCTAATGACAAAGGTCGGAAAGGTGATCTCTGGTGCCGTCGCGTCGCCGGCTGCCGCTGCCTCCGGGGCAGGTGGCGGAGGCGGTGGCGGAGGTGGTTCCGGGGCCGCTTCCGGTGGTGTGGGCGCCGCCTCTTCGCGCGTGTCCCCGGTGGCCGAGAAGCGCCGGCGATCCTGGACTTTGAAGGGGCGTTCGCTCTGCTCTTCGTCGCCTGCCATTGGTTCCAACCCACATTCACGCAGCCGTACGTGGGCGCTCGGCGGGCGGATTGGTTGCCGCACTGACACCGCCGAAGCCGGCTGGAGACCCGCAGCCAGCATGCCGACCCGCGGTCCCGCTGGTGTCGGGGAGACGGCGCGCCCGGGGCCACGCCATCGCTCTCGTCACCTCGATTCGCGGCGCGGGCTCGATGCGCCGCGGCGTTGCTTCGTCCACGCGGGGTGCGCGCATAGTTGATCCGATGATTGAGCGGTTGAGGGCGGTACAGAACCCGGCCGAGAGACCGAGTTGGGGAGGCATCTTGAGGGTTGTCGACACGAGCGCTGTGAGCGGCTGCCGCTTCGACGATGCCTGGCGCTGTTTATTTGATCGAGCCGGCACGTTTGGCGATCAGTGCGGGGAAACCGTAGGCCGCACCCTCCGAGCTGTCAAGAAAGCCGGCTTTTTCGGACCCGAGGCCAGCGGGCGGGACGACCGTCACGGCCCGGCCGGGAGCCGATGTGTCGCCTGCCGTTGACCTTGGCCAGGCGGTTGACCGAGGCCGGTTGCGCTGGGCCGTGCGCGTGCGCTGGCTGGCGATCGCCGGGTTTTCGCTGTTGGCGATCCCCGCCTGCTCGTGGGGTCTCCTGCCCGCGCTGCGCCCGTGTCTCGTCGCCGGTCTTGCGGCTGCGCTGGTCAACACGGTCAATCACTGGTGCACGGCACGCGGTCGCGCGCTGCGCGCAGTCACCGGCGCGGCGGTATCAGCCGACGTCGTCCTGATTACTTACTTGATCGTGGCCACCGGCGGCGTGGGCAGTCCGTTCATCATGCTCTACGTCGTGCAGGTCGTCGCAACCGCGCTGCTGGTCGGCGTGTGGAGCGGCGCGGTCGCGGCGCTGGCCTCGGCGGGAGGACTGACCGCCGCGCTGTGGCTCGGCCTCGGTGCCGAGACGGCGCGGCCACCGGTTGACGCGCTGCAACAAGTGCTCTGGGGGCTCTTCTTGCTGTACGGCCTGGCGCTGCTGACCTTCGTCGGCGGCTTCATCGCCTCGCGGCTGCGCCAGAGCGAGGCCGAACTGGCCGTGCGGACGGCGGGCTTGAACGCCGCGACGGCCGTGCTGCGCGATACCGAGCGACAGCTGCATCGCACCGAGGCGCAGCTCCTGCAGTCTGAAAAGATGCGCGCCCTCGGGCAGTTCGTCGCCGGCATCGCACATGAGCTCAACAACCCGATCGGCTTCGTGGCCGCCAACCTCGAGCACGTGCGCAATGGGATCGGCGTGCTCGAGCGCGCCATCGACACCTATGCGGTGGCGCCGTTGGCCGCCGCTGACCGCGCCCGGGTGGAGGCCGAGGTGCGCCCCGAGCGCCTGGCGGTCTGGCGGGCGGAGTTGCCGAGCGCGCTCGACGACTGCGCCGAGGGCGCACGGCGGGCGGCGGAAGTCGTCGGCGCCCTGCGAGCCTTTGCGCGCTGCGAGCGTGCCGAGACCTGGGCGTTCGTCGATCTCGCCGAGCGACTCGATCGCGCCCTTGCCCTGCTTCGCCATCGCCTCGGCCCCGGCGTGACGCTGCGGCGCGACTACGAGGAGGTGCCGGCAGTCGAATGCCTCGCCGGACAGCTCGATCAGGTGCTGCTCAACCTCCTGGCCAATGCCGTCGACGCGGTTGGCGAGCGCGGCGCGATCGGACTGCACCTGCGCGCCGACGCCGCCGGCCGGTGGGTGCTGATCGGCGTCAGCGACGATGGCCCCGGCATTCCGCTCGAGGCGCAGTCGCGCGTCTTTGAGCCGTTCTTCACCACCAAGCCCGAGGGGCGGGGCATGGGGCTCGGCCTCAGCGTCTCCTTCGGCATCGTCGAGCGGCACGGCGGCAGCTTGACGTTCGAGTCGGTTCCCGGCCGGGGAACGACCTTCACCCTCGCCCTCCCCGTATGGCGCGCCGCCGCATGAGACCGCGCTTGACCCGGCAGTGCCGCATCGGTAATCCGCAGCGAGAGGAGTGGGTATGCCTGGCGCAGCACGAAGGTCCAAGGCACACCGCTGGTGGAGAGGGTGTGCGGCGGCCGTGGGGTTGGCGATCATCGGCGTTCCAGCCGCCGCGGCCGAGTTTGCGGTTCCATCCAGTCTGCGCCCGCAGGTGGAATTCTGGACTGCCATTTTCGCGACCTACGGCAAGTACCAGGTCGTCATCCACGACACGGAGCGGCTGGACCGCGTCTACAGCGTGCTCGACGTCAGCGACGCGGCGCGAGACGGCGTGGACGACGCGCAGATCGATGCCATGCTGCGCGCCGAGGAGGCCGCCGAGAAGGAGCGGGTTCGCGCGCTGCTCCTGCGTCTCGACCAGAACCCCGACCCGGCGATGCTGAGTGCCGAGGAGCTGCGCATGCAGGGGTTGTTCGCCGGCGATCCCTCGCCAGGGAAATATCGCGCTGCCGCCGCCTCGGATCGGCTGCGCGGGCAGCGCGGCCTGCGCGAGCGCTTCGCCCAGGGCATTGCCGCCGCGCATGCGTACTTTCCGCAGATGGAGGCGATCTTCCGCCAGGCCGGCGTGCCGGTGGAGATCACGCGGCTGCCGCTGGTCGAATCGACCTTCAACCTGCGGGCCTATTCAAAGGTCGGCGCCGCAGGCGTGTGGCAGTTCATGCCCGGCACGGCGCGCCGCTTCATGCGCGTCGATGGGGTGGTCGACCAACGCCTGGACCCGCTGATCGCGACCCGCGCCGCGGCGACGTTCCTGCGCCAAAACTACGAGCGGCTCGGCAGCTGGCCGCTGGCGATCAAGGCGTACAACCACGGCCCGGCGGGGATGGTGCGCGCCGTGCGCGACACCGGTTCGACCGACATCGCGACCATCATTCAGCGCTACCGCGGTCCGGCGTTCAAGTTCGCCTCGCGCAACTTCTTCCCGGAGTTCCTCGCCGCGCTGCATGTCGAACGGAACTACGCCAAGTATTTCGGCGCACTGCCGCTGCACCCGCCGCTGCGCAGCGACACGGTGCGGGTCGACCGCGCGATGACCATCGGCACGGCGGCGCGTTGTGCCGAGACCGACGTGTGGACGTTGGCTGAGCTCAACCCGAGCTTGCTGCCGCCGGCGCGCGGTGGGCGCGCGGTGGTACCGAGCGGCTTCGAATGGCGCCTGCCCGCCGGTCGAGCCGAACGCTTCTCGAGCTGCGGCGCCGCGCTGCCGGCGCTCGCGGCGGCGCGCTCGCCCAGCCGCGCCGCTGCCGTGCGCCCGAAGGGTGGCCGGAGTCGAGCCGTGCACCGCGTGCAGCGCGGGCAGACCTTGTCGAGCATCGCGGCGCGCTACGGCTGTTCGGTGGCACAGCTGCGGCGCGGCAACGGTCTGAAGGGGGAGCGCGTGCGGGCCGGCCAGGTGCTGCGCATCCCGACCTGCTGAGCGCTCCTCAGGTCGACATGCGCTCCAGCTCGGTCCGCAGGCGCGAGGTCTTCAGCCGCCGCCGTTGGTAGGCCGGGCAGCGCAGCACGCGGGCGTGCACGCCCGCGGCCCGCAGCGTATCTTCCCAGCCCGCTTTTTGATCGTAGCCGAGCACGATCAGGTCGGGGCGCACGCGTCGCACCGAGGCGATGAAATCATTCGGCGCGCCGACGAAGGCCTCGTCGACGGCCCTGAGCGCCGCCACCAGGGCGCGGCGTTCCGCTTGAGTGTGGTGGGCGGCGCGCTGCTTGATGCGCCGCACGCTGTCATCGCGCGCGATGACGACGCTGACGCGCACCCCGGTGCGGCCGAGCCGCCGCGCCGCCGCCAGGCCGCGGCGGCGTGCGAACTCGAAGAGATATACGTGGCCGCGGTGAATCCCGTCGAACGTGCCCCCGACGAAGACGCGCACCGCCTCCCCGGCATCGGATGCGGATCGCCGCGGGGGTCGCCGAGACACGGTCCTCCGTTTACCAGACCGCCCCACCGCTGCAAGCCGCGCCCGGCCAATGCGATCACCCGCCGCCGGCTTGACAAGCCCGCCGGGTCTTTGCGAGCGCCTAGTGTCCTGTATCCGAAATTCGCTGCCTATATCGGCGAGGCATCGGCGGCCCTGGCCAGGCGGCCGACGCAGGAATATCTGGCTATATTCCGAGGAGGCCAACGCCGCCAGGGGCGCTGAGGGCCGCCGAGATAGGCAGCGAACTTCGGATACAGGACACTAGGCATGCGAGTGCCGGCCATCGTGGTGCATGGCGGGGCAGGCGAGCGCGCCGCGGAACGCGAGGCCGCTTGCGCCGCGGGTTGTGAAGCGGCCGCGCAGGCGGGCGGGCACATTCTCGAGGCTGGCGGGAGTGCGGTGGACGCGGTGGTCGCCGCCGTGATGGTGCTCGAGAGCGATCCGGCCTTCAACGCCGGCGTCGGGTCGTGCCTGAACGCCGAGGGCCGGGTCGAGATGGACGCGTCGGTTATGGACGGCACCCGCCTGGCCGGGGCCGGCGTCGCGCTGGTCACCACCGTCTGCCACCCGGTGGCGCTGGCGCGGGCGCTGCTCGACGACGGCCGCCACGTCTTGCTCGCCGGGGCCGGTGCGGAGGCGCTGGCCGCGCGCCAGCAGCTCGCGACGGCTCCACCCGAGACCTTCATCACCGCCGAGCAACGGGCGCGCTGGAGCGCCGGTCGCCTCGAACGCGCGGGTACCGTCGGGGCCGTGGCGATCGATCGCCGTGGACATCTGGCGGCGGCCACCTCGACGGGTGGTCTGTCGGGGAAGCTGCCCGGGCGGATCGGCGACACGGCCCTCATCGGTGCCGGCACCTACGCGGACGATGCGGCTGGCGCCGCCTCGGCTACCGGTCACGGCGAGAGCATCATCCTCGCGGGCGTCGCCCGCGCCGCGGTCGATGGCGTACGGTCTGGGCGCGATCCCCACCTGGTCGCCGAAGCGGTCGTACGCCAGTTCGGGGGCCGCCACAGCGGCGGCTGCGGCCTCATCCTCGTCGACCGATACGGCCGCCTCGGGATGGCGAGCAACACCACGTCCATGCCCACCGCCGGGCGCCCGCGCTGATTCGACCTTGAAGCGACGCGGGGTGTCTGCTTGTCTGGTGGATGCCAGTACTGCTCGCGCCTCTGTCGAGCAGGTTTCCCAACCAGGTGAAGGTGAGGAGGAACCGTGACGATGGGCAAGAAGGTCTCTCGAGCCAAGAAGCCGGCGCCGCCTGCGGCGCGCCGCGCCAAGGTGAAGCGCAGTCCCTCCGCGCCGGCGGCCAAGCGGCGCGCAGCCAGTGTCAAATACGAACAGCCAGGTGCGCCGTGGTGGAAGCAGTTCCTGCCGCGCTGATGGCAGGCGCGAGCCTGTGCGGGCGGGCGCTTCGCCGCGCCCTGCCGGCTGCGTTCTGCCTGACGGTGCTCGCGGCATGGGGCGCGCCCGTCGCGGCGACCGTGGTCGTGGCCAAGGATTTCGCCGCGCTGTGCGCCGAAGCCGACCTGGTCTTCGTCGGCACCGTGACGGACGTCACCTCGTCCTGGCGCGACGCCGCCCAGCGCAGTATCGAGACCCAGGTGACGTTCGGCGCGCTGACGTGGTTGCACGGCACGCCGCGCCCGGCGGTGACGCTCCACTTCGCCGGCGGCGAAGTCGGCGGCTTGCGGGAGGAGGTGGCGGGTGTGCCGAGCTTCGCCGTGGGGCAGCGTCGCATCGTCTTCGCCCGCGACGGCGACTTCCTCAGCCCCGTGGTCGGATTCCACCAGGGGCTGTTTCAGGTCGTCGATGATGGCGCGGGGCCGGTCGTGCTCGATGCCAGTGGCCGAGCGGTGACGGGTGTCGCGCGTGCCGCGCTGCAGCGCGGCACGCGCGGTGACGCCACCGCGGCGCTGCCACTGGATGCCTTCCTCGATCGCGTGCGCCAGCAGCTCGATGCCGGGGGCCAGCGGTGAAGCGCTCGCTGGGCGTGCTGAGTCTGGCGCTGTGGCTCGCCGCCGCACCCGCGGCCGCGTTCGAGCTCTTGCGCGTCAACAACGATCCGTGCGCGCGTGGCGATCGCCACCTGTTCTGGCCGGACGCGCGCGCCCGCGTCAACCTGTCGACGTTGCCGGAGCGATGGCGCGGGTTGGCCGACCAGGCCATGCAACGCTGGAACCTGAGCCTGGGGCGCTTCCGGTTCGATGTCGGGGGCGGCAGCGCCTGTCGGCGCGACGGCGTGACCAGTCTCGAGGTCGACCCTTCGCCGTGCGGCCTGGCCAACTTCGGTGACGCGCTGGCGATTACGCGCAGCATCTGGGACCGCAACGGGGCGCTCGTCGATGCCGACGTCGCCTTCAAGGCGGACACGTTCATCCTGCAGGATGACGCGGCCTTCCTGCAGGTCGCGATGCACGAGCTCGGTCACGTCCTCGGCCTCGATCATTCCGATGCCTGCGGAGCGACCGGTGCCGGGACGTTGATGCGCTCGCGCCTCGTCGGGCCGCGCCTCGAGGCGCCCCAAGCTGACGAGGTCGCCGGCGGCGATTTCATTTATCCGCGCTCGGGTGGCGGTGACGGCACGGTCCCCGAGGGCGCCAATAGCTGCGCCATCGGCGCTCCACGTGGTGGAGCCGCGCCATGGCTGGGGGCTGGGGCGGCTCTCTTGCTCGCCTGGCGCCGCCGGCGCCGCGATTGACGCCGCGCACGCGATGCTCTAGAGACAGAGGCGGTAAACGGAAGCGGGGCGCCGGCGCAAGCGGCGGGCCGCTTCCAAGGGACGTTGAGTCGTCTGGCCGTAGGGCCGGGCACAACGTCAGCGAGGCAGCTGCATCACACCGGTGCGCTTGCCGCGGCGGCGGCCTTCTTGAGCAGGCAGGTGGCAACGCGAGACGAGATCGCGCGCTCATCGAGCGCGCGCCGATCAGACTAAGACGCGAGGGCGGCGCCCGTTGCGCCGCGCCAGGGACGTCGTTGTGCTGATGAAATGAGCGACCTGAAGGGCGACAGCGAGGGATCCCAGATCCCGGCAGCCGTGCGCGGCGACGAGAGCGCGCCGGGCAACGGCGCGGGGATGGGTCCGCGCGGGCGCCGCCGCCGCCGCCGCCGCCGCCTCGATGCGCGTCGCGGGGCCGCGAGCGAGGCGCGCGAGGTACTGGGCCCGATCGAGCAAGCGGCGCGGCGTTTGGGCATCACCCGGCTCTACCCGGAGCAAAACGAGGTGCTGGCTCACGCCATGGCGGGCACCGACACGATGGTCGTGCTGCCGACCGGTTTCGGCAAGTCGGCCTGTTACCAGATCCCGTCGATGATCCTGCCCAAGCCGGTCTTGGTGATCTCACCGCTCCTCGCCTTGCTGCGCGATCAGCACGAGAAACTCCTCAAGCGCCGGATTCCCTGCGTCCGTCTCGACGGCACGGTGCGCGGCAAGGCGCGCCGCGAAGCGCTCGAACAGATCGCACACGGCGGCTCGTTGCTGATCATGACCACGCCCGAGACGCTCGGGTCGGCGGAGGGTCAGGGCGCGCTGAGCACCTGCGGCGTATCGCTGGCGGCGGTCGACGAGGCGCACTGCATCTCGGAGTGGGGGCACGACTTCCGGCCCGCCTACCTGCAGATCGGCGAACGCCTGCGCGCCCTCGGCGGCCCGCCGATCCTGGCGCTGACGGCGACGGCGACGGCCAATGTCCGCCAGGACATCGTCCGCTTCCTGGCCTTGCGCGCTCCGGCGGTGGTGGCTGGCTCACCGCACCGCGCCAACTTGGCGTTCGAAGTCCTCCACACCCGCGGCGACGCGCGCCTGCGCGCCCTGGTGCGTTTCGCCCGCCGTCTGCGCCGCCCCGGGATCATCTATTGTTCGACCACCCGCGAAGTCGACAACGTCTACACGGCGCTGCAGATGCTGCGCATCCCAGCCCACCGCTATCACGGCAAGATGGCGGCCACCGAGCGCAACCACCAGCAAGAGATGTACATGAAGGCCGGCCGCCGCACCGTGATGGTGGCGACCAGTGCCTTTGGGCTCGGCATCGACAAACCGGACATCCGCTACATCGTGCACTATCAGTCGCCGGCCTCGCTCGAGCAGTACGTGCAGGAAGCCGGCCGGGCCGGGCGGGACGGACAGAAATCGAACTGCATCCTGCTCTACGACGAGGACGACCGCGCCATCCACGAGGCGCTGCTGCAGAAGAGCCGGGTGCGTCCCGACCAGCTCTACAAGCTCGGCCGCGCGCTCGCCGCCTGGGCGGCCGAGGGCCGGACGCCGAGTCTCGAAGCGCTGGCGCTGTCAGCCGGCCAGGGGCCACGCATCACCGGGGCGTTGCTCGCCGTGCTGGAGGAGGCCGAGCTGGTGCACCTCGAAGAGGACGGCTCGATCAGAATCGTCGTCTCACCCGACTCCGTCGAAGAGCGCTCGCGCAGCTTGGCCGGGCAGTTCGAGACGTTGCGCACGCAGGACGGGCGGCGCATGGACGCCCTGTCGGAGTACGCGCTGACGACCGAATGCCGCGCCGTGCTCCTGCGCCGCTACTTCGGCGAGATGGATGGCGCGCCGTGCGGCCTGTGCGACGTCTGTCGCGGTCGCCCGGAACGCCCGTCGAGCTTCTGGGAGCCGATCGCGCAGCCGGAACGCAAGAAGAAGAAGCGCAAGCGCAACAACCGCCGCCGCCACAAGAAGAAGAGCCTACCCGCCGCCCCCGCCGAGGTGTTGACCGCACCGCTCGAACGCATCGAGCCCAGCGTCGACGCGTTGCTGCCGATCGACGAGCCGACCTTCCCCGCCGACGACTGACGGCAGGTGCCAGCAGCCCGTTGAAAGACGCGTTGCGGCACAGGCACTCTCCGCTCATCCGTCGGTCCTTCGGCTAGCAGCCCGTTGAAAAAACGCGTTCCGCCCACCCTTCGACGGGCTCAGGGTGAGCGGAACGCTTTGTGGCGCAAGCAGTTCCCGCTCTCCTGAGCTTGACGAAGGATGAGCCCGTCGAAGCATGAGCGCGGCCTTGTTCGACGGGCTGCTCGCTCAGGGCTCAGGAACAGGCCCTGAGCTCGTCGAAGGGTGAGCGCGGTCTTTTCAACAGACTGCCAGATCCTGTGCACGCTGCCGGGCGGCCGCGGCACGGCAGCCATGCCGCGCAGCGATTGCCGCCGCGGCCCGCCCGCCGCTAGGCGACGGGCATGTACACCGTCTTGGCGGTCGACGACGAGCCGGCCAACCAACGCGCCGTGCGGCGCGCCTTGGCCGACGACTGTCGGGTCGTGACGGCGGCCTCCGGCGCGGAGGGGCTGGCGCTGCTGCGTCGCGAGCCGGTGGCCTTGATCATCGCCGATCATCGCATGCCGGGCATGACCGGCGCGGCCTTTCTCGCCGAAACGATCGAGCACTATCCCGCCGTGGTCCGCGTCGTGCTCACCGGGTATCCGGAGGTCGAGGTGCTCCTGCAGGCGATCAACCGCGGTCACGTCTACCACGTGCTCGGCAAGCCGTGGCAGGCGCACGAGCTGCGCCAGGTGGTCCACCGCGGCCTGGAGCACTATGCCGCGGCGGCGGAGCGCACACACCTGCTGGCGGCGCTGCGGGCCAATTGTGCGCGCGCCGAGCGCGAGGCGGAGCAGAAAACCCGCCTCTTGACGCTCGCCGCGCATGAGCTCGGCACGCCCTTGCACGTGCTGATCAACGCCCTGGCCCTGGTGCGCGAGGGGGACGTGCCGGCGCCGGCCGCGCCGTGGCTGGCGATGGCGGGACGCGCCGCCGAATGGCTGGCGAGCGGCGCACTGCAGCTCGACACGGCGGCGCGCCTCGGTCGGCGCGCCTTGCCCGTGCGCCCGCGGCCGACGTCCCTGCTGCCGGTGGTCGCCGCGGCCACCGCTGCCGTGCGCCGCGCCGCCGCCGAGCGGAGACTGGAATGGAGCACCGCCGGTGAGGACATCACCGCCCGCGTCGACCCGCACTGGCTGGCGCACGCCGTCGTCGCGCTGCTGACCAATGCCGTGCGCTTCACCCCCGACGGCGGGTGGATCCGCACTGCCGTGCACTGCGCGGACGGATGGGCGGAGATCGATGTGGTCGACAACGGCGTCGGCATCTCCGCCGAACACCTCGAGCATCTCTTCGAGCCGTTCTCGGCCGCCGGCGGCGATCTGCTCCTGCACGGATCCGGGCGCTTCGCCTTCGGAGCGCGCGGCCTCGGGCTCGGATTGGCGACGGTGCACGGCATCGTCCGGGCACACGGCGGCGCGGTGGTGGTCGACAGCACGCCCGGGGTCGGCAGCCGCTTCCGCGTGCGCCTGCCGGGCGCCGAGCTGTAGCCGATCGCGCCGCCGCCGCGTACACTGGCACCGATGAACGCCCCCTCATGGCCGCGGCCGTCGCTCGCCTCGCTGCGCTGCGATCACTGCGGCCGCGCGGTGTGCGGAACGCGGCACACGCGCACGTCCTATGAGGTCGACTACTTTCGTTTACACAGCGGGCGCGGCGAACGGTGTTGGGTGACGGGCGACGACGGGCGGAGCGTGGCGCACATCCGGTTGCTCGATCAATTCGAGCTCATCACCTGCGCCCAGTGCTATCGACAACCGGCGGTCCAGGCCGTCCGCGAGCGGCGTTTTCACGACGACGTCGAGGACGCATGACGGCTCCGGGACCGCTCGACGCCCTGCCCGGCGATCACATCTTCAAAGTCTTCGGTCGCCATACGCCGACGATCGTGCAGCGCGTCGCGGCCATCGTTTCGGCGTCGGTGGGAACCCTGCTGCCCGAGGCCGTACAGGTGCGCGAGTCGCGCCGCGGCACCTACTTGAGCATTACGATCGTGGCGCGGGTCGAGAGCCGCCGGCAGCTCGAACAGGCCTACGCCGAGCTGCGCGCCGAGCCCGGCGTGCTGTTCTTCCTGTAGGGCTGGTGGGGGGAGGAGGGAGCCTCTGACGGGCCCCGCGCCCGCCGGCGATCCCTGTCGGGCGCGGCTTCCATGCCCCGCCGCGTTCGCCGGCGCGCGACGAAACCGGCGCCCGACGGCTGCGAGCGCACCGCCGCGTGCCGCGCGTTGTCGGTGTGGGACGCCTGGGATATAACCGCCACGGCTCTTCCGCGACAATGGAACGCGCACTGACCGAAGGGGCGCGCGGCCGGGTCGACCCGCATCGGCGGGCGGGCGGGCGCGGACTGCTCTTGCTCGAGGCCATCGGCACGCTGATCGGCGAGTCCGGTGACGTGCACGCCACCCTCGAGCGCATCGTCGCCTTGGTGGCGGAGCGGCTCGACATGGAGGTCTGCTCGATTTACCGCTACGACGCCGCCACCCGGCAGCTCCACATGGTGGTCACCCTCGGCCTGACGCGGACGGCCGTCGGGGCCGTGAGCATGCGCGTCGATGAAGGGCTGACCGGTTTCGCCATCGAGAAGGGCGAGCCGGTCATGGCGATCGATGCGCTGGCGCATCCGCGCTACAAGTACTTCCCGGAGACCGGCGAGGAGCGCTACCACTCCTTCCTGGGCGTGCCGATCGTCGACCGCCGCGAGGTGCTCGGGGTTTTGGTCGTGCAGACCTCGCGGCGCCGGCGATTCACGCGCGACGAAGTGCGCCTGATGAAGGCGGTGGCCGTGCCGATCGGCGGGTTGCTGGCACAGCTGCGGCTCATGCAGAGCCTCGAGAGCAAGGAAGAAGAGCGGCGCGGCTACCAGCAGCGCATGCTCGAGGCGATCAAGCGGCTGCAGAACTACGAGCGCAGTCAGCCGATGGCGACCGACGGCGCCGCCGTGACGGCGCTGCGCCTCGCCGGGGTGCCGGCGGCGCCGGGGTTCGGCATCGGGCGCGCCCACCTGCTCGAACCGGCGGTGAGCTTCGCCAGCATCCCGGTGCGCCGGCAGCGGGCGCCGCGCAAGGAGCTCGCCCGCCTGCACGCCGCCGTCCAGCAGTCGGTGCGCGAACTCGAGCGCCTCAAAGCGCGCGCCCAGCGCTCATTCCCCGAGATCGATGCGGCGCTGTTCGACGCCCAGCAGTTGATGCTCAACGACGTCAGCTTCCTGTCGCGGGTCGAGCGCGAGATCAGCCATGGCGCCAGCGCCGAGACCGCCCTCGAGCGCATCATCACCGCCATGGTCGAAGAGTTCGCACAGCTGCCCGATACCTACCTGCGCGAGCGCGCCGCCGACGTGAAGGACATCGGGCAGCGCGCGCTGCGCAACCTGCTCGGCGTCGCCGAGCGCGACCGCTCGTTCGCCAGCGCCGTCGTGCTGGTCGCGCCGGAGCTGATGATGTCCGACCTGCTGCTCATCGAGCCCGAGCAGCTGAAGGGGATCGTCATGGGATTCGGCGGCGCGACCTCGCACGCCTCGATCCTGGCCAAGTCGCTCGAGATCCCCACCGTCGTCGGCCTCGACCGGCTGCACGAGATCAGCGAAGGCGATCATCTCATCGTCGACGGCAACGCCGGCACCGTCTACGTCCATCCGAGTGCCGAGGTGTTGCGCGAGTACGGCCGCCTGCAGGACGAGTACGCGGCCTTGAACCGCGAGCTCGACAGTCTGTCCGTGCTGCCGGCGGTGACGCGCGACGGCTGTCGCATCATGTTGAGCGCCAACATCGGCTTGCTCGGCGACCTGCCGCTCGCGCACCGCCACGGCGCCGATCGCGTCGGCCTGTACCGCACCGAGATCGCCTTCCTTAGCCACCGCGATTTCCTCCCCGAGGAGGAGCAAGTGGACCTCTACGGCCGCGTCGTCGAGGCGGCGCAGGGCGTGCTGCTGACCGTGCGCACGCTCGACCTCGGGGCGGACAAGTATCCCTCGTACCTGCACATCGCGCCGGAGGCGAATCCGTTCCTCGGCTGGCGGTCGATTCGCGTCTCGCTCGAGCTGCCGAGCATCTTCAAGATGCAGTTGCGCGCCATCCTGCGCGCCAGCGCCCGCGGCAACGTGCGCATCCTGCTGCCGATGATCTCCAGCTTGGAGGAGCTGCGCCGTAGCCAGGAGCTGGTCGAGGAAGCGAAGGCCGAGCTGCGCCAGGAGGGGCAGCCGTTCGACGAGGCCATCCCGCTCGGCATGATGGTCGAGGTGCCGTCCGCGGTGCAGCTCGCCGACCGCTTCGTCCACGAGGTCGACTTCTTCAGCATCGGCACCAACGATTTGATTCAGTACGTGCTCGCCGTCGACCGCAACAACCCGAAGGTCGCCTCGCTCTATGAGCCCCTGCACCCGGCCGTCCTGCGGGCGGTGGCGGCGGTGATCCGGGTCGCCGACGCCGTCGGCAAGCCGGTCTCGCTGTGCGGTGAGATGGCGGCCGATCCGGTGTGCACGCTGGTCCTGATCGGGATGGGCCTGCGCGACCTGAGCATGAGCCCGTTTTTCATCCCGGTCGTCAAGCGCTTGATCCGCTCGGTCGACATCGCCGTCGCCGAGCGCATCGCCGCGGCCGCGCTGGCGCTCGACACGGTCAAGGATGTGAAGCGCCATGTCTTCGAGGAAATGCGGGCGCTGGAAGTGATCGACCTGATCGAAACCTACCATTGAGGCAGGTTGCTAGTTGTTAGGTTGTTCGTTGTTGGGTCAAGAGAGTGGAAACAACCTAACAACGAACAACCTAACAACCAACAACCTCGCAACCCGACCGGCCCATGCGCCGCCACATACTCAGTACGCTGCTCGTCCTCGCCGCCGCCTCCGCGCGGGCCGACGGCCCGACGCCGGAGGAGACGGTGACGCAGTACCTGCGCGCGCTCCAGGCGGGGGACTTCCGGGCGGCGTATCCGCTCGTGTCGCGTGCCATGGCGCAGCACAAGGAGCGCGAGGAGTGGGCGAAGGAACAGCAATGGATCGCGCAGATGGCGGAGTTCAAGATCTTCGAGTTTCACGTCTATCCGGGCCGCATCGATGGCGAGACGGCCACCGTGCCGAACCTGCTGAGCTCGCAAGACAAGTTGCTCAATCAGCTCGGCGTACCGGAGCACGAGCTGTACACGCTGATCCGCGAGGATGGGCGCTGGAAGATCAACCAGCAACAGCTCGTCGAGCCGTCCGAGCTCGGCAAGTGGTTTCCGCGCCGCGGTACGGCCGCGGAGGGACGCTAGCCGGGCGCCCGCCCGGCAGCTCGGCCGGGCCAATCGCCTTTCCTTGACACCTGCGAGGGCGCCCCGATAGGAGCAGCCATCCGCTGCACAACCCCGGGCCGCCCCGCGGCACGACGAATAGGGGGACTGGTGATGCGTCGGTTTCGGCTGTCGGCATGGTGGCTCGCCGCCGTGTCATCCGCGTTCGCTGGCTGTCATGCTGAAACGGCCGAGGATGCGCCGCTGTTCGCGCGCAAGATCGGCATCGCCGACCGGTTCTACGACGTCGACGCGATCGACGCGCAGACGGCCATCGTCATCGGCTACGGGGGCAAGATCCTGCGCACGGCCGACGGCGGCTATACGTGGGAGGTCGTCGACAGCGGGGTCGAGCGGGCGCTGTACAGCGTCGATTTTCCCGATCCGCAGCACGGCTGGATCGCCGGCCAGGCCGGCACGCTGCTGGCCTCGAGCGACGGTGGCAAGACGTGGAGCAAGCAGGAGAGCCCGACGCCGCTCTACCTGTTCTCCCTCGACATGATCGACGCCAAGGAGGGCTGGGCGGTGGGCGATCGGGCGACGACGCTGCACACGCGCGACGGTGGCCAGACCTGGCAGCCGGGCAAGCTGACCTCGACCGAGGCGCTGACCGAAGAGGAAGCGGTGCTGGCCGAGGATCCCGTCTTGTACGGCGTCCAATTCACCGACGCGCGCCACGGCTGGATCGTCGGCGAGTTCGGCAACATCTACGCCACCACCGACGGCGGCGTGACCTGGAAGACCCAGCAGGAGAGCCTGGTGGACGCCGAGGGATATGGGGCGCTCGACATCCCGACCTTTTTCGGCCTGCATTTCATCGACGCCGCCAACGGGGTCGCGGCTGCCCTGGAAGGACGCGTGGCACGCACGCGCGACGGCGGCGCGACCTGGAAGTACGAGGAGGTCGACGTCAAGGAGCCGATCGTCGACCCCTTGCTGCAGCCGTTTCAGATGCCCGACACGACGGCCTGGGCGGTGGGCGTGGCGGGTGAGGTCATTCGCCAGCGCGCCGCGGGCGGCACCTGGCAGCGCGCCTCCTTAGGCATGGAGGTGCCCACCTGGTTGCGCGGCATCGATTGGATCGACGCGCAGAACGGTTGGATCGTCGGCGGCTACGGATTGATCCTGCACACGACGGACGGCGGCAAGTCGTGGGTCCCGGCGCTCGGCTGAGCGCGGCCCGGTGCGACGCGTGCCAGAGGGGAGGGCGGCATGGATCCGCTAAAGCGCCTCGGTGAGCTGCTGATCCGCTTTCGCATCGCGGTGTCGATCGCAGTCGCGATCGTCACCGTGTTCTTCGCCTACCACGCCGCCCAGCTCAAGCTGGTGACCAGCTTCGCCGAGCTGCTGCCGCAGAACCACCCCTACATCCAGATCCACAATCGCTTCTCCGGCACCTTCGGCGGCGCCAACAACATCATGATCATGCTCGAGGTGAAGGAGGGCAGCGTCTTCACCCCCGAGACCTTGAACAAGATCTGGCGCATGACGCAGGCCGTCGACAAGGTCTACGGCGTCAACCACAACCAGATCGAGTCGATCGCCCACCGCACGGTGCGCTATCTCAAAGTGGCCGCCGGCGGCACCATGCGCGCGCAGCCGGTGATGGTCGGCGAGATCAAGACGCCGGAAGAGGCGGCCGCCATTCGCCGCATCGTGCACAATGCCGAGAACATCTACGGGTTGCTGATCTCGCTGGACGACAAGGCGGCGCTGATTCGCGCCAACTTCATCGAGGGCAAGCTCGACTACCAGCGCATTTTCGAGGAGATCAACCAGACCGTCGTCGCGCCGTTCGAGGACGCCAACACGACGATCTACGTCGCCGGCGAGCCGCGCCTGTACGGCTGGGTCTACGACTACGCCGGCGAGATCAAGTACATCTTCATCGCCACCACGGTGATGCTGTGGATCCTGCTCTACCTCTACTTCCGCGATTGGCGGGGTGCGCTGCGCCCGACCATCTCGGGCGTCTTCGCCGCCATCTGGGGGCTCGGCTTCATGCACCTGATCGGGCTCTCGCTCGACCCCCTGGTGATGGTGATTCCGTTCTTCGTCACCGCGCGCGCCGTCAGCCACTCGGTGCAGATGCACGATCGCTACTACGAGACCTACGGCCGCACCGGCGACAAGAACGAAGCCATCATCGACGCCTTCGCCGAGCTGTTCGTGCCGACGCTGTCGGGCATCCTCACCGACGCCTTCGGCGTACTCGTCATCCTGCTGGTGCCGATCGTCCTGCTGCAGAAGCTCGCCATCGGCGCCTCCTTCTGGATCATGACCATCGTCGTCAGCGAGCTGTTGCTCAATCCGATCGTCTACTACTACCTCGAGCCGCCGAAGACGCACATCATCCACCAGCGCGAGCGCGGCGGGTTCAAACGCGTCATCGACCGCTGCGTCACCGCCGTGCTCAGCCGCACGGGCCGGCGCGCGACCTTCGCGATCACCGTCGCGAGCATCGTCGTGTCGGCCCATTTCTGGCAGTCGCTGGTGATCGGCGATCCGACCTCGGCCTCGCCGATCCTGCGCGCCGACGCCCCCTACAACGTGTCGCACCAGCGCATCCAGCAGAAGTTCGGCGGCGTCGAGCCGCTCATCGTGGTCGCCGAAGGCTACGATCGCGATGCGATGAAGGACCCGCGCATGCTGCGGCGCATGGAGGAGTTTCAGCGCACGCTCGAGCGCGATCCGGGCATCGGCTACAGCTTCTCACTCGCCGACATCATCCGCGCCGTCAACATGGTGTTCCACGAGCTCGAGCCCAAATGGGGCGTGATTCCGGACAGCTGGGTCGACGTCGGCGGCCTGTTCTTCATCTACTTCTCCGGCTCGCCGCCGACCGAAACGGCGAAGTACGTCGACCCGAGTTACACCACCGCCCACGTGACGTTCTTCTGCAAGGACCACAAGGGCGGCAACATCCGGCGCATCATCAAGCGCGCCAAGGATTTCATTTACGGCGCGCAGATGGAGGATCTCGGCCTGCAGGTCGAGGAGCGCGATGGCACGGTGGCGATCACCGCGGTCGGCGACCAGCCGAACTGGGAGCGGGCCGGGCCGTCCTGGGTCGAGAGCGCGCAGGCCACCGATGGGGGCCCGTTCCAGGCCGGCGACGTGGTGGTGCGCGTCGGCAAGGTCCCGGTCCACGATCTGGCGAGCTGGCGCCTCGGCTGGCAGAAGGAGACCGCCACCAAGACGCTGGTCGACGTCGCGCTGCAGCGCGATGGCACGGTCGTCGAGGAAACGATCAGCGTCCCCTGGAAGGCGTCGTTCAAGCTCGCCGGCGGACTGATCGGCGTTTTGGCGGCGGCCAACGAGGAGCTGCTGCGCAACGACCTGTTGATGAACCTGCTGGGCTTCGGGACGATTTATTTCGTGCTGCTGTTCACCTACCGGTCGTTCGCCGCCGGCATCTACATGCTGATCCCACTGCTGGTCGCCAACGGCATCGTCAACGCCTACATGGGGGCGCGCAACATCGGCATCAACATCAACACCCTGCCGGTGGTGACGGTCGGCGTCGGTTTCGGCATCGATTACGCGCTGTACATCGTCAGCCGCGTGATCGAGGAGTACAAGCTGAAACCGGACTGGGAGTACGCCGTGCACGAAGCCTGTGTCACCTCGGGGAAGGCGGTGACCTTCACGGCGGTGAGCATGATCGCCGGGACGTTGTTCTGGACCTTTTCGCGCATCCGTTTCGACTCCGAGATGGGTCTGTTGCTGGCGCTGTGGATGGGCATCAGCTTCATCGGCTCGATGACCCTGCTGCCGGTCTCGCTGTTGACCTTCAAGCCGCGTTTCGTGGTCTTGGAGGCCGATCGCATCGCGCGCGAGGAGGCGCGCCGCAAGCGCGCCCTGGAGCGGCTGCAGCAGCGCCGGGCGTGATGCGCATGCCTCGACGGACGCTCGGCGGCCCCGTGCAGAAGGCGTTCCGCTCTCCTGGTGACGAGCGAGCACTGAACGCCCGCGCGCGAGCCGTAGCCGCGGGACCTGTGCCCGCCGGCGACGCGGCGCGTCGCCCAGTGGGGGGTGTGGCGCGAGGCCGCCGCCGGTGTTGAACCGCCGCAGCCGAGATGCGGTTGCCGTGCCCCATCCCACCGGGCAGCGCGCGGCGCTGCCGATGGGCACCGGTCCCGCGCCTACGGCTCGCGCCGGATGCGCAGCGATCCAACTCACCAGCCCTTTCTCATGATCGCCGTCGAGCGGCTCACCAAGGTCTTCGGCCAGACGGTGGCCGTGCGCGACGTGTCCTTCCGCGCCGACGGCGGCGAGGTGGTGGGCCTGGTCGGGCCGAACGGCTCCGGCAAGACGACGATCATGCGCGCCATCGCCGGCTATTTCGCGCCCACGCGCGGGCGCATCGACGTCGCCGGTGTCGACGTCCGCCGCGCCGGGCGCCAGGCGCGCGACCTGATCGGCTACCTGCCGGAGGACACCGGCTGGTACCCGGACATGCGGGTCGACGAATTCCTCGCTCTGTGTGCCGACATCCGACGCCTGGTCGGCGAGGGACGGCGGGCGCGGCTGGCGGCGGCGGTCGACCTCTGCGGCCTCGCCGACGTTCGCCGGCGCCTGATCGGCCACCTGTCGCGCGGCTACCGCCAGCGGCTGGGGATCGCGCAGGCGATCCTGCACGAACCGGCGGTGCTGATTCTCGACGAGCCGACGGTCGGGCTCGACCCGCGCCAAGTGGTCGAGATCCGCAACCTGGTGCGCGGCCTGCGCGGCCGCACGACGGTGCTGCTCAGCACCCACGTCCTGGCCGAGGTGTCGAGCGTGTGCGACCGGATGGTGATCGTCGACCGCGGCCGGGTGGTGGCCGAGGGCCGTACGGCGGCGCTGGTGCAGGCGCACCAGGCGGTCGAGCGCCTGTGGCTGCGCGTGCGCGGCCCCACGGCCGAGGTCGTCGCCGTCCTGGCGCGGCTGGCCGAGGTCGCCGAGGTCACCGCGCAGCCGAGCGACGACGGCGCGGCGCAGCTGACGGTCGTCGCCCGCCCTGGCGGCGAGCTCGCTCCCGCCGTGGCGGCGGCGGTGGTGGCGCGCGGCTGGGCGCTGCTCGAGCTGCGCCCGCTGACCCCGAGCCTCGAGGATCTGTTCGTGCGCCTCACCGGCGACCAGCCGTGAGCCGCGCCCCGTTCGGCCCATGACGGTGTTCGCTGTGCTGCGCAAGGAGTTGCGCGCCTACTTCACCACGCCGTTGCTCTACGTGGTCGGCGCGGTCTTTTACCTGCTGACCGGGTTCTTCTTTTACACCCAGCTCATCTACTTCGTGCAGTACGGCTTCGGCCTCAACCTGCTGGGCAATTTCTGGGTCGCCTTTCTCGCCGGGGCGCCGTATTCGATCTCGATGGTGCTGCTGCTGGTCGTGCCTCTCCTCACCATGCGGCTGCTGGCCGAAGAGCACCGCCTGGGAACGATGGAGTTTCTGCTCACCACCCCGCTGCGCGACGGCGCCATCGTCGCCGCCAAGTTCGCGGCCTGTCTGATCGTGGTCGCGCTGTTGCTGGCCGGAACGCTCACCGGCCCGCTGTTTCTCGCCACCATCTACCCGCTGCCGTGGCAACCGGTGCTCGGCAGTTACCTCGGGCTGCTGCTGTTGGCGGCGAGCTTCACGGCCTGCGGCCTGTTCGTCTCCGCGCTCACCGACAGCCAGGTGGTAGCCGCGGTCGGCACCTTGGGTCTCTTGCTGTTCTTCTGGGCCTTGAGTTGGAACGAGGCGGCCACCACGCCGCGGCTGTTGCGCGCCGCCGCCGAGCTGGCGATGTTCGATCACTTCGAGCCCTTCGCGCGCGGGGTGATCGACGCCGCAGACGTCGCCTACTTCGCCGCCGTGGCGGCGTTCTTCGTCTTCCTCACGCTGCGCGTGCTCGAAGCGCGCCACTGGTGGGGGCGCCGATCGTGATCGGCGCCAGCCGCTGGGCGGCCACCGTCATCGGCACGCTGGCCTGTATGGTCGCCCTGGCGTGCGTCCAACGCCTTGCGACGCGCACCGGCTGGCGCCTCGATCTGACGCCCGAGCAGGGCAACGTGCTGTCGGAGAACGCCCGCGCTTTGCTCGCCGGATTGGAGCGGCCGGTGACCGCGACCGCCTTCCTGCGCAGCGAGGACCCGCGCAACCGCGAGATGGAAGACCTGTTGCGCCGGGTGAGCGCCGAGCAACCGCTGATCCAGTACCGGGTGGTCGATCTCAACCGCAACCCGGCGCTCGCCCAGCGCTTCGGCGTCGACGCCTACGGGGCCGTGGTCGTCGAGTCGGAGGGCCGCCGCGATCGCTTCTACCAGCCGCACGAGCGCGACCTGATCGCGGCCATCCTGCAGGTCACCCGTCCCGGACACCGCCAGCTGTATTTCTCCTCCGGCAACGGCGAGCGCGAGCCCGGCGATCGCGACGAACGGCGAGGCTACTTCAACGCCGCCATCGCGCTCTACAACGAGCTCTACGATGTCGACGTGCTGGCGCTCGACGCCAACACGCCGGTCCCGCCCGATGCCCGCGCCCTGGTCATCGCCGGCCCGCGCCGCAACCTGCCACCCAGCGCGATCGCGCAGATCGACGCCTACCTCCGACGCGGCGGGCGCGTCCTGGCGCTCCTCGATCCCGACGACTCCCCGAGCATCATGGCCTTGCTGCAGCGCTACGGCGTGGTGGTGAGCGACGAGGTCGTGCTCGATCCGGAACGGCGCCTGTTCGCCGGGGATGCCCTGACCCTCCCGGTGACGGGGGCGACGGCGAGGCATCCGGTCAGCGCAGCGCAGCGCGAGCCGGCGCTGTTCTCCGGCGCGCGCGCGGTGCGCAGCGCCCCGGCCGGGGCCGCGCGACAGGCCGCCGATCTCCTCGTCTCCTCTCCCCTCAGCTGGCGGACGCCGGATCGCGGCGCGCTCGAGCGCGGCACGGGGGAGTTCCTCGCCGGTCGCGACACCCGGGGGCCGGTGAGCGTCGCCGCCGGTGCCCTGATCGGACGTCCGGATGGCGATCCGGGCCGCCTGCTGGTGATCGGCGACGCGGATTTCGCCGCCAACATGTTTCTCGACTACCTCGGCAACCGCGACTTGCTGCTCAATGCCGTCAACTGGCTCGCCGGCGAAGAGCATCTGGTCGGGCGCCGGCCACCGCGCAAGCTGCCCGGTGTGCATCAGCTCTACATCTCGGAGGAGCAGGGGACGTCGCTCCTCTGGCTCGCCGCCGGGCTGCAGCCGGCGCTGGTGGCGATGGCGGGCGTGCTGGTGTACGGCGTTCGCCGCCGGCACGGATAGCGCGATGTCGTGGCGCCACGCCTTGACCTACGTCGCGCTGGCGGCGGCGCTCGGCCTGGCGCTGTGGGTGACGGCACCGTCTGCGCCGCCGCCCGGGGCGATCCGCCCCGCGGCGCCGGCGCCGGAACGCGCCGTCGAGACGCTGGAGATCGAAACCGACGAACGGCGCCTGCGCGTCGCGCGCACGGCGGACGGCTGGGAGGTGCTCGAACCGAGCGGGCGTGAGATCGGTGCGGACCTGGTGGAGCGCTTGCTCGCCGCGGTCTTCCACTCGCGCATCGAGACCGTGGCCGCGGATGCCGCGCCGGGGGAGTTCGGCCTCGATCATCCGCGCGCGCGCCTCACCTTGCGGCGTGGCAGCGAGCCGCCGGTGGTGCTCATCCTGGGCGCCGACAACCCCACCGCGACGGCCGTCTACGGGCAGCTCGCGGGCGATAAGCGCGTCCTCCTCGTCGGCCTCGACCTCTGGCACTACGTCACCCTGGCGACGTCCGCACCACCCGCCTCGCCACCCGCGCCCGACCACTAGACGCGACCCCGAGCCGCCACCGTGCGCATTCTGCACGTCACACCGAGCTTTCATCCGGCCTGGGCGTATGGGGGCATGCCGCGCTGCGCCTACGAGATCTGCCGCGGGCTGGTGGAGATGGGCGACGAGGTCACGGTGTGGACGACCGACGTGCTCGACGCCACCCGGCGTTGTCGGCCGCTGGAGGCAGAGGTCGACGGCATTCGCGTGCGGCGCTTCCGCAATCTGCACAACGGCGTGGCCTACCACGGCCAGCTCTACCTGCCGCTGGGCATCCTGCCGGTGCCGTGGCGCCACCTCGACCGGTTCGACATCGTGCACGTGCACTCACACCGCCATCTGCTCGAAGCGGTCGTCGGCGCGGCCGCCCGCCGCCAGGCGATTCCCTACGTGTTCACCGGCAATGGGACCGTCCCGCCGATCGAGCGCTACGTCTCGCTCAAGCGGCTGCTCGATCGGCTCGGCGCCGACACCTTGTTGACCGGCGCCGCCACCTGCGTCGCCGTCTCGCAGGCGGAGGTGCCGCAGTACGTCGCCGCGGGGGTTGCGCCCGAGCGCGTGCGCATCGTCCCGAACGGCGTCCGGCTGGATGAGTTTCGCGATCTGCCGGCGCGCGGCAGCTTTCGCCGCGCCTTTGGCCTGGGCGACGGCCCGCTGGTGGTCTTCGTCGGCAAGATCACCCCGCGCAAAGGCGTCGACGTGCTGCTGCGCGCCCTCGCCGCCATGCCGCCGTCCGTGCGCCTGGTGGTGGCGGGCAACTTCATGATGCCGGAGGCCCCCATCCGGGCGCTCGCCGACTCGCTTCGCCTGACCGACCGCGTCATCTTTACCGGACTGCTGCTCCCGGACGATCGCAACGCGGCCTTCGTCGATGCCGACGTGGTGGCCTATCCGTCGACGGACGAGATCTTCGGCTTGGTTGCGGCGGAGGCGCTCATGTGTGAGACGCCGGTGGTGGTGTGCGACGATTCGGGATGCGGCGAGCTGGTACGCGCGGCCGATGCCGGGCGCGCCGTGCCCTACGGCGATGCGGCGGCACTGGCGACCGCCCTGCGCACGCTGCTCGACGATCGCCGCGAGCGCCAGCGCTGCGCGCTGAATGGCCGCCGCTACGTCGAGGCGCACCTGGGCTGGAATGCGATCGCCGGCGCGGTACGCGCCCTCTACGCCGAGGCGATCGGCGCGCGGCGCTGAGCGGTGGCGCGACGCGAGGCCGTCGATGCGCTCCGCCGTGCCGCGCGTCGCGCTGTTGATCCTCACCTGGAACCGGCGCGACGACGTCCTCGGCTGTGCCGCCAGCCTGCCGCGGCTCACCTACCCGGCGGTTGCACCGGTGGTGATCGACAACGCGTCGCGCGACGACACGGTCGCCGCGCTGCACGCCCGGCATCCGGCCCTGCCGGTGATCGAGAACGCGGGCAACCTCGGCTACGCGGGCGGCAACAACGTCGGCATTCGGTGGGCGCTCGCCCGCGGCGCCGACTACGTGCAGATCCTCAATAGCGACACCGAGGTGACCCCGGAGCTGACCAGCGAGCTGGTGCGCGTGGCGGAGTCCGACGAACGTATTGCCGTGGTCGGATGTCGCAACTTGCTGCGCGAGGAGCCGAGGCGATTGTGGGGGGCGTACGGCACGCTGACCTTCGGGCCGTTCCTGGTGCGCAGCGACGGCGCGGGCGCGCCCGACGGGCCGGCGTGGCAGACCGAGCGCGACGTCGACGTCGCGCTCGGCAATGGCTATCTCTGGCGGCGCGCGGCGCTGGAGCAGATCGGCCTGCTGGACGAGTCGCTGTTCGGCTACCACGAGGACGTCGACTGGTGCCTGCGCGCCCGGCGGGCGGGCTGGCGGGTGGTGTACGCCGGCGCGGCGGCGGTGCTGCACGCCGGCGGCTCGAGCGCGGCAACCGGCAGTCAGTGGGTGTTCCCGCGCGCCTATTTCCTCGGCCGCAACGGCGTGCGCGTGGCGCGCCGCTACGCGAGGCGCCGCCAGTTGGCGCGTTTCACGCTCGCCAGCGCGGCCGCCTGGGCCCTGCGCAGCGCCCGCGCCGCCGCCTGGTGCGTGCCGCCGGGCACGCGCCCGCGCGGCCGCGCGCTGGCCGCCGATGAACGCCTCTTCCTCCGCGGCGCCGTCGACGCCTAGCCACGAGTGTGCGCAGGCGCACGCGTGCATGTGGGGAATCGGTATCATCGGC